>JAJYLI010000216.1 GCA_021787855.1 bacterium | reverse complement strand
GTGGAACCCCAGTCCGTTCGGGTCGTTCATCCAGCCAGTCGGCGGCGTGAGGTGCAGCCGCGGGCGTCCCTGTTCGATGATCGGTCCCTCCGGGTCGACAGATTGTTTCCATAAGGTTACTATTTGCGCCACTGTCGCTGGAATCACGCTGCGGGAGCGTCCGCGCAGCGGGAAAGGATGGCCATGCCGACAGATGGCACCTCCCGGATCATGATGCTGTCCCTGCACGGCTATGTGTCCGGGCACCCCGAGCTCGGTCGTCCCGACACCGGCGGCCAGGTCGTCTACGTCCTGGAGCTGTCGCGGCGGCTCGCGGGGCTGGGGTACGCGGTCGACATCTTCACGCGCCGCTTCGAGGACCAGCCGGCGGTCGAACCGCTGGGCGAGGGCGTGCGCATCGTGCGCATCCCGGCCGGAGGGCCGCACCTCATCCGCAAGGAGTGGATGTGCGAGGCGGTCCCGGAGTGGGTCTCCGCGGCGCACGCCTTCATCCGGCGCCATGGGCTCGTCTACGCTGCGATCGACAGCCACTACTGGGACGCCGGCCTCGCCGGCACCGCGCTCGCCCGGCTTCTCGCGATCCCGCATCTCCACACGCCGCACTCGCTCGGTGCGTGGAAGCGCGACAGCATGGACGGCGATCCTGCCGACCTGGACCGGCAGTACAACTTCGCGCGCCGCATCCGGGAGGAGCGGTCGATCTGCCACGCCGCGGAGGCGGTGGTCGCCACCAGCCCCCAGCAGCGCGAGCTGCTCGTGGTCGATCCATACCGCGTGGATCCCCGGCGGATCGCGGTGGTGCCCGCCGGGTACGACGCGTCGCGCTTCTTCCCGGTCTCGCCGCGGAGGCGCGCCGAGCTGCGGCGGGGGGCGGGCATCGAGGGCCCGCTGGTGCTGGCGCTCGGGCGGGTCGCGGCCAACAAGGGCTACGACCTGCTCCTGCGGGCCATGCCGGCCGTCCTCCAGCGCGTGCCCGACGCGCGGCTGCTCCTGGCCGTCGGGTCCACCAGCCCGACCCCGGGTGAGGCGCGGCAGGTGGACGACCTGCGGGCCCTGACGGCGGAGCTCGGGATCGCCGATCGCGTGGACGTGCACGACTACGTGCCCGACGACGCGCTGGCGGACACGTACCGGATGGCCGACGTCTTCGCGCTGAGCAGCCGATACGAGCCGTTCGGGATGACGGCCGTGGAGGCGATGGCCTGCGGGACACCGGCGGTGGTCACCACGGCGGGCGGGCTCTGGGAGATGGTCACCTACGGGACCCAGGCGATCTACGCGGATCCTCTCGATCCGCCCGCCTTCGGCCTGGCGATCGCGACGGTCCTGCGCTATCCGCGGATCGCGCAGCGCCTGGCGCGGTCCGGGGCACGCCGCGTCCGCACCGCGTTCACCTGGAGCGCGATCGCCGCGGAACTCGATCGGCTGATACGGGCGGCCGGGCGGCACCACGGGGACGCCCGCGCGCTGCGGCGGATGGATCTCGCCGGGTGAGCGCGCGCCCCGCTCCGTCCCCGGTGGCGACCGGGCGGCGACGGATGATCGTGACGGACCTCGACGGGACGCTGCTGGGCGACGACGAGGCGCTCGCCACGTTCCGCGACTGGGTCGGCGGCCGCCGGGACCGGCTGCGACTGGTCTACGCCTCCGGCCGCAGCGTGGCCGCCGTGTGCGAGCTGATCGCGGCCGGGCGGCTGCCGGAGCCGGATGCCGTCATCACCGGTGTCGGCACCGAGATCCACGTTGCCGGCACGGGCGGGGCGTCGGGCTGGCGGCCGTGGCCGGGGTGGCTCGAACGGTTCGGCAACTGGAGCGCCGACCACGTGCGCGAGGCGCTGGCCGGATACCCCGGGCTGGAGGCCCAGGATCCGGTGCACCAGACGCGCCGCAAGGCCAGCTACGACACGCTGCAACTGGAGGAGCGGGACCTGGCGGCGATCCGGCAGGCGCTCGCCCGGCGCGGGATCCCCGCCAGGCTCGTCTACAGCGCCGGCCGCTTCCTGGACGTGATCCCGCCGGGCGCCGGCAAGGGGCCCGCCGCCCGCTTCCTGGCAGATGCCTGGTCCCTGCCGGCGCACGATGTCCTGGCCTTCGGCGACTCCGGCAACGATGCCGACCTGCTCTCGGCGGGCTTCCGCGGGACGCTCGTGGCCAACGCGCTCCCGGAGCTGGACGCGGTCGTCGACGGCGACGTGTACCGCTCGCCACTGGCGTTCGCCGCGGGGGTGCTGGACGGCATCCGCTTCTGGTCCGAGCGCTGAGCATGCAAAGAGACCGAGGTGTCGACGGCCTTCCGCCTTCGGCTCCTCGGCCTCCTCGCGCGCCCGTCCAGCAGGGGAATGCTGGGACTCCGTCAGGTTCGCCGCCGGCCATGCGGCGCCCAAGGGCCGTTGGTTCCGAACCGCGCTACCCGACCGGGCAGGCAGGCCGGGCGATCCGCGGCGAGCGCGGTTGTCCGTCGTCACGCCCGGTGCGAGACTGCGGCAATGGCAGCACCGCTGCGCCTGGCGCACCGGGGGGATCACCGCCGCGCGCCCGAGAACACGCTCGCCGCCTTCGACGCCGCGCTGGCCGTCGAGGGCTGTGACGGCATCGAGTTCGACGTCCGCGCCGCGCGCGACGGCACGCCGATCGTCCTGCACGACGCGACGCTGGTACGCGTCCAGGGTCGCCCGGCCCGGGCAGCCGACCTGGATCCGGCCACGCTGGCCGCGCTCGGTGTCCCCACCCTGGCCGAGGTCCTGGCCCGCGTCCCTGCGACGGCGTTCCTGGATGTCGAGTTGAAGGACGACGTGGCGGCCGCGGTGGTGGCACAGCTCCGGCACGCGCGGGGGCCCGCGCCGGGCCGCGCCGCGGTCTCCTCGTTCGAGCCGGCGGTGCTGGCCCACGTCCGTGCGCTCGAGCCGGGCTGGCGCTGCTGGCTCAACGCCGACGACCTGGGCGCACGCACGCTCGAGCTGGCGCGCGACCTGGGCTGCACCGGGATCGCCGCGCGCTGGACGGCCATCGACCCGGCGGGAGCGGAGCGTGCCCGTCTCCTGGGGCTGGACCTGGTGGCCTGGACGGTGCGGCGCCGCCGGGACCTGGTGCACCTGGCGGCGCTCGGCGTCTTCGCCGCGTGCGTCGAGGGCGCGGCGCTCGAGAGCGCCTGAGGCCGGTCCGGGCAGCCCGCGGTACGATCGCCTCCGCAACTGGAGGCGGCATGGCGCGCATCATCGTCTACACGGGCAAGGGCGGCGTGGGGAAGACCAGCGTCGCCGCTGCGACGGGGCTCCTGGCAGCCGCGCGCGGCTACCGGACCATCGTCCTCTCCACCGACGCGGCGCACAGCCTGGCCGACTCGTTCGACACGCCGCTCGGCCCGGAGCCCACCCCGGTGGCCCCCAACCTGTGGGGCCAGGAATCCGA
>JAJYLI010000215.1 GCA_021787855.1 bacterium | reverse complement strand
GTCGCGCGCGATGGCCCGCACGTACGTGCCGGCCCCGCAGCGCACGTCCACCTCCAGCAGCCCCCGGCTCCAGTCGCCGCCCACGGCGGCCAGCGCGTGGATCGTCACCGGCACCGGCGCCAGCGCCGGCGCCGCGCCGCGCCGCGCGAGCCGGTAGGCCCGCTCGCCCCCCACCTGCTTGGCCGAGATCCGCGGCGGCACCTGCGTGGGCCGCGCCGCGATCCGCGCCAGGGCGGCCTCGACGGCGGACCGGTCCAGCCCCCGCCAGCTCTCGTCGCGCTCCAGCGGCTCGCCCGTGGCGTCGTCGCTGGCCGTCTCCAGCCCGAAGCGGATGGTGCCCCGGTACGCCTTCACCAGCGGCGCCAGAAACCGGGCCAGCCGCGTCGCGCGCCCCGCCAGCACCACCAGCAGGCCCGTGGCCGCCGGATCCAGCGTGCCGGCGTGCCCGACCCGCCTGCTGCCCAGCACCCGGCGCGCCGCCGCGACCACGTCGTGCGACGTGGGGCCGGCGGGCTTGTCCACCAGGAGGAACCCGTCGGCGCGCGCGCCCGCCACCGCCCCGCGCGCCGGGCTCTCCTCGCGGCCGCTCACTTCAGCAGCCCGGCATCTCGCCCTGGTGGAGCGAGGCCAGCAGCCGATCCAGGCGCGCCGCGCGCTCCAGCTCCCGGTCCAGCTCGAACGCCAGCTCCGGCAGCGTCTTCAGGCGCAGCCGGCCGCCCAGCGTCCGGCGCATCGCGCCGGCCGCGTGCTCCAGCGCCCGGCGGCTCCGCTCCTGCGCCTCCGCGTCGCCGTGCGCCATCACGTGCACCACCGCGCGCTTCAGGTCCGCCGTCACCTGCACGCCGGTGACCGTCACCAGGCCGATCCGGGGGTCGCGCGCCTGCTCCGTGAGGAATTCCGCCACCGCCTCGCGGATGGCCTCGCCGACGCGCCGGGGCCGCCGTCCCGGGGTGCGGCTCATACGAACGCGATCTCCGTCGAGACGACGTGCGCCAGCGGCTCGCCCGCGACCAGCCGGTCGCACGAGCCCAGCACCTCCTCCGCGTGCCGGCGGTCCGTCGTCACCACGCCGCACGCCAGGGCCGCCCGCTGCCACTCGTCCTGATGATCCACCTCGGCCGCCGACACGTTGAACTGCCGGTGCAGCCGGTCCTTGAGGCTCCGCAGCACCCGCCGCTTGTCCTTGAGCGACTGGCAGCCCGCCAGCTGCAGCTCCCAGCTCCGCACCGCGACGACCACCGCGCTACGCCGTCCGCGCCGGCCCCGCCGACTCCAGGCTGCGGGCCACGCTCTCGACCTTGAAGGCCTCGATCACGTCCCCGACCTTGAGGTCGTTGAAGTTCTCGATCCCGATGCCGCACTCCAGCCCGTCCTTGACCTCCCGCACGTCGTCCTTGAAGCGCCGCAGCGAGCCGAAGCCGCCGCTGTAGACCACCACGCCGTCCCGCAGCACCCGCGCCTTCGCGCCGCGCTGGATGACGCCGCTCTTGACGTAGCTGCCGGCGATCGTGCCCAGGCCCGAGATCTTGAACAGCTGCCGGACCTCCGCCTCGCCGACCACCACCTCGCGCTCCATCGGCTTCAGCAGGCCTTCCAGGGCGGCCTTCACCTCCTCGACCGCCTCGTAGATGATCCGGTAGGCGCGGATGTCCACGTGCTCGCGCTCCGCCGCCGCCCGCGCGTTGCTGTCGGGCCGCACGTGGAAGCCGATGACGATGGCCTGCGACGCCTTGGCCAGCAGCACGTCGCTCTCGTTGATCGCGCCCACGCCGCGGTGCACCACCTCCACCTTCACCTCGGCCGTCGAGAGCTGGCCCAGCGCGTCGGCCAGCGCCTCCGCCGGCCCGCCCTGGTCGGCCTTGATGATGACGCGCAGCGCCGCGCCCGCCGCCTCGTCCTTCTTCTGGAAGAACTCCTCCAGCGACACCCCCGCGCGGCTGCCGCGGCGGTACTGCGCCTCGCGGTCCAGGCGCTGGCGCTTCTGCGCCGTCTCGCGCGCCAGGGCGCTGTCGGCCACCACGGCGAAGGAGTCGCCCGCCTCGGGGATGCCCTCGAAGCCGAGCACCTGCACCGGGGTGGAGGGGCCGACGTCCTTGACCGTGCGGCCGCGCTCGTCGAACATCGCGCGCACCCGGCCGGAATGCGCGCCGCAGATGAAGTCGTCGCCGGTCTTGAGGGTGCCGGCCGTCACCAGCACGGTCGCGACCGGGCCCTTGCCCGGATCCAGGGCCGCCTCCAGCACCGTGCCGGTGGCCGGCTTGTCGGGGTTGGCCTTCAGGTCCAGCAGCTCCGCCTGGAGCAGGATCTGCTCCAGCAGCTTGTCCACGTTGGTGCCCAGCTTGGCGGAGATCGGCGTCGCCAGCGTCTGGCCGCCGAACTCCTCGAGCACCACCCCGTGCTGCAGCAGGTCGCGCTTGACCTTGTCCACGTTGGCCGTGGGCAGATCAATCTTGTTGATCGCCACCACCAGCGGCACGCCGGCGTTCTTGGCGTGGCTGATGGCCTCGATGGTCTGCGGCATCACCTGGTCGTCGGCGGCCACCACCAGCACCACCAGGTCGGTGACCTGGGCGCCGCGGGCGCGCATGGCGGTGAACGCCTCGTGGCCCGGGGTGTCGAGGAAGGTCACACGGCGGCCGCCGCCGAACTGGACGTTGTAGGCGCCGATGTGCTGGGTGATCCCGCCCGCCTCGCCCGCGATGACGTTGGTCTTGCGGACGAAGTCCAGCAGGGAGGTCTTGCCGTGGTCCACGTGGCCCATGACGGTCACGATCGGCGGCCGGCCCTGGAGGTTCTCTTCCGTCTCGGGCTCGGGTGCCGCCGTCTCGTCGGCCGCGTACTCCTCCTCGCGCACGGCCTGGAAGCCGTACTCGGAGCAGATCAGCTCGATCTGGTCGAAGTCGAGGCGCTGGTTGACGGTGACCATCATCCCCAGCTCCTTGAACGCGAACGCGACGATCTGCGACGCCGGGACCTTGAGGATCTCCGCCAGCTCCGAGACGGAGATGAACTCGTTGACCCGGACCAGGGTCTTCTCCTTCTCCTTCTCGTCGGCGACGCGCTGGGCCTCCAGGTCGCGGAAGCTGGGCTCGTCGTCGCGGCGGCGCGGGCCGCGGCGCGACGGACCGCGGATCGTGGCCAGGGTGCGGGCCACGTTCTCGGCCACCGCCTCCTGGTCCACCGTCCACTTCTTGCCCTTCTTGCGCTTCTTCTTGTCGTGCCGGCGGTCCTCGGTCACACCGCCCGGGGCCGCCGAGGCCACGGGGCGCGGCGGGATCGCGCCGGCGCCGGGCACGGCCGAGGCCACCGGCTTGGGCCGCGCCGAGATCGGCCGGCCGACCGGCGTGGGGATCCCGCCGCCGCGCTCCCGGGGCACCAGGGGCGCGCCCGGCACCGGGGTCGGCGCCATGGGCGGGGCCGCCGCC
>JAJYLI010000214.1 GCA_021787855.1 bacterium | reverse complement strand
CGTCCCGGCCGAAGATGAAGACGGCCAGCAGGAGCGCGATCCCGGCGGCCGCCCACGTGTACTTGTAGAGCCGCAGCCAGTTGTCGCTGCGGACCGCGATCGCGAGGACGGCCACCACCGCCAGCGAGAGGAGCAGCCAGCCGAGCTGCAGCTGCGCGAGCCCCAGCGCGTGGCCGGCGATCTGCTGGACCACGAGGTCCTGCGGCAGACGCTCCATGACCAGCAGCGACAGCCCGCCAAGGAGCGCCACTGTGGGGAGCAGGATCTGGTCCACGCGGCGGCCGGCCAGCACGAATCCCGCGTGCACCGCGAGGACCGCGACCAGGTAGATGCCCACCAGCCGGAGATCGCCCAGCTCCGGACGACCGGCCAGCGTGGACGAGAGGGACGCCCGCCCGAGCAGGAGGGCGAGCGCCACGAGCAGCAGGAGGCCGAGCTCGCGGCGCCGCAGGCTCGGGCGCACCACCGGCCGGCTCCGGCCCGCGACGGCCCAGGAGCCGCTCATGCGGGTTTGGACGGGCGCGGGCGGTCCAGGCGGACCCGAAGCCGGCCCACCTGCACCTCGTCGCCGAAGCCCAGCGGCGCGATCCCGGCCAGCGGGGCACCGTTCAGGAACGTGCCGTTGGTGCTCCCGCGGTCCTCCAGGTACCAGCGCCGTCCCCGGAACGTCAGCACCGCGTGGTCGGAGGAGACGAAGGGATCGTCGACGGAGATCGTGTTGTTGACGTCGCGCCCGATCGTGGTGACCGCATCGAGCGCGTACGAGGCCCCGGTCGGCGGCCCGTTCTCGAAGGAGGCCACCACGACCAGCCGGCCCAGTTCCGCGGGTCCCGTCTCGGACGCGGTGCGCAGGTCGCGCACGAGGAGGCGGGCGACGGCCAGGAGGAAGAGGTACAGGGCGCCCAGGAAGGCGATGCGCAGCAGCCACAGGCTCAGCGCGACCGCGTCGAGGCCGGCGGGAAGCGTCATGATCCCTGGCTGACGGTGATGGTGGTGTCGCCCACCCGCAGCACGTCGCCCGGCCCCAGGGCCACCTCGCCGACGCGGCTGCCGTTCACGAAGGATCCGTTCGTGCTCCCGAGATCCGCGTACACGAGGCCGCCCTGGCGGGCCGACAGCAGGCCGTGGGCGCGCGACACGCGCGAGTCGGGCAGGTCGAGCTCGTTCTCGGATCCCCGCCCCAGCCGGATGCTGGCCGCCCGGACCGCGTAGGCGCGCACCGGCTCGCCGGGTGTCTCCACCAGCAGCACCGCGCGCGGCACGCGGGAGACCGGCGCCTCGAAGACCATCGTCGCCTCGGGGGGCGCCTCCGTCGAGACGCCCGGCGACGGAGCGCCTGCCGCGCCACGCTGCGCCAGCGGCGCCGCGGGGCCCGCCGCGGCGACCACGGGCCGGACGTCGAAATCGCCAGGAGCGATCGATGGGTCGCCGGCGAGCTCGACCACGGGCCGGGCGGGGAGCCTGTAGCCGCGAGCGCGCGCGTGGGCGACGAGAGACGCCACGAAGGACGGCACAGCGTCGCCCAGTCCGGCGAGGTCTCCCGGGTTGACCCGGACGAGGTAGCGCCCCGGCGTCGTGCCGCCCGGGCCGCGAGGTGCCGCGTCCATCGCCCGCTCGAGCCGGTGTCGCACCTGCACGGGCTCCACGCGGGTCCCGAACAGCCGCGCGGCTGGACGCTCGAAGATGCGCTCGAAGAACCGCTCGAGCGCGGCGAGTGGACGGCTCATCGGATGGCCGAGTCTAGCACCGGAGATCGGCGGCCCCGTGACCTCTCGTGGCCGCGCGGGCACCATCAGCCGGTTGCGCGGCGGGTGCGTGCAGCATCACGGGCCGCTTCCCCACCCTCGCGCACCGCGCCCGGGAGGACGTTTGGGGAGGTCCGACGGCGACCGTCGTCTGGGGTGACGAACGCACGCGGAACGGTAGTCTGTATCCTGCTCTGCACAAGCGGGGACAACTCACCGGATGACCGAGATCCTCACCGAGTCGTTCTGCGAGCGATGCGGTGCCAAGTTCACGTTCGAATCCGCCCCTCCCTCGGGCGGACCGCTCTCGCGCGCCTCGACGCTGGCCCGGGGGCTCCGCAACTACCTCACCTCCGACGAGAGCCTCGACGAAGCCCTCGCCGAGGCCCGGCGCGACCGGGAGCGCAAGGCGTCCGGCATCCAGCTCCAGGCGTTCCACGACACCTTCAACTTCTGCTTCTCGTGCCGGCAGTACACCTGCCGCGACTGCTGGAACGAGGCCGCGGGCAAGTGCCGCACGTGCGCGCCCATGCCCGGCGTACCGGACCCGCTCGAGCTCCGCGAGCTGCAGGCGAGGCTGGACCGTATCGAGGCGGAGGCGTCCGCCGCGTCGCTGATCGCCCAGGCGGAGCTGGAGCCGGCCACCGTGGACGTGCTCGGCTGGCCGTCGTCGGATGTGGCAGCCGCCGCGACGGCGGAGACAGCCGTCGAGGTGCCGGGGTTCGCCGGGACCTCGGCCGCCGAGGCCCCCGCAGAGGCCACGGCCGGCGAGGCCGCAGCCGCGGAGGCAGCACCCGTCCCGGCCGATGAGACGCGGGCCGGGACAGGCCTGGCGGCGGCCGCTGCCGCGGAGACCGTGGAGGCGGAGGCAGCCGTCACAGCAGAGGCGCCCGAAGCCGTCGCGACTGCGCCGGAGCCCGAGGCCGCCCTCCCGGCAATCGAGGCGCAGGCGCCGGTGCCCGAGGTGCCGGTGGTCGAAGCCGCAACGCCGAGTGCCGCACCCATCGCCGGGCCGGAGGCGCCCGCGGCCCAGGCCGAGGGGCCGGTCGTGGCCGAGGCCGCGGTCGTGGCCGAGGAGCCGGCCGCGGTCGAGGCCGAGGCAGCCGTCGAGGAACGGGCCCCGGTCGTGGCCGAAGCCGCGCTCGCGGGCGAGGGGCAGGCCCCCGCGGTCGAGGCCGAGGAGCCAGCCGCGGTCGAGGCCGAGGAGCCGGCCGCGGTCGGGGCCGAGGCAGCCGTCGAGGAACCAGTCGCCGTCGAGAGCACGCCGGCGGAAGCCGACGCGCAGGTGCCCGAAGCCGGCGCCGCATTGCCCGCAGGACAGCCCCCGGCCGCGAGCCCGCGCGTCCCGTTGCACCCGCCGCAGTCCCCCGCACCGGGAACGGCGCCCTGGCAGGTGGTGGCCCCCGAAGAGGCACCCACCGGGCCGGTCGGCTGGCCGCCATCGCCGGCCGAGCGCGGCGCCGGCCCCACGACAGGGATGGGCTGGCGACTCCGGCGCCGGGAAAGTGCCCAATCCCAGGTGTCCTCGCGGATCACGCGCAGCGTGTGGGAGGAGTCCACGCGCGATCTCGTGACACGCCCCGGCTCGGGCATCCAGGCGTGCCAGGGCTGCGGGCTGCCGCTCTCCGCCAGCGCCCGGTTCTGTCGCCGCTGCGGCGCCCGCCAGGACTGACGCGCGAACCGCTCCTC
>JAJYLI010000213.1 GCA_021787855.1 bacterium | reverse complement strand
CAGCACCGCCACCAGCACCAGGAAGGCCACGTCGAGCTTGTAGGCGGAGGGGATGAAGACGGCGGAGATCTCCACCACGAGGCCGATCACCACCGCCCCAGCCATCGCCCCGTAGGGCCGGCCGATCCCGCCGAACACGACCGCGGCGAAGATCACGAAGAGGAAGGTGACCCCCACGTTGGGATCGAACGAGCCGACGTTCAGGGCCAGCACCCCGCCGGCCAGGCCCGCCAGGACGCCGGAGAGGACCCACACGATGGTGGTCACCCGCTGGGTGGGAATGCCGGTCACCTCGGCCAGGCTCTTGTCGTCGGAGATCGCGCGCATCGCCTTGCCGAGCCGGGTGCGGGTGAGCAGCAGGTGGATGGCCGCCATTACCACGATCGCCAGCCCGATGACCGCGAGTTGCTGCGCCGACAAGAGGAAGGGACCCAGATTGACCGGCGTGTCCACCCCGATGTTGTAGTTGTGGATGTCGCCGCCCCAGATGGCCAGGATCACGTTCGAGAGGATGAGCGAGACCGCGAAGGTCACGATCAGGATGTGGAACGTGGGCCCCGCCCGACGGGTGAAGGGATCGAGCACGAAGCGACTGATGGCCACCACCGGGATGGCCATGAGCAGGGCGCCCACGAAGAGCGCCGGCCAGAAGGGCCACCCGAGGCCGACGTTGAGGGTCCAGGTGAGGTACGCCCCCAGGGTCATGAAGTCGCCATAGGCGAAGTTGACGTAGTTGGTCATCCCGAACTGCAGGGTCAATCCCACCGCCGCCAGGGCCAGGATCGAGGCGGTGACCAGTCCGAACCCGATCGAGTTCAGAAAGATGTCCATGCTCAGCGCGCCCAGCCGGCGCGAAGCCAGGCTGACCTGTGGGACGCGTTCATCGCGTCGATCCTGCGTCGATCGCTGCGTCGATCGCCGCGTCGAGCACCGCGTTGAGCAGCGCATCGGCCGACGAGACCGGCGCCACGCAGCCAGGTGCCACGATCAGGTGACGGCCGCCGGTCTGGCGGATCGCATCGGCCACCTCCGCGCGCACTGCATCCGGCGTCCCGTGCACCAACCGCTCCGACCCGCGGTGCACGCCGCCCATGAGACAGCGGCGGGTGCGCCCGAGCCCCTCCGCCAGCGAGGGCTCGGTCTCGCGGTCCTCCCAGCTCACGATGTCCACCGGATAGCGGTCCGCCAGCTCGAGCAGGGGGCGCTCGCCGTGGAGATGCAGGATCAGGAGCCAGGCGCGGGCTCGCAGTGCCTCCAGCACCCGCAGGTCGTAGGGGACACCCCACCGGGCGTACGTGTCGGCACCACCCTCGCCCGCCAGCTGCGTGGCGAAGTAGAACCCGTCGGCGCCCGCGGCGAGACATGCCTCGGCGAACGCGATCACGTCGTCGGCGAGGCGGGTCAGGGCGGCGGCGGCCCGGGCCTCATCCTCGAACTCCGGGGCGGCGTTCGGGGTCCCCACGATCTTGGCGGCCATGGTGAGCGGACTAAAGATGGTCTGCACCAGCGGGACCTCGGGGCCCACCCGCGCGCGTACCTGTTGCACGACCGCGACGTGCTGGCGGAGGGTGCCGCGCTCGGGCGAGGCGGCAGGCAGCAGCGCCCAGTCCGCGTCCTGGCGGATGGGGCCCGCGGCGTACAGGGTGGTGCCGATGTCGTCGGCCGAGGGACGCACCGTCACCCCGTAGTCGATCACCGAGTACATGCCGGTGGGCATGAGCTTGATGAGATCGACGGCATAGCGCCGGTAGAACTCGACGGTGGCGTCGGCCAGCAGCTCGGGGGTGTGATCGCGACCCGGGAAGTGGTGCCAGAAGCTCACCGGCACCCGATCGGGCTCCTCGCCGGCGAGGACGGCGGCCAGGCGCTCGCGGGACGACAGGCGCGGCGGCGTGCCGGTTCCCGAAGGCGCCGCGTCGTGGCGGCCACCGGTGGACTGCTGCAGGCTACTCATGCGGGCTCGGCCTCCTCCTCTACACCCGGATTACGAACTCTCGCCGTGAACGCCCGCGCTGCCGCTCAAGGCGATGGGCAGCGTCGGCCAGGTGCGCGGTTCCGGCTCCGGCAGGTACTCGCCAGTCGTCCGATCCAATCGGTAGCGCCAGCCTGGTCCGCTCGCTGCCAGCGACGCCAGGGCGGCGTGCAGGGCATCGACATCCGCCCGGGTGGTCCCCAAGCCCATGCTCGCGCGGACCGCGCCCGGGACGTGGCCCCGGTCCCCGCCCGCGATCTCGGCCCGGATGACGCCCGCCTCGGAGGGGGCAATCCGCAGCAGATGCAGCACGAGCGGGTGCGCGCAGAAGCACCCGTGTCGCACGCCGACCGCATGTTCGGCGCTCAGGATGGCGGCCAGCTCGCTGTGCCAGTACCCCCGCAGGTTGAAGGCGACGATCCCGAGCCGTGGAGCCCCGACGTCCCACAGCGCGTACAGCTCGAGGCCCGGGATGGTGGCCAGACGGTTGCGCGCATAGGCGGCCAGGGCTAGTTCTTCGTCGGCCAGGTGCGCCATCCCGTAGCCGGCCAGCGCCCGACACGCGGCCCCCATCGCGACCGCCCCCACCACGTTCGGCGAGCCCGCCTCCTGGCGCTCCGGCAGCGCCGCCCAGAGCACGCTGTCGAGGGTCACGAAGTCGACCGCTCCCCCGCCCCGCAGATAGGGGGCGTCGTTGGTCAGCCAGTCGGGACGGCCGAGGAGTGCGCCGGCCCCAAAGGGTGCGTACATCTTGTGGCCAGAGACGGCGAGGTAATCCACACCCCAGGCGGTCACGTCGATCGGAAAGTGGGGCGCCAGCTGGGCGCCATCGAGCAGCACTCGAGCCCCGTTCGCGTGCGCCAGGGCCGCCAGCTCGGGGATCGGCCATACCTCGCCGGTCACGTTGGACGCACCGGTCACCGCGACCAGGCGGGGACCGCTGTGCGACCGCCGCAGCGCGGTTTCCAGCTGGTCCAGCACGCCCGCCGGGCTCGTGGGAATCGCCAGGTACGTGACCTCGAGGCCGCGCCGACGCCAGGGCAGCATGTCCGCGTGATGCTCCGCCCCGAACGCGAGCACCTCGGTCCGCTCCGGCAGCGCGGAGGCGAGCAGGTTGATCGCGTCGGTGGTGTTGCGGACGAAGAGCACCGCGTCGTCGAGGCGCGCCCCGAAGAACCGGCGTACCTCCTCCCGGGCTCCCTCGTAGGCGGCGGTCGCCACCTGCGACTTGAAGCCGGCGCCGCGGTGCACGCTGCTGTACCAGGGGAGAAACTCGGCGACCGCCTGGGCGACCTCGGTGAGCGCCGGCGTGCTCGCCGCGTAGTCGAGGTTCACGTACCGCCGTGAGGCGCCGGTGACAAGGGGTACCGCAATGTCCGCGCCCACGAGCGTCGGCGCCAGCCTCGCGCCCTCGACGTCCGGAAGCGCGCTCATCTGGTCATCGCGGTCACGGCCACGCCGA
>JAJYLI010000050.1 GCA_021787855.1 bacterium | reverse complement strand
CCAGCGGATCCCGGAACACCGCCAGCGCGGCCCCGCCCTGGCCGTTGATGGCGGCGGCCAGCTCCGCGGCCGCGGCCGGCGGCGTGCCGGCCGCGAGCTCGCCGGCCGCCAGGCCACGCGAGTCGGCCTCCGCCTTCCGCCGCCGCCTCCGTGAGGCGGGCTTGGGTTGCTTCTCCTTGGCCTTCGCCATCGCGCCCTCCGCCGGGGCCGGCCGTGGCGCAGCCCCCGCGGCCGGTGCGAGGAACATACCGGTGCGCGCGCGCCGCGTCAGCCGCCGGGCTCCCGTTGCGCGGCGGAGGTTTGATGGTTAGACATATATCTATACATGAACCAGCCATGAACCAGAACTCCGCCATGGACGATGCGCGCCTGGTGCGAGCGCTGAAGGCCCTCGCGGACCCCACGCGGTTCGGCATCGTCCGCGAGCTGGCGCAGGCGGGGGAGATGTCGTGTGGCGAGCTGGGCCGCCGGTTCGCGGTCACCCAGCCGACCGTCTCGCACCACGTGCGCCAACTGGACGAGGCCGGGCTGCTGACCGTGCGCCACGAGGGCCAGCACCATCTGCTGTCGGTGAACCGGGAAGCGGTCGAGGAGGTGTCGGGCCTCCTGTCGGCGCGGCTCACCTCGGGCCGCCGGGTTCGCCGGCTGGGGACGCGCGCGGCAAGCTGAGTTCGAGGGTCGGACATGCGGGGGCGGAGACGGGGAACCTGCGACCGAACCGGCGGTATGGTAGCCGCGGCCGCGAGCGGGGGCAGGGGGAGGGCGCGGCGTGGTGTCACAGCGAAGGGGTCTTGACGGTCAAGAGGTCGCGTTGACGGGAGGCGGTGTGATTCGGCGGAACGGACGCAGGCGTGGTGTTCCTCTGGCGCTGCTCGCGGGAGCCGCGGTGGCGCTGGCCGGCTGTCACGGCGACGCGGCGCCCCGCGGCGGTTTTCCGCCGGCCGAGGTGACGGTGTTGACGGTGGCGCGCCGGGCGATCGCGGAGGCGTTCGTGTTCCCCGGCGAGGTGGAGCCGTACCGCAGCGTGCAGGTGCGGGCGCGGGTGTCCGGGATCATCGAGCAGCGGCCGTTCGTCGAGGGCTCGAGCGTCCAGCCGGGCCAGCTCCTCTACCGGATTGATACGACGCTGTACGAGGCGGCGTACCGGAGCGCCGAGGCGCACTTCGAGAGCGCCCAGCGGACCTACGACCGGATGGCGCCCCTGCTGGCGCAGCACGCCGTGGCGCAGCAGGACGTGGACAACGCGCGGTTCACGCTCCAGGCGGCGCAGGCGGCGCTGGACGCGGCGAAGAAGGACCTGGCCGACACGCGGGTGGTGGCGGAGATCCCGGGGCGGGTGGGGCGGACGCTGCTCGACGTGGGGGCGCGGGTCACCGGCCCGGCCGACCTGCTGACGACGATTGACCGGGTGGATCCGGTGTACGTGTCGTTCCAGCCGTCGTCCCAGGACCTGCTCGAGTGGCGCGAGAACCCGCGCTGGCGGGCGCTGATCGAGCCGGGGAGCGGCCTCAGGGTGGAGGTCATCCTGCCCGACAGCACGGTGCTGCCGCGCACCGGGCGGCTCGACTACGTCGCGCCGGCTTTGGACTCGGCTACGGGCACGGAGGAGTTCCGCGCGGTGTTCCAGAACCCGGACCTGCTGCTGGTGCCGGGCGAGTTCGTCACGGTGCGGCTCGTGGGCTTCCAGCTCGACAAGGCGATCGCGGTGCCGGAGCGGGCGGTGCAGACGGCGCTGGGGCGCCAGTACGTGTACGTGGTGGGGCCGGGGAACGTCGCCTCCATCCGCAATGTGACGGTGGGCCCGTGGTCCGGCGGCCTGTGGATCATCAACCAGGGGCTGGAGCCCGGTGACCGGGTCGTGGTGGACGGCGTGCAGAAGGTCATGCCGGGGCGGCCGGTGAACCCGATGCCGCTGGCCGACAGCGCCGGGGCGGCCGGCGCCGGCCCGGCGGGCGGAGCGGGATCCGGTTCCGGCACGGCGCCGGGCAACCCCGCGCGGCCCGCGGGCCCGCGGCGGCCCGGGGCCGCCCGGTGAGCGCGCCGGCTCCCGCGCGGTACCAGCCGAAGTACTACTTCCTCCGCCGGCCGGTGCTGGCCGGGGTGCTGTCGGCCATCATCACGCTCATGGGCGTGGTGGCGATCCGCCTGCTGCCCATCTCCCGCTACCCGCAGATCTCGCCGCCGGCCATCGTGGTGACGGCGGTGTATCCCGGCGCGACCGCGCAGGACGTGGCCGAGGCCGTGGCGGCCCCGATCGAGGAGCAGCTCTCGGGCCTGCAGGGGATGCTGTACTACACGTCGGCCAATTCGAGCGACGGCACGATGACGCTGACGATCTACTTCGACGTCAACCGCAACCAGGACCTGGCGGCGGTGGACGTGCAGAACGCCGTGCAGCTCGCCGAGCCGCAGCTCCCGGCGTCGGTGCGGCAGATCGGGGTCAGCATCGTCAAGGCGAACACCGACATCCTGGGCGGGGTGGCGCTGACGTCGGAGGACAACCGGTACGACGAGGCCTACCTCACCAACTACATGCACCTGTACATCGAGGACGAGCTGAAGAACGTGCCGGGGATCGGCAACGCGACGACCTTCGGCGGCCTCCAGTTCTCGATGCTGATCCAGCTCGACCCGGACAAGATGGCGCGCCTGGGCGTCACGGTCAGCGACGTCGCGCGCGCGGTCGAGGAGCAGAACGCGACCAACCCCGCCGGGCGGCTGGGCGACGAGCCGGCGCCGCCGGGCACCCAGCTCACCATCCCGGTCACGGCGATGGGCCGGCTCACCACGCCGCAGCAGTTCAACGACATCGTGATCCGGGCGGAGCCGGACGGCTCGCTGATCCGGGTGCGCGACGTCGGCCGGGCGGTGCTGGGCTCCCAGAACTACGACGCGGATGCGCGGCTCAACGGGAAGTCCGTCGCGATGGTGCTGCTGTACCTGCGCCCGGGCTCCAACGCGCTCCGGACCCGGGACGCGGTGGTGGCGCGGATGGCGCAGCTCTCCAAGAGCCTGCCGCCCGGGATGAAGCTGAGCGTGCCGTTCGACACCACGCCGTTCGTGACGGCCTCGATCCGGGAGGTGGTCGTCACCCTGCTCGAGGCGCTGGTGCTGGTGGGGCTGGTGGTGTTCCTGTTCCTGCAGAGCTGGCGCGCCACGCTCATCCCGATGCTGGCCGTGCCCGTGAGCGTGGTCGGCACCTTCCTCGGCCTGTATCTGCTGGGGATGTCCATCAACGTGCTGACCCTGTTCGCCCTGGTGCTGGCGATCGGCATCGTGGTGGACGACGCCATCGTCGTGATCGAGAACGTCGAGCGCATCATGGCCACCGAGCACGTGCCGGCGCGCGTCGCGGCCGACCGCGGCATCCAGCAGGTGGCGCCGGCCCTGATCGCGATCGTGCTCTCGCTGGTGGCGGTGTTCGTGCCGGTGGCGTTCACCGGCGGCGTCACGGGGGAGCTGTTCCGGCAGTTCGCCATCACCATCGCCATCGCCGTCGTGCTCTCGGGGCTCGTCGCCCTGACGCTCACGCCGACGCTGTGCGCCCTGCTCCTCAAGGACGCCGCCGAGGCCCACACCCACGGACCGTTCGGCGCCTTCAACCGCTGGTTCGACCGGGGCCGCGGAACCTACGTGCGCGGCGTGCAGATGGCGATCCGCCGGCCGCGGGCCGCGTTCGCGGCCTTCGGGGTGGTGCTCGCGCTGACGGCGCTGCTGTGGCACGCCGTGCCCACGTCGTTCATCCCCACCGAGGACAAGGGCTACTTCGCCGTGTCCATCACCCTGCCGGACGCCGCGTCCCTGCAGCGCACCGAGGCGGTGGTGCAGCGGGTCGAGGGCTTCCTGCGCCAGGATCCGGCGGTGCAGAACATCGTGTCGCTGGCCGGCCTGGACATCCTCAGCCGGTCGAGCCAGACCAACAGCGCGGTGATGTTCGTCCAGGTGAAGCCGTGGAGCCAGCGGGGGAAGACCGAGTCGCTCGACGCCATCACCCGGCGGCTGACCTTCCGGATGATGCAGATGCCGGACGCGATCGGCTTCGCCTTCAACCTGCCCGAGATCCCGGGGCTCGGCGCCACCGCCGGCGTCGAGACCAACGTCCAGGACCGCAGCGACCTGCCGGTGGACCAGTTCGCCGGCGAGCTGCAGCAGTTCGTCCAGGCCGCCGACCGGCTGCCGGCCGTGCAGGCGCTGCAGTACAACTTCCGGGCGAACGTGCCGCAGCTGTATGTGCACGTGGATCGCGCCGCCGCGATGGCGCGCGGCGTGCAGCTCAGCGACCTGTACGGCACGCTCCAGGCGCTGCTCTCGACGCTGTACGTCAACGACTTCAACCTGTACGGCAAGACCTACCGGGTGCAGATCGAGGCCCAGCCGCAGTTCCGGCAGACGCCCGAGGACATCGGGCGGCTGTACGTGCAGGGCGCGCGGGGCGCCATGATCCCGGTCTCGGCCCTGACACGGACCGAGTTCCGCGGGGCCCCGACGCTGATCACCCGGTTCAACGGCTTCACCTCGACCCTGCTGACGGGGACGCCGAAGCCTGGCCGCAGCACCGGGGAGATGATGAGCGAGATGGACAACCTGATGCGCACGCAGTTCGCCTCGCAGGGCCTGGGGCTCGCCTATTCGGGGCAGTCGTACCAGGAGCGCGCGTCCAGCGGCGCGGCGGGCGCGGTGCTCGTCCTCGGCCTGATCATCGTCTTCCTGGTGCTGGCGGCGCAGTACGACAGCTGGTCGCTGCCCTTCGCCGTGCTGCTCGGCCTGCCGTTCGGCGTGCTGGGGGCGTACCTCGGCGTGTGGCTCCGCGGCCAGCCCAGCGACATCTACGTGCAGGTCGGGCTGATCACCGTGGTGGGCCTGGCCGCCAAGAACGCGATCCTGATCGTCGAGTTCGCCAACAAGCTGCGCGCGCAGGGCGTGCCGCTGGTGGAGGCGGCGATCCAGGCGGCGCACGACCGCCTGCGGCCCATCCTGATGACGTCGCTGGCGTTCATCCTGGGCGTCTCGCCGCTGGTGGTGGCGGGCGGGGCGGGGGCGATGAGCCGCCACTCGATCGGCACCACGGTGTTCGTCGGCATGGCGGTGGCGACCTCGATCGGCATCTTCTTCATCCCGCTGTTCTTCACGGTGATCCGTGGCCTGGCCGAGCGCGGCCGCGGGGGGGCGGCCGGAGGGGGAGGGGCCGCGGCCCCCGGGGCCGGCCCGGAGGAGGGCGTATGACGCGGCGCCTCGCGGCCGTGGCGGGCCTGGGTCTCCTGGCCGGCTGCGCCATCGGGCCGTCGGTCCGGCCGGTCCCGCCCGTGAGCGCGGGGGCGCGCGTGGGCGCGCCCCGGATGGCCGATTCGACGCGCGCGTTCTTCGACTCGCTGGCGGCGGCCCGCGCCGCCGATACCGCGCAAGCCGCCGTGCCCGCCGCGCGGGCCCGCGCGCTGCCGGTGGACTCGCTGACCGACCTCGGCTGGCTGGACGTGCTGCACGACACCACGCTGCAGCGGCTGGTGGCGACGGCGCTCCAGCAGAACCAGACGCTGGCGATGGCGCGTGCCAGCATCCGCGAGTACCGGGCGGAGTACGGGGTCGAGCGCTCGGCGCTGTTCCCGAGCGTCGGCCTGAACGGCAGCTGGTCGCGCAACAAGGTGGCGTTCGGCAGCCTGGCGATCGCGCCGTACACGGCGTGGCGGGCCACCGGCGACGTGTCCTGGGAGATGAACTTCTGGGGCGTGACCCGCGGACTCGAGGCGGCGCGGGCCGACGTGGCCGCGCGCCAGGCGGCCGAGCGGGCGGCGGTGCTCTCGCTGGTGAGCGACGTGGCGAGCGGGTACCTGCAGCTCCTGGAGCTGGACCAGGAGCGGGCGATCGCGCAGCAGACGCTGGCCTCCGAGCAGGCGACGCTGGCGCTGGCCCGGGAGCGCTACGCCCGCGGCGTGATCTCCGAGCTGGACGTGCGGCAGTTCGAGGCCGAGGTCGCGGTGCCCGCGGCCCGCCTGGCGCAGGTGGACCAGCTCCAGGCGGAGCAGGAGCACGCCCTGGACGTGCTGCTGGGGCAGGGGCCCGTGCCGATTCCGCGGAGCGGCTCGCTGGTGGCCGCGGCGCGGGCAGTCGTGGCGCCGGACTCGATCCCCGCGGCCCTGCTGGCCCGGCGCCCCGACGTCGAGGAGGCGGCGCAGAACTACCGCGCGGCGACGGCCCGGATCGGCCTGGCCGAGGCGGCGCGGCTGCCGACCATCAGCATCACGGGCAGCTATGGCTCGCAGTCCACGACGCCGGGGGCGGCGTTCGGGTCCAAGGCGCGGGTCTATCAGGCCCTGGTCGGGATCTCGGTGCCCCTGTTCACCGGCGGCCAGCTCGCCGAGGCGACGCGGGCGGCGCGCGCGCGGGCCGAGCAGGCGGGGGCCATCTACCGGCAGACGGTGCTGACGGCGATGCAGGAGGCGGGCGACGCGCTGTCGGGCGTGCGGGCGGCGCGGGACGTCGCGGCCGCGGAGGAAACGCAGGCCGCGGCGCTCCGCCGGGCGCTCGAGCTGGCGGAGCTGCGCTACAACACCGGGTTGTCGAACTACCTGGACGTGCTGGACGCGCAGCGCAGCCTGTTCACCGCGCAGCTTGCGGCGAGCCAGGCCCAGCTCGGGCAGCTCATCGCCGCGGTGCAGCTCTACAAGGCGCTGGGCGGGAGCTGGCCGGCCGCGGCGCCGGCGCGCTGAGCGCCGCGCTCAGCCGAGCGAAGCGAGGACCCTGGAGAGGCCGCCCGCCGTGGCGGCGCGCTCCTCGGGCTTCTTGGCCAGGAGCTGCACGATCAGCGCGGACAGCGGCCGCGGGATCTCGGGGTTGAGGTCGGCGGGGGGCACCGGGTCGTCGCGCAGCAGCTTGGCGATGAGCGAGATCGGCGACTGGGCGGCGAACGGCAGCCGGCCCGTCAGGCACTCGTACAGCACCACCCCCGCCGCGTACAGGTCGCTGCGTCCGTCCACATCCTCCCCGAGCAGCTGCTCCGGCGCCATGTAGGCCGGCGTGCCGACGATCATCCCCGCCTGGGTCAGCACGGTGGTGTGCTCGGCCAGCCGGGCGATCCCGAAGTCCATGACCTTGAGCACGCCCGCGGCGTCGAGCAGGAGGTTCTGCGGCTTGATGTCCCGGTGGATCACGCCCTGGCCGTGCGCGACCTCCAGCGCCTCGGCGAGCTGGGTGCCGATCGCCAGGGCGGCGGGCACGCCGAGCCGGCCGCGCGTGTCCATCAGCTGCCGCAGGGTCATCCCCTCGACGAACTCCATGGTGACGTAGTACGCGCCGTCGCACTCGCCGAAATGGTGGGTGCGGACCACGTTGCGGTGCGAGATGCGGCGCGCCAGCCGCGTCTCCGCCTTGAGGCGCTGGACGGCGGTCTCGTCCCCGTGGAGCAGCTCGGCGTGCACCAGCTTGATCGCGACGTCCTCGCCGAGCTCGCGGTCGCGGGCGCGGTACACCACGCCCATGCCGCCGGCGCCCAGGGTCTTGAGGATCTCGTACCGGCCGGCGAACACCTGCCCGGTCACGAGCCGGGTGGCGCCGGCGCCCTCCTCGGCCGCGGGCGCGGCCTGCGCCGCCGCGATCTCGCGCCGCAGGTCGTGGAGCTGCCCCTGCAGCCGCTCCTCCCGCGCCTTCACGCCGGCCGCCATGCCGTCGAACACCCGGGCCAGCCGCCCCAGCTCGTCGCCGCGCGCGGTGACCTCGGCCAGGGCGCCGATCCGGTACTCGCCGGTCTCGACCTCCCGCGCCGCCGCCATCAACCGCTCGACCTCGGCCAGGTACGCCAGCTCACGGTCCCGGAGCCGCTTCTTCTCCAGGCAGGCGCCGATGCGCGCCTTGAGCAGCACGGGGTCGAACGGCTTGGGGAGGTAGTCCTCGGCGCCGCCCTCGATGCACCGCACCACGCTGGCCATGTCGTCGAGGGCCGAGATCATGATGACCGGCACGTCGCGCGTCGCGGGCGACGCCTTGATCCGCTCCAGCACCGCGAAGCCGTCCAGCTCCGGCATCATGACGTCGAGCAGCACGAGGTCGAAGGGCTGCGCGGCGAGGAGCTCGAGCGCCGCGCCCCCGCTCGAGGCGCAGGTCACCGCGTGCCCCTGGCGCGCGAGCCGCCGGTCGAGCACCGCGCGGTTGTCCTCGATGTCGTCCACGACCAGGATCCTGGCCGGTGTCGTCGGCGCCGAGGCGGCGCCGGCGGCGGCGGCCGGATGCGAAGGGGCCGAGGGAGCGGGTGTGGGGGGGGGGGGGGAGGATCTCGGGGTCCCCGGCGCGGGCGTCGCGCGGGGCGGCGTGGCGACCGCCGGGCCCACGACCCCCAGTCGCTCGGCGGCGCTCCGGATCTTGCGGACGTCCGCGACGAAGGCCCGCTCCCCGTCGCCGAGCAGCGACTCGGTGGCGCGCAGGATGCGCTCGCGCGGCACCTGGAGGGTGTCGCTCAGGGTCTCCGCCTCGGCGGGGCGCACGTCGCTCCGCCCCGGCGGGAGGGCCTGGTCGATCCTGCCGAGGGCGTCGCGGACCGCCGCCAGCGCCTCCTCGAGCGCGCCGCGCCGCCCCACCTGCTCCGGGCCACCGGCGTCCTCCAGCAGCATCTCGCAGTAGCCGATGATCTGGTTGATGGGCGTGCGCAGCTCGTGGCGCAGCTGCGACAGCGCCTGGACCGTCAGGGTGCCGGCCGCGGGGGCCGTCATGCGCCGCCGTTCCGGTCCAGCAGCGCCCGCATCTTCCCCAGCAGCCGCTCCAGCTCGATCGGCTTGGTGTCGTAGTCGTCGCACCCCGCCTCGATCGCCTTCTCGCGGTCGCCGCTCATCGCGTGCGCGGTGAGCGCGATGATGGGCACCTGCTGCGTGGACGGCGCCGCCCGGAGCTGCCGCGCGGCCTCCCACCCGTCGATCTCCGGGAGGCTCATGTCCATCAGGATGAGGTCGTACGGCGCGGCCTGGGCCATCGTCACGCCCTGCCGGCCGTCGGTGGCCATCTCGACCTCGAAGCCCTTGCGCTGCAGGCGGCGCGAGAGCATGTCGCGGTTCATCTCGTTGTCCTCGACCAGCAGGATCTTCGGCATCGTCGCTCCGTCGTCAGCCCGCCGCCGCCGGGGCCTCGACGGCCGCCGGCAGCCGGACGGTGAAGGTGGACCCCTTGCCGGGCTCGCTGGCGACACGCACGTCGCCGCCCATCATCCGGCAGAACCGCCGGGTGATCGCGAGGCCCAGGCCGGTGCCTCCGTAGCGCCGCGCGGTGGACGCGTCAGCCTGGGTGAACGCCTCGAACAGCTTCGCCATCTGCTCGGGGGTCATGCCGATCCCCGAGTCGCGGACCGTGAAGACCAGCCAATCGCGGCCGTCGCCGTTGGCCTCGCGCCGCGCCGCCAGCGTGATGGTGCCGCGCTCGGTGAACTTGGACGCGTTGGAGAGGAGGTTGAGCAGCGTCTGACGCACCTTCACCAGGTCGGCGCGCATGGTGCCCAGGTCCGGAGCGCAGGCCAGCTCGAGACGGTTGGCGTTCTTCTCGACCAGCGGGCGCACCGTCGTGGCGACCTCGTCCACCACCTGCCGCACCTCGAACGGCTCGACGAACAGCTCCAGCTTGCCGGCCTCGATCTTGGAGAGGTCGAGGATGTCGTTGATCAGGGCGAGCAGGTGCCGGCCCGCGGCGCGGATCTTCTGGAGGTCGGGCGCGAGCTCCGCGTGGCCGAGGTCGCCCACCTCCTCCTCCACCATCTCGCTGTAGCCGATGATGGCGTTGAGGGGCGTCCGGAGCTCGTGGCTCATGTGGGCCAGGAACTGGCTCTTCGCCCGGTTGGCGGCCTCCGCGTCCTGGCGGGCCTTGAGCAGCTCGGTGATGTCGTGGTAGAGCCCCATCAGCCCGACCAGCTCGCCGTCCACCACGACCGGCACCCCGAGGATCTCGACGTCCACCGGCGTGCCGTCGCGCCGCCGCCGGCGGCCCATGCCCCGCACCGGGCCCTGCTCGAGCACGTGCTGGGTGTACCCCACGGCCTCGGCGCGGGTCGCCTCGGTGCTGATCAGCGCGTCGAGATCGCGGCCCACCGCGTCCCGCGGCGCATAGCCGAACAGCGACTCGAAGGCCGGGTTGCAGGAGACGATGCGGTGGTCGCGGTCGAGGACGACGATGGCCACGGGGCTGTTGGAGACCAGGTCCTCGAAGTACTGCTTCTGCCGCTGCGCGGCGGTGTACAGCCGCGCGTTCTCGATGGCGACCGCCGCCTGGGGCGCGAACAGGTTGAGGCGCCGGAGGTCGTCGGGGCCGAAGCGGCGCGAGGGGTCGTCGTGGACGGTCGCGATGGCGCCCACCAGGCGCGAGCCGATCAGCAGCGGCGCGGCCATGACGGCGAAGGAGATCGCGGCGGAGTACTGGGGCGAGCGCCCTTCCCACTCGCCGTAGCTGGGGATGATCAGCGGCTCGTGGGTCTGCGCCACGCGCCCCATCGCTCCCTCGCCCAGCCGCATCCGGGTCCCCGCGGAGTCGGTGCCGATGTTGCGGCTGGCGACCACGACCAGCTCGCCGGCCGCCTCGTCGTAGATCGCCAGCTCGCCGCCGGTCACGCCCAGCAGCGTGGTGGCGCGGGTCAGCATGGCCTGGAGGAGCTTGGCCAGCTCCAGCTCGCCGGAGAGATCGGCCATCGTCTCCAGCAGCGCGCGCTGCTCGTCGGCGCGGCGGCGCTCGGTCTCCAGCAGCCGGGCCCGCGCGATGGCGACCGCCGCCTGGGGCGCGAACATGTTGAGGAGGCGGAGGTCCGCCGGCCCGAACTTCCGCGCGGGGTCGGCGTGCACCGCGGCGAACGCGCCCACCAGCCGGCTCCCCGCCAGCAGCGGCGCGACCATCACCGAGTGCACGGTGACGTCGGCGTACTGGGTCGAGCGCCCCAGCCACTCGGCGTACTCGGGGATCAGGAGCGGCTCGTGCGTCTGCGCCACCCGTCCCATCGCCCCCTCGCCGAGGCCCAGCCGCGTGCCGGTGGAGTCCTTGCCGATGTTGACGCTGGCGACGACCTCCAGCTGCTGGCGCTCCTCGTCGTAGATCGCCAGCTCGCCGCCGGTGACGCCGAGCAGCGTGACGGCGCGCCGCAGCGTGGCCTGCAGGAGCTTGGACAGCTCGAGCTCGGCGGAGAGATCGGCCATGGTGGCGAGCAGCGCCTCGTGCTCGTCGGCGCGCCGGCGCTCCTCGGCCAGCAGCCGTGCGCGGGCCAGCGCCAGCCCCGCCTGGTTGGCCGCCGCGGTGAGAATCTCGAAATCGTCCTGGTCGAAGGCGTCCGCCGCGCCGCTCTCGACCGCCAGCACGCCCACGGTGCGGCCGTCCACGACGATCGGGACGTCCACCTCGGAGCCGCGATTGGGGCCGGGGACGTAGCGCGCCTGCGCCGCCACGCGCGGGGTGTAGTGCAGCCGGCCGTTCACGAGCGGGAGCTCCGTGAGCCCGCGGCCCGGGGGAAGGCGGAAGCCGGGTGGCGCGTCGGGCCAGCCGACGCTCGCCATCAGCACGCGGTCGCCGGAGGCCTCGTCCACCAGGAACAGTCCCAGGAAGTCGTAGCCCAGCCCCTCGTTGAGGCCGGTGACCACGGTGCGGCAGATCGCCCGCTCCTCGGGGGCGGCGCCGATCTCGACGCTGAGCTTGAGCAGCGCCCCGAGCCGCCGCGCCAGCTCGCCCCGGCGGCGCGCGGATCTCCGCGGCGTCTTGCGGCGCCCGCCGGGCGGCGCCGGGGGGCGGGGATGGCTGGGGGGGCGGGACGTGCGGCTCACGCGACCGGGGAGCGGGTGGACGCGAGGGTGCGGACCTCGCTCACCAGCGCGTCGGGGGTGCGGTGCTTCCGGAGCACCGCGACGAGGCGCTCGCGCTCGATGGGCTTGGTGAGGAAGTCCGCGGCGCCGAGCGCGAAGCCGATGTGCTTCTCGTCCACCACGCTCAGCATCACCACCGGGATGCCGGCGACGGCGGGGTCGGCCTTGAGCGCGGTGAGCACGGCCCAGCCGTCCATCCCCGGCATCAGCACGTCGAGGGTGATGACGTGGGGGCGGGCGTCCCGCGCGCGGCGCAGCGCCGTCTCCCCGTCCGCGGCCTCCTCGACGCGGAACCCCTCGCGGCCGAGGAAGCGGGCCAGCAGGTTGCGCGCGGCCGGATCGTCGTCCACCACCAGCACGGTGCCGGCGGCGCCCGAGCCGCTGGCGGCGGGGGCGGCGGCCTCCGGCGCCTCCGCCCGGGCGTCCGGGACCACGACGGGCACGCGCACGGTGAACGTGGACCCGCGGCCGGGCTCGCTGGTCACCGTGATGTCGCCCCCCATCATCTGGCAGAAGCGACGCGAGATGGCGAGCCCCAGCCCGGTGCCGCCGTAGCGGCGCGAGGTGGAGGCCTCCGCCTGGGAGAACGCCTCGAACAGCTTCGTCATCTGGGCCGGCGTCATCCCGATGCCCGAATCGGCCACCCGGAACACCAGCCAGTCGGTCCCGCCGTCCCCCGGCTCGCGCCCCGCCGCCAGGGTGACCGTGCCGCGCTCGGTGAACTTGCAGGCGTTGGACAGGAGGTTGAGAAGCACCTGCCGCATCTTGGTGAGGTCGGCGCGCATGGTCCCGAGCTCGCCGCGGCTCTCCACCAGCAGGGTGTTGGCGTTCTTCTCCACCAGGGGGCGCACCGTCGAGGTCACCTCGTGGAGCATCTGCCACACGTCGAACGGCTCGAGGAACAGCTCCAGCTTGCCCGCTTCGATCTTCGACAGGTCCAGGATGTCGTTGATCAGCGCCAGCAGGTGCCGGCCGGCAGTGTGGATCTTCTCCAGGTCCGGGGCCAGCGCCGCCTGCCCCAGCTCGGCCACCTCCTCCTGGAGCATCTCGCTGTAGCCGATGATGGCGTTGAGCGGGGTGCGGAGCTCGTGGCTCATCGAGGCGAGGAAGTGGCTCTTGGCGGTGCTCGCGGCCTCGGCCTGGCGGCGCGCGGCGAGCAGCTCGGTGATGTCGTGGTACAGCGCCATCAGCCCGACGCGCTTGCCGTCCACGATCACCGGGACACCGAGCACCTCGACGTCCACCAGGCGGCCGTCCTTGCGGCGGCGCTGGCTGATCACCTTCACCGGGCGCTGATCCAGCGCCTGCTCGGTGTAGGACACGGCCTCGGAGCGCGTCGCCTCGGTGGTGATCAGGTCGTCGAGGTTGCGGCCCAGGACCTCGGCCTGGGCGTACCCGTACAGCTGCTCGAAGGCGGGATTGCAGGCGACGACGTTGTGGCTGGTGTCCAGCGTGACGATCGCGACCGGGTTGTTCTTGACGAGGTCCTCGAAGTACTGCTTCTGGTGCTGCGCCGCCGTGAACAGGCGGGCGTTGTCGATCGCGACGGCGGCCTGGGAGGCGAACAGCTGCAGCAGGCGCAGCTCCGCGGCGCCGAAGCGGCGCGCGGGGTTCTTGTCCATGATGGCGATGGCGCCCAGCAGCCGCCGCCCGATCAGCAGCGGCACCACCATCACCGCGTGGAACTCCACCTGCGCGTACTGGCGCGACTGGCCCGACCAGCGCTGGTAGTCGTCGATGTTGAGGGGTTCGAGCGTCCGGGTGACGTGTCCCATCGCTCCCTCGCCGACCTGCATCCGCGTGCCCGTGGTGTCGCGCCGGCCGACGTTGTGGCTGGCGACGATCTCCAGCTCCCGGCGCGCGGCGTCGTAGCTCGCCAGCTCGCCGTGGCTCACCCCCAGCAGGGCGACCGCCCGCTCGAGCACGGCCCCGAGCAGCGTGCCCAGCTCGAGCTGGGCCGTGAGGTCGCCGATGGTGGCGCGCAGCGCCTCCTGCTCGTCGGCCCGCTGCCGCTCGGCGCCGAGGAGCCGCGCGCGGCCGATCGCGATGCCCGCCTGGTTGGCGGCGGCGGTGAGGATCTCGAGGTCGTCGGGGGTGAAGGCGTGCGGCCGGTTGCTCTCCACCACCAGCACCCCCACCAGCCGGCGGTTGATCTGGAGGGGAACGTCCACCTCCGAGCCGCGGTTGCGGGTCGGGAGGTATCGCGTGTCGCGCGTGACCTCGGCCGAGTAGTGCAGGCGCCCGTCGAGCAGGGGTCGCTCGCTGAGTCCCTCGCCGGGGCGCACCCTGAGGTTGCTCGGCAGCTCGGCCGCGCCGGCGGTGGCGACGAGCACCCGGTCGCCGGTCAGCTCGTCCACCAGCAGCAGGGCGACGAAGTCGTAGCCCAGCGCCTCGTCGTGGAGCCCGCGCGCCACGGCGCGGCAGATCTCGACCTCGCTCTCGGCGGCCGCGATCTCCGTGCTGAGCCGGAGCAGGGCGGCCTGCCGGCGCCCCTGGTCCGCCGCGCTCGTGCCGGCCGCCTTCCGGCGGGCCTTGGCCGTCGGCCGCGCGCCGCTCCCGCGCTTCGCCGGCGGCTTCACGCGTCCTGCCCGCGCGCGCCGACCAGCTCCCGGACCTCCCGCACCAGCGCGTCCGGGCTCTTGTACTTGGCCAGCACGGCGACCAGCCGGTCGCGGTCGATCGGCTTGGTGAGGTACTCGGAGGCGCCCAGCGCGAACCCGAGGTGCTCCTCGTCCACGATCGTGGCCAGGATCACCGGGATGCCCGCGAGGTCGGGGTCGGCCTTGAGCGCCGCCAGCACCGTCCAGCCGTCCATGCCCGGCATCAGCACGTCCAGGGTGATGACGTCCGGCTCGAGCTCGCGCGCCAGCCGGAGGCCGGTCGCGCCGTCGGCCGCCTCCGCGATGCGGAATCCCTCCTTGCCGAGGAAGCGGCGCATCAGGGCGCGCGCCTCCGCGTCGTCGTCGATCACCAGCAGCGTGCCCGACACGGTTGCGGCCTCGGAGGCCGGCGGGCCGGACGGCGCAGGCGCCGCGGCGCGCTGCTCCTCCGCGCGGGCGCGGGCGTCCTCCAGCCGCGCCGGGAGTCGCACCGTGAAGGACGAGCCGTGGCCCGGTGCGCTCTCGACCGTCACCTCGCCGCCCATCATCCGGCAGAAGCGCCGGGTGATCGCGAGCCCCAGGCCCGTGCCGCCGTAGTTCCGCGCGGTCGAGGCGTCGGCCTGCGAGAACGCCTCGAACAGTCTCCCGAGCTGCTCCGGTGTCATCCCGATTCCGGAGTCCGAGACCCGCAGCACGACCCAGTCACCACCGTCCCCCGCCCGCTCCCGCGCCGCGGCGAGGCCGATCGTCCCGCGCTCGGTGAACTTGCACGCGTTCGACAGCAGGTTGAGGAGCACCTGGCGCGTCCGCGTCAGGTCCGAGTGCATCTGCCCCACGTCCTCCGCGCAGCGGATCTCCAGCCGGTTGCCGTTCTTCTCGACCAGCGGCGCCACCGTCGTCGCCACCTCGCCGATCACCTGCCGCACGTCGAACGGCTCCGCGAACAGCTCGAGCTTGCCCGCCTCGATCTTCGAGAGGTCCAGGATGTCGTTGATCAGCGACAGCAGGTGCCGGCCGGCGGCGCGGATCTTCTGGAGGTCGGGAACGAAGGCGTCCCGGCCCGTGTCCGCGGCCTCCTCCTCCAGCATCTCGCTGTAGCCGATGATGGCGTTGAGCGGGGTCCGGAGCTCGTGGCTCATGCTCGCCAGGAACTGGCTCTTGGCGCTGTTCGCCGCCTCCGCCTCGCGGCGCGCGAGCAGCAGCTCGGTGATGTCGTGGTACAGACCCATCACCCCCACGCGCTCGCCGCCCACCGTCACCGGCACCGCGAGCACCTCCACGTCCACCAGCGTGCCGTCCCTGCGGAGCCGCTGCCGCACCGCCTTCACGGCGTGGTGATCCGCGGCCTGGCGCGTGTAGCCCACCGCCTCGCGCCGCATCTCCTCGGTGGTGATCAGCGAGTCGAGGTTGCGCCCCGCGACTTCCGCCTGGGCATAGCCGAACAGGCGCTGGAACGCGGGGTTGACCGAAACGATGTTCTCGTCGGTGTCGAGCGCGACGGTCGCCACCGGGTTGTTCTTGACCAGCTCCTCGAAGTACTGCCGCTGGTGCTGCGCCGCGCTGTACAGCCGCGCGTTCTCGATCGCGATCGCCGCCTGCGGCGCGAACAGGTTCACCAGCCGGAGGTCGCCGGGCCCGAACGCCTTGCGGCGATCGGCGTGCCAGACGCTGATGGCGCCCACCAGCCGCCCGCGGATCAGCAGCGGCACGACAGCGACGGCGTGCGCGTCCACCTTGGCGTACTGCGCCGATCGCCCCGCCCAGGTCTGGTAGTCGGGAATCACCAGCGGCTCCAGGGTGCGCGCCACGTGCCCCATCGCCCCCTCGCCCACCTTGAGCCGCGTCCCCGTCGTGACCGTGCCCGTGTTGAGGTTGGCGAGGATCACCAGCTCCTGCTTCGGCTCGTCGAAGATCGCCAGCTCGCCGCCCGAGACGCCGAGCAGCGCGGCCGCGCGCTCCAGCACCGCCCGGAACAACTTCGACAGCTCCAGCTCCGCCGACAGGTCGCTCAGCGTGTCGAGCAGCGCCTGCTGCTCGTCCGCGCGCCGCCGCTCCGCCGCGAGCAGCCGCGCCTGGCTCACCGTGAGGCGCGCGCGCGCGATGGCGATGCCCGCCTGCTCGGCCGCCGCGGTGAGGATCTCGAAGTCGTGCTTCCCGAAAGCCTTCGGCTCCGTGCTCTCGACCACCAGCACGCCGATCGGCTTCCCCTCGTTCAGCAGCGGGAGGTCCACCTCCGAGCCACTGTTGAGGGCCGGGAGGTACCGGGCGTCGCGGGTCACCTCGGGCGTGTAGTGCAGCTGGGCGTCCAGCAGGGGGCGCTCGCTGATCCCGTGGCCGGGTGGGATCCGCATGCTCGCGGGGACGCCCGACCAGCCGGCGCTGGCACGGAGCACCCGGTCGCCGGTCGCGGGGTCGAGCAGGAAGACGCCGAGGAAGTCGTAGCCGAGGGCCTCGTCGTGCAGGCCGTCCACGACGGCCCGGCACACGTCGTCCTCGTCGCGTGCGGAGGCGATCTGCGCGCTCAGGCGCAGCAGCGCCGACTGCCGCCGCGCGCTCGCGCTGCCGACACGGACTCGCCCACGGCTGGGACGCGCTCGCCGCTTCATGCCACCCGACTTCCGAATGTGGGGGTGAAACCCGACTACAATACTCCCAATTGGCAACAGGAGCAACAACCCACGCTGCGCCAAGCGGCGAC
>JAJYLI010000049.1 GCA_021787855.1 bacterium | reverse complement strand
TCGGGGGAGGGGGTGCCGGTGTGGCTGCTGGTCTCGCGGCACGGCTGGCGGCTGCTCAAGGAGGAGTGCGGCATCGGCGGCGAGTCCGCGCTCGCCACCGCGGTGGGGAAGGGCTGGAAGAACGTCGAGCTGTTTTCCGACGACGACCGCGGCGCGCGGCCCGCGTCGGGGTCGGCCAGGACGCGCGGGATGGTGATCTGCCCCTGCTCGATGGCCACGCTGGCGGGGATCGCCCAGGGCAACAGCCGCAGCCTGATCGAGCGGGCGGCCGACGTGACGCTGAAGGAGCGCCGGCGCCTGGTGCTGGTGCCCCGGGAGACGCCGCTGTCGCTGGTGCACTTGAGGAACATGGTCGCGGTGACCGAGGCCGGGGCGACGGTGCTGCCCGCCGCCCCGGGTTTCTACCAGCGCCCCACGGGGGTCGCGGAGCTGGTGGACTTCGTGGTGCAGCGCGTCCTGGACCACCTGGGCGTGGAGGCGACGCTGGTGAGCGCGTGGTCCGGCAAGGCGCCGGCCTCACCCGGCCGGCCGCGCCGGCGCTGATGCGGCTGGGCCTGATCGCGGACACGCACGGACTGGTCCGGCCCGCCGTGCACGATCTGTTCTCCAGGGTGGACGTCATCGTCCACGCCGGCGACGTCGGGGGCGCGGAGATCCTGGACGAGCTGGAGCTGCTGGCGCCGGTCACGGCGGTCTACGGGAACGTGGACGGAGGTACCCTGCGGCACCGCCTGAAGCGGGTGGCGGAGCTGGAGGTGGACGGCTTCCAGATCGTGGTGACGCACGGTGATCAGTTCGGCTCGCCCAATCCGGCCAAGCTCAAGGCGGCGTTTCCCAGGGCCGACGTGATCGTGTTCGGGCACACCCACCGGGCGCTGATCGAGAGTCTGGAGGACTTCACCGTGGTGGTGAATCCCGGCGCCGCGGGGCCGCCGCGCTTCGGCGCCAAGCCTTCGGTGGCGATCATGGAGACCGAGGCCGGGATCCCGCCGCGCGCGCGCATCGTGCCGCTGACGCAGGGGTAGCCGCCGCCGACCTCGGCGGCGTGCGCGGCCGGGGCCGCGGCCGGGCCCGCCCGTCAGTCGCCGCGCAGCGGCGGCCACCGTTCCAGCGGGACGGTGGCCGCGAACTCGCCGGGGTGCTGGCGGAACCAGCTCATCACCAGCAGCAGCTCGTCCATCTCGGGCGCGGTACGCGCGGCGGGCCCGCCGGGAGGCAGGGCCGCGTGGCGCGCCACGGTGGCGGCGAACGCCTCGCGCTCCAGCGGCGTCCTGGGCCACGGCGCCGCCTCGCGCACCAGGCCGCGGTGGATCAGGTACACGCGGTCGTCGCGCCCGCCCGCCCGGCCACGCGAAGTGGCCGCGGGCCCGGTCCGGCCGGCGGCGCGCTGGTTCGCCGTGGTGCGATCCCGCACCCGGTAGACGAAGCTCAGCGCCTCGGTCGCGGCCCTGAGGCGCGCCGTGGCGGCGAACAGGAACTCCAGCGCCTCCAGCTTGTCGCGCCACAGCGCCGCGCGCTCGTAGTCGCGGGCCTCGGCGGCGGCGGCCATCGTCTCGAGCACGCGGTCCAGGGGCGCGGCCGCGCGGCTCTCCAGGAACTCCACCGCCGCCTGAACGGCCGCGCGGTAGTCCTCGCCGCGGCACCTGGCCGCGCAGGGCCCCAGGCAGGTGCCCAGCTCGTGGCGCACGCAGCCGGCCGGCTGCGCGGCCGCGCCGAACAGGTCGGTCTGGTCGGCGAAGCGGAGCGGCCGGTCCTGGGCGCAGTCCCGGAGGCCCAGCGAGTCGGCCAGGACGCGCACCGCGTCGGCGGCGCGGCCGTGGCTCTGGAAGGGGCCCCAGTAGCGCGCCGCGCGGTCGGCGGTGTGTTCGGTGACCTTGAGCCTGGGCGCGGGTCCACCGGTGAGCTTGACGAACGTGATGCGCCGCCGGGTGCGGGCGCCGCGCACGTTGGAGAACGGTCGCAGCCGCGCGATCAGGCGCAGCTCCTCCAGGAGCGCGGCGAACTCGCTGGGCAGGTAGCGCCAGGTGATGTCGGCGGCGGCGCGGATCAGGTGCGCGCCCTTGCTGTCGGGCCAGGGCGCGGTGAAGTAGCTCAGCAGCCGCGAGCGCAGGTCCTTCGCCTTGCCCACGTAGAACACGCTGCCCGCCGCGTCGAGGAACTGGTACACGCCGGGGCGCCGCTCGACGCCGGAACGGACCCGGTCGCGCAGCGCGGCGAGCGAGTTGGCGGCGGGGCGGGCGAAAGCGGTCTGGGAGCCAGGGCTCCCCGGGTCGGGCGCCGCGGCCAGTGTCACCGCTGGCATCCGGGGCAGAAATAGGTGGCCCGCGCGTCCACCGCGTGGGTGAGCACGAGGCGGCGGCCGCAGCGGCGGCACGGCCGCCCCGCGCGGCCGTACACCTTGAGGCGCGACTGGAACGTGCCGGCCTCGCCGGTGCCCGTGCGGTAGTCCCGCACGGTGGTGCCGCGGCCCCGGATGGAGCGCCGCAGCACCGCCACCAGCGCGCGAAGCAGCCGCCGCGCTTCCGCGGACGTGATGGTGCCGGCCGGGCGCGAGGGATCCAGGCCCGCGGACCACAGCGCCTCGTTGGCGTAGATGTTCCCCACGCCCGCGATCCGTCGCTGGTCCATGAGCGCCTTCTTCACGGCGAGCCGGCCGCCGCGGCCGCCGCGGCCGGCCAGGGCGGCCAGCAGGCGCGGCGCGGTGAACCCGCGCTCCAGCGGCTCGGGACCCAGCCGCTCGGTGTAGCGTCGCCACGCGGCCGGCGTGAGCAGGTGCACGGCGCCGAGCCGGCGCACGTCGCGGAAAACCAGCCGCCGGCCGGTCGAGAGATCCGCCGCGATCACCACGTAGCGGTCGCTCGCGCCGTTCGCCGCGCTCACGTGCAGGGAGCCCGTCATCCGGGGCTGGATCACCACCCGGTGTTCGTCGTCCAGCTCGATGACGACGTGCTTGGCGCGCCGGCCCACCGCCGCCACCCGCCGGCCCCGAAGCGCGCGCTCGAACCGCCGCGCCGTGACGCCGCGCAGCACGTCGGCGCGCAGCACCCGCACGGATTCCAGCGTCGAGCCGACCAGGCCCGGGCGTATGTCGTTCGCGATCGTCTCGACTTCGGGCAGCTCGGGCACGCGCTAGGCCCGCCGCGCGATCTCGCGCCAGCCGATGTCCCGCCGGAACTGCCGCCCCTCGAACGCGATCCGCTCGGCCGCCTCCCGGCTCCGGTCGGCCGCCTCCTCCACCCCCGCGCCCGTCGCCGTCACGGCCAGGACCCGGCCCCCCGCCACGCGGAGGGTGCCGTCGCTGTCCGCCGCCGTGCCGGCGTGGAAGAGGTGCAGGTGCGGATCGTCCTCCAGATCGGCCGGGATCGCGATCGCCGCCCCGAGCTTCGGGTGCTCCGGGTAGCCCTCCGCCGCCAGCACCGTAGTCACGGCCGCCCCGCGGGCATCCCCGAACCGGTGCCCCGGTGGCATCCAGCCCCCCTCGGCGATCATGCGGAGCACCGGGAGCACGCCCCCGGGGAGCACGGCAAGGATGGCCTGGGCTTCAGGATCACCGAACCGGCAGTTGAATTCGATGACGGCGAGGCTCCCGTCTGGGCGGAGCATGAGCCCGGCGTACAGGACGCCGCGGTAAGGCGTTCCTGCCTCGGAGAGCCCGCGCAGCGTGGGGCCGAAGACCTCCGCGGCGACGTCGGCAAGCAGCCGATCCGTGGCGATGCTGACCGGGCTGTATGCTCCCATGCCTCCGGTGTTGGGCCCGGCATCCCCGTCCAGCAGGCGCTTGTGATCCTGGGCCGGCGGCAGCACGGCGAAGTGCTCGCCGTCGGTGAGGGCGAGCACGGACAGCTCCTCTCCCTCCAGGAACTCCTCGACGAGGATCTCGTGGCCGGCCTCGCCGAAGCTCCGGTCCCTGAGCATGAGCGCGGCGGCGGCGCGGGCTTCGGCGCGAGTGCGGCAGACGATGGCGCCCTTGCCGGCGGCGAGGCCCGAGGCTTTCACCAGCAGGGGCTCCTCGTGGGCGCCGATGTAGCGGAGCGCGGCGTCGAGGTCGGTGAAGGTCCGGGCCGTGGCGGTCGGCACGCCGTGGCGGTTCATGAGCGACTTGGCGAAGGCCTTGGAGGACTCGATGCGAGCGGCGGCGGCGGTGGGGCCGAAGACGGGCACGCCCGCCGCGGCGAGCTGGTCCACCAGCCCCAGGGCCAGCGGGGCCTCGGGGCCGACCACCACGAGGTCGAACCGCTCGGCGGTGGCCAGCCGGGTGATCGCCGGCACGTCGGTGGCGCGGCCCGGCAGGTTGGTGGCGAGCCTGGCCGTCCCCGCGTTGCCGGGGAGGCAGAAGAGTGAGGCCTGCGGCGCGTCCCGGCGGAGGGCCCAGAGGAGGGCGTGTTCCCTCCCTCCACCACCCACCACCAGGATCTTCACGGAGCCTTGGCGCCCGGACCCTTGATCGCGTCCACGAAGGCGTCGCGCGCCTTGCGGGCGACGTCGGCCACGGTGTCCACGGCTTCCTTGGCCTGCTGCGCGTAGTACTTGCCGGCCGCGGTGATGTCGTCCAGCGGCCGGTCCTGGTCCCCGGCGCCGCGGCGCGGGTAGTCCCCGCGCAGGATGCGGTCGTACTCGCCGCCGCCCGCCCAGCGCTGCAGCTCGGCCGCGCGCAGGGTGTTGAAGGGGTGGGTGTAGCCCAGGGTGTTGATGACCTTGTAGATCGTGTCCACCGCGTCGCCGCCCTCTTCGTACTCCCTGGCCTGGGCCATGAAGGCGTCGAGGTCCATCTCCTCGACCTTCCCCCCGCCGGCGAGCTTCATGAACATGCGCATCGAGGCGACCGGGTCCTGGCCGGCCAGGAGCCCCGCGCGGTCGCTCGACAGCTCGCTCTTGCGATACCACTCCAGCAGGGCGAGCTGGATCGGCAGCAGCGCGATGCCCGCGAGGAACGGCAGGTTCCGGAGGCCGAACTCGAGCAGGATGACGAGGATGGTGCGGTAGAGGGCGTGCCCGCTCATCACGTGCCCCAGCTCGTGGCCGAGGATGGTGTGCAGCTCCTCGTCGTCCAGCAGCGCCAGGGCGCCCGAGTTGAGCACGATGAACGGGTGGTCCATGCCGAACGCGCCGGCGTTGACCATGGGGGTCTGCGACACGTAGAGGCTGGGCCGCGGCTCCCAGTCCATGATGCCGCACACGTCGGTGAACGCGCCGTGCACGCGCGGGAACTGGGTGGGGCCCACCCGCACGGCGTTGGCCTGGAACAGCAGCCGCACGCCGCGCTCGCCGAAGAAGCCGTACACCTTGCGCACCACCTCGTCGAAGCCGGGAATGGTGCGGAGCGCGCTCAGCGCCGCGCGGTCGGCGGCGTGCTCCCAGGCGCGGGAGGAGATCTGCGTGAGCACCGTGCGCGGCCGGCGCGAGGGCATCGTCTGCTCGGAGTCCGTCATACCGTCTCCCAGAGGGGAACAGTCTCCCCTACGCGCCGCGAACGGCCGCGTTTCAGCGCTCAGTCACCCAGGGCGCGGTCCAGGTCCGCCACCAGGTCGTCCGGGTCCTCGATGCCGACCGACAGGCGGACCACCCCGTCGGTGAGGCCCATCGCCTCGCGCATGGCCCTCGGCACGGCGGCGTGGGTCATGGTGGCCGGGTGCCCGATCAGGCTCTCCACCCCGCCCAGGGACTCGGCGAGGGCGAACAACCGCGTGCGCTCGACGATGCGGCGCGCCCGCTCCAGCGAGCCCGCCTCGAACGACACCATGCCGCCGAAGCCGGACATCTGGCGGCACGCCAGCTCGTGCTGCGGGTGGCTCGGCAGGCCCGGATAGAACACGGCCTGGACGCGCGGGTCCGCGGCCAGCCACTCGGCGATCCGCCGGCCGTTGTGGTCGTGCTGCCGCATCCGCACGGCCAGCGTCTTGGTGCCCCGCAGCGCCAGCCAGCAGTCGAACGGCCCGGGCACGGCGCCCACCGACTTCTGCAGGAAGGCGAGCTGTTCGGCCAGATCGTCGCGCCGGGTGAGCACCATCCCGCCCACCATGTCGGAGTGGCCGTTCAGGTACTTGGTGGTCGAGTGCACGACCAGGTCGGCGCCGCACTCGAGCGGGCGCTGGAAGACGGGGGTGGCGAAGGTGTTGTCGGCCACCAGGATCAGGTGCCGGCCGGCGGCCAGGGTTCCCAGCGCCTCGAGGTCGGCCAGGCGCATCATGGGGTTGGTCGGCGTCTCGACGAACAGCATCCGGGTGGATGGCCCGATGGCGCGCTCCACGGCCGCGAGGTCCCGGGTGTCCACGAAGCTGAACGTGAGGCCGAGGCGGGCACGCACCTGCGTCATGAGCCGGTGGGTGCCGCCGTACACGTTCTCGCCGCAGACGACGTGGTCGCCGGCCGAGAGCAGCGACAGCACCGCGTCAATGGCGGCCATCCCGGAGGCGAAGGCGTGCCCGTGCGAGCCGCCTTCCAGCGCGGCGACGTTGCGCTCCAGCGCCTCGCGGGTGGGGTTGCTGACCCGGGCGTACTCGTGCCCCTTGTGGCGGCCGAGCGCCTCCTGGACGTACGTGGAGGTCTGGTAGATGGGCGTCGTCACGGCGCCGGCCAGGGGTTCGGGCTCCTGTCCGGCGTGGACGGCCCTGGTACCGAGGGCGTGATCGAGGTCGTGCTCGCGGATGCGCGTCATGCGTGGGCCCGGGCGGCGGGTCTCCGGCGAACCTTACATCCGGCCTCCCGCACCAGCAAGGCGGCGCGTGGCGGGTTGACACCGGGCCGGGCGGGCCTCTAGGCTAGGCACGTGAACCCCGATGCCGTCTTGCGCTGCCTGGTGGTGGACGACGAGAGCCACCTGCGCAGCATCCTGCTCCGGCTGCTGACCGGCGAGGGGTTCCGCTGCCGCGAAGCCGCCGGCGGGCGGGAGGCGCTGGAGGCGCTCGAGCGGGAACCGGCCGACCTGGTGATCAGCGACATCCGGATGCCGGGTATGGACGGCCTGGAGCTGCTGGCGCAGATCCGCGCCCGCTGGCCGGAGACCGCGGTGGTGATGGTCACGGCCGTCTCCGACGTCGCCAGCGCGACGAGCTGCCTGACGCAGGGCGCGCTGGACTACGTGGCCAAGCCCTTCCAGGTCGAGGACGTGCAGGCGCGGGTGCGCCAGGCGCTGGACAAGCGGCGCCTCATCCTCGAGAACCGCGACTACCAGCGCAACCTGGAGCGGAAGGTGGAGGCGCAGGCCCGCCACATCGGCGAGCTGTTCCTGCACGGCGTGCAGTCGCTGGCGCACGCGCTCGAGGCCAAGGATCGGTACACCCGCGGCCACTCCTCGCGGGTGGCCGACTATACGGTGGCGGTGGCGCGCGCGCTGGGACTCGACCCCGCGGTGGTCGAGGAGCTGCGGGTCGGCGCCGAGCTGCACGACGTGGGGAAGATCGGCGTGCGGGAGAGCGTGCTGAACAAGCCCGCGCCCCTCACCGACGAGGAATACCGGCACATCATGGAGCACACGGTCATCGGCGAGCGGATCCTGACGCCGCTGGTGGGCGACCGCCCCAGGATCCTGCAGATGGTGCGGTCGCACCACGAGCGGTTCGGCGGCGGCGGGCTGCCGGACGGGCTGCGGGGAGGCGCGATCCCGCTGCCCGCGCGGATCGTGACCGTGGCAGACGCGTTCGACGCCATGACCACGGGCCGCGCCTATCGGCCCGCCCGCACGCCGGAGGTCGCGCTGGAGGAGCTGCGCCGCGAGGCCGGCGCCCAGTTCGACGCCGCCGTCGTGGGAGCCTTCGATCGGGCGTTCCGCGACCTCACGCTGTTGCCCCAGGCGCCGGCGGCGGCCAGCGCGGACCGGCGCGCCGCCGCCCCCGCCGCCGCCCCCCCGTCCCGCTGACCGCCACGCTGATGCGCTCGGTGTCCGGCCTCCGCGGCATCGTGGGGGCGGACCTGGTGCCGTCGGTCGTCACCCGGTACGCCGAGGCGTTCGGCCGGTACGTGGCGGGGCGCGGAGGCCGGACCGTGGGGCTGGCGCGCGATTCCCGCGAGTCGGGGCCGGCGTTCGTCGCGGCGGCGGCGGCCGGCCTGGTGGCCGCGGGGATGGACGTGGTGGACCTGGGCCTGGTGCCGACGCCCACGGCGCAACTCGCGGTCGAGTTCCTCGGCCGCGACGGGGCGGGACAGGGGCTCGACGCGGGGATCGTGGTGACCGCGAGCCACAATCCGGTGGAGTGGAACGCCCTGAAGTTCGTGGGGCCCGGCGGCCGGTTCCTGGCGAAGGCGGAGGCGGAGGCCTTCTTCGCGCTGGTGGACGCGGGGGCGGGAGCGGGGGGAGAAGGGTCACGGCCGGCGCCGGCGCCGGGCCGGGTGCGGCGGGACGCGGGCGGGGTGCCGCTCCACCTGGAGCGGGTGCTGGGGCTGCCGTGGCTCGACCTGGGCGCCATCCGGGCGCGCCGGTTCCGCGTGGCTCTGGACTGCGTCCGCGGCGCCGGCGCCGCCATCATGCCGGCGCTGCTGGAGGCGCTGGGCTGCGAGGTGCGCGGCATCAACCTCGAGACGGACGGGCGCTTCCCCCGCGCGCCCGAGCCCATCCCCGAGCACCTGGGCGAGCTGGGCGCGCTGGTGCGGGAGAGCGGCAGCGACGTCGGCATGGCCGTGGACCCCGACGTGGACCGGCTGGCGCTGGTGGACGAGACCGGGCGGCCCATCGGCGAGGACTACACCCTGGCGTTCGCCGTCCGCGCGGTGCTGCCGCATCGGCCCGGGCCCGTGGTCACCAACCTCTCGACCAGCCTGGTGGTGGACGACGCGGCGCGCGCGCACGGCATCACGGTCGAGCGCGCCCCCGTCGGCGAGGCCAACGTGGTCGAGCGCATGGCCGCGCGGACGGCGACGATCGGCGGCGAGGGCAACGGCGGGGTCATCCTGCCGGAGGTCCACCTGGGCCGGGACGCCCCGGTGGCCGCGACGCTGGCGCTGGCGCTGCTCGCGTCCAGCGGGGGCGCGGTCTCCGCGCTCGTGGCTTCCGCGCCGCGCTACAGTATTGTTAAAGCCAAGCTGCCGCGGCCCGGCGGCGCGCTCGACGCGGCGTACGACCGGCTGCTGGGCGCGCTGCCGGGGGCCGCGGCGGACCGGCAGGACGGCCTGCGGCTGGCGCTGGCCGACCGCTGGATGCACGTGCGGCCGTCGGGCACGGAGCCGGTGGTCCGGATCATCGCGGAGGCGCCCAGCCGGCGCGAAGCCGAGGCGCTGGTGGAGCGCGGGCGCGCCGCGCTCGCGGTCACGGGAGGATAGGCGGATGTGCGGTATCGTGGGCTACGTGGGGCCGCGGAAGGCGATCCCGGTCCTGCTCGAGGGCCTGAAGCGGCTCGAGTACCGCGGCTACGACTCGGCGGGGATCGCGGTGATCGCGGACGGGACCCTGGTCATCGAGAAGGCCGCCGGCAGGATCGCGGCGCTCGAGTCCCAGCTCGGCAAGGGCGGCGCGGCCGCCACCACCGGCATCGCCCATACCCGCTGGGCCACCCATGGTGCGCCCACCAGCCGGAACGCGCACCCGCACAGCGACTGCGCGGGGCACATCGCCGTGGCCCACAACGGCATCATCGAGAACCACGCGGCGCTGCGGCAGATGCTGGCGGCCAAGGGGCACCGGTTCGTCTCGGAGACGGATACCGAGGTGCTGGCGCACCTGATCGAGCAGTTCTACCACGGCGCGCTGGACGAGGCGGTGGCCACGGCGCTGCGCGAGGTGGAGGGCACCTACGGGATCGTGGTGATCTCGGTGAAGGAGCCCGACACCATCGTCGCGGCCCGCAGCGGCAGCCCGCTGCTGCTGGGCCTGGGCGACGGCGAGAACTTCGTGGCCTCGGACCCGTCCGCCGTGCTGGCCTGGACGCGCTCGGTGGTCTATCTCGACGAGGGCCACCTCGCCGTGGTGACGCCCTCCGGCTACCAGGTGAAGGACCGGCACGCGGTGACGGTGAGCACGGAGGTGAGCCAGATAGACTGGGACCTCACGACCATCGAGCGCGGCGGGTACCCGCATTTCATGCTGAAGGAGATCTGCGAGCAGCCGGAGAGCCTCCGCAACACGCTGCGCGGGCGGCTGCTGGACGAGGAGGGCACCGCCCGGCTGGGCGGGCTCAACCTCTCGCCCGAGGACCTGCTCAAGGTGGACCGCGTGGTGCTCACGGCCTGCGGCACCTCGTGGCACGCGGCGCTGGTGGGCGAGCACATGCTGGAGGAGCTGGCCCGCCTGCCGACCGAGGTGGAGTACGCCTCCGAGTTCCGCTACCGCAACCCGCTGGTGGACGAGCGGACCCTGGTCATCGTCATCTCCCAGTCGGGCGAGACGGCCGACACGCTGGCCGCGCTGCGCGAGGCCAAGCGCCGCGGCGCCCGCACGCTCGGCATCGTCAACGTGGTCGGCAGCAGCATCGCGCGGGAGGTGGACGGCGGGATCTTCATCCACGCGGGGCCGGAGATCGGGGTGGCCTCGACCAAGGCCTTCACCAGCCAGATCGCCGCGCTGGCGCTGTTCACCCTGTACCTCGGCCGGCTGCGCTCGCTCTCCATCCTGCAGGGGCGGGAGATCGTCCACGCCCTCAAGCAGCTCCCCGGGCAGCTCGAGGCGGTGCTGGCGCGGCGCCCCGAGATCGAGCGGCTGGCCGAGCGCTATGCCCGCGCCACCAACGTCCTGTACCTCGGCCGGGGCTACAACTTCCCCGTGGCGCTGGAGGGGGCGCTCAAGCTCAAGGAGATCTCCTACATCCACGCCGAGGGCTATCCCGCGGCGGAGATGAAGCACGGGCCCATCGCGCTGATTGACGAGCTGATGCCGGTGGTGTTCGTGGCCCCGCGCGACGCGGTGCACGCCAAGATCGTGTCCAACATCGAGGAGGTCCGGGCGCGCGGCGGGCGGGTGATCGCCGTGATCACCGAAGGCGACCAGGAGATCGCCGGGCTGGTGGACCACGCGATCACCATTCCCGAGACGCTGGACATGCTGACTCCCATCCTGAGCTCGGTGCCGCTGCAGCTCCTCGCCTACGGGATCGCGGTGCGGCGGGGCTGCAACGTGGACCAGCCGCGGAACCTCGCCAAGAGCGTGACGGTCGAGTAGCGTGCGCGTCGTGCTGCAGCGCGTGAGCCGCGCCGCGGTCCGCGTGGACGGCCAGGCCGTCGGGGCGATCGGGCGCGGCTTTCTCGTGCTGGCGGGCTTCGCGCCCGCCGACACGGAGCCGGCCCTGGCCTGGATGGCCGACAAGATCGCCGGGCTGCGGCTGTTCGCCGACGCCGAGGGGAAGATGAATCTCCCGCTGGCGGAGGTCGCGGGGGGCGGCGCGGTGCTGGTGATCTCGCAGTTCACCCTGTACGGCGACGCGTCGAAGGGGCGCCGGCCGTCGTTCGTGGACGCGGCGCCGCCCGCCCAGGCCGAGGGCCTGTACGAGCGGTTCGTGGCCCTCCTCAGGGAGCGCGGGCTCCAGGTCGAGACCGGCCGGTTCGGGGCGATGATGGAGGTCGAGCTGGTCAACGACGGGCCGGTGACGCTGATCCTGGAGAAGCCGTGAGAGGTGAGAGGTCGCGGTGAGCGGGCGTCGCGCCGCCGGTGGCGCCGGCGTGCCGATCGTGCTGGCGTCCGCGTCCCCCAGGCGGTTGCAGCTCCTGGGCCTGCTGGGCCTCCGGCCCGACGTGCTTCCCGCGGACATTGACGAGACCTGGAAGGACGGCGAGCCGCCGGCGGTGCACGTGGAGCGGCTGGCGCGGGAGAAGGCCGCCACGGTCGCGAGGAACGGGGCGGTGGTCGTGGGCGCGGACACCGACGTCGCCATAGACGGGAAGATCCTCGGCAAGCCGCGGGACGAGGCGGACGCGCGGGCGATGCTGCGGCTCCTCTCGGGCCGCGAGCACGAGGTGTTCACGGGCGTGGCGGTGCGCTACGGCGGGCGCGCGGCGGCGGGCTGCGAGCGCACCGTGGTCCGGTTCCGGCCGCTGGACGACGCGACGATCGCCGCCTACGTCGCCACCGGTGAGCCGATGGACAAGGCCGGCGCCTACGGCATCCAGGGTTACGGCGCGGTGCTGGTCGAGCGGATCGCCGGCGACTACTTCACCGTGATGGGGCTGGGGCTGGGGCTGCTGGTCGAGCTGCTGGGCCGGGTCGGGCTGGCCTACCGGTTCGGCTCCGTCACGCCGGCCTGACGCGCCGCCAGGGCGGGCCCGGGGCGTAGCGCTCCAGGGCGGCCGTCACGCGGCCCAGGACCTGGGTCGCGGTGATACGCGCCATGCGGCCGCGCCGGTAGCCCGCCGCCGCCGTGTAGTCCTCGCCGGGATCGCCGTACGCGTCCACCACCAGCTCGCCGAACCGCCGGTACGGCCCGACCCGCTTGGGGTTGGTGTAGCCGTACAGCCCCACCGCGGGCACGCCCATCGCGACCGCGATGTGGAACGGCCCCGTGTCGGGCGAGACGACGACGTCGCAGGCGTCGAGCAGCCCCAGCGTGACGCGCAGGCCGCGGCCCAGCGCGTCCAGCGGCGCGGCCGCCGTGCGCGCGAGGATGGCGTCGGCGGCGGCGCGCTCGATGGCCGTGGTGTCGCCCAGCAGCACGCAGCGCGCCCCGCGTTCGGCGCGGAGCCTGGTGGCCAGCTCGGCGTAGCGCTCCGGCGCCCAGTTCTTCTCGGGCTTGCTGGTGGCCACCACCAGCCCCACCAGCGGGCCCTCGCCCGCCGCCACCAGCGCGCGCGCGGTGGCGCGCTCCTCGGGCGTGGGCGCGAGCCCCCAGTCCGGAGCGCCGCGCGGCACGCCGATGGCGTCGAGGAACTCCAGGAACTGATCCTGGATGTGGCCGACGGGGTTGGCCGCGATGCGGTGGGTGGTGAACAGCCAGTTGAGGTCGCGGGCGCGGGCCCAATCCAGCCCGAGCTTGATGGGCGCGCGCGTCATCCGGGTCAGCAGGCCGGCCTTGAAGTACGGCTGCAGATCGAGCACGAGATCGAACGGCCGGCGGCGGAGCGCGCGGCCCAGCTCGACGAACGCGCGCCAGCCCCGCCGCCGCTCGAACACCAGGATCTCGTCCACCGCCGGATGGCCCCGCACCAGCGCGGCGGGGCCCGGCTGCAGGATCCACGCCAGCCGGCACGCGGGAGCGTGCCGCTTGATGGCCGTGACGACGGGCAGCGCGTGCACCACGTCGCCCAGCGCCGAGAGCATGACCACGCAGACGCGAGGCGGGAAGGGCGCGCCGGCCGGCAGGACGGCTCCCGGCGCGCGCGCGGCCGCCGCGCGGCGGTTAGATTCGCTCATCGCGCGGCGGCCGATGCGGCGCCGCCGACCGACCTCGTCCGGGATTGCGGCATGAGCGAGACGCTGGGCTCCCTGATCGCGCGGCTGGCGCAGACGAATATCGAGTTGTGGCACGAGGAGGACAAGGCGCGCTCCGACGACGACCACCGCGTCGCCGCCGCGAAACGCGCCATTGACCGGCTGAACCAGCGGCGCAACGACCTCATCGAGCACATTGACGCCGAGGTCGCGCGGGTGCTGGCGGCGCGCCCGGGCCGCGCCGCCGGAAGCGGCCGCCCGCGGCGTGCGGTCCGCGCCGGGAAGAAGAAGGCGCGCCGTGGCTGAGACGGTCGGCTCGCTGGCCGACAAGCTCGGCATCGCGGAGCTGAAGATCTACCACATGCGGGAGCAGGCCCGGCGCGCCGACGCCGCGCCCGCCTTCCGCGCGCAGTGCCACGCGAAGCTGGCGGTGCTGCACGCGCAGCGCGACGCGCTGGCCGCGGAACTGACGGCCCTGATGAGGGCGATGGGCGCGGGCCACGCGGCGGCCGCGGTCTACCGGCAGTTCAAGATGTACAACGATCCCGCCTACCGGGCATAGCGCTCCTTCCAGATCCCGACGCGCGCCAGGACTTCCTCCACGGTGATCCGCGGCATGCGGCCGGTGCGGCGCGCCCGGGTGATCGGGTAGTCCTCTCCCGGATCGCCGTAGGCGTCCACCAGCAGGTCGTGGTAGCGGCGGTACGGCCCGGTGCGCTTCGGGTTCCAGGCGCCGCACAGGGCGATCACCGGCCGCTCCAGCGCCACGGCCATGTGGAGCGGCGCGGTGTCGAGCGAGACCACCAGGGCGGACGCGTCGAGCAGGCACACCAGATCCCTGAGCGGGATGCCCAGGGTCGAGGCCGGCGGGTGCCGGGCCAGGGCGAGGATGCGGCGCTCGGTCTCCAGCTCCCGCGGGGTGCGCCCGCCCGCCAGCACGGGCTGGAGACCGTGGCGCTCGACCAGCGCGTCGGCCAGCGCGGCCCAGCGTTCCGGCAGCCACTCCTTGTCCGGATCGCTGGTGCCGATGACCAGCGTGGCGAGGGGCTGGTGGGGCGTGGCGCCCGGCAGCCGCGCCAGCAGCGCGCGCTGCCGCTCCCGCTCGGAGGGCCAGGGGCCCAGGTCCCAGCAAACCGGCTCCCACGGCACGCCCAGCGCCGCCAGGAACTCGGCGTACTGATCCTGGACGTGCTGCGGGGCGTGCGCGGGGATCCGGTGGGTGGTCACCAGCCAGTTGAGGTCCCTGGCCCGGGCGCGGTCGAAGCCGAGCTTCACCGGCGCGCGGGTCAGGGCCGTCACCAGCCCGGCCTTGGCATACACCTGGAGCGCCAGGACCAGGTCGAAACGCCGCCGCCGGAGCTCCGGCCGCAGCGCGGTGTAGGCCCGCCAGCCCCTGGCCTTCTCGAACGGCAGGATTTCGTCCACCGCCGGGTGGCCGCGCACCAGCGAGGCCGGCCCGGGCTCGAGGATCCAGGTGACGCGCGTGGCGGGCGCGTGGCGCTTCAAGGCCGTGATCACCGGCAGGACGTGGACGGTGTCGCCCACGGCGCTCATCATCACGATGCCGACCCGGCCGCCGGTCCAGGGCGCCAGCGGCTTCACGCGCCGGGTCCTCCCGGCGTCCCCTCGAGGTAGGCGGCGGCGAACAGCGCGCGGTCGTGCTCGGTGAGGCGGGGTTCCCGCAGCCGGTTCCACTTCGCCCACGAGCGGTACAGGCGCGCCAGGTTGCGCGCGCGCTCTCTCGCCGCGGCGCCGCGCATCGGGCGGCAGGTATCCACGTCCAGGAGCCAGGCCTCCGGGGCCGCGGCGGCGCCGCTCAGGGCGAGGTTGCGGAGCTGCAGGTCGGGGTGGACCAGGCCGAGGTCGTGGAGCCGGCGCACCAGGTGGCCGACGGCGGCGAGAGCCGCCTCGCGGGCGGCGCCGGCGGGCGGGCGGGCGCCGTAGAACAGCTCGACCATGTCGGCCCCGTCAATCCACTCGGTGGCGACGTCGGCCCGGTGGCCGGGCCCCGCGCGGTAGCGCACCCCGGCCACGACGGCGGGCGTCCGCACCCCGCCTCCGGCGAGCCGGTGCGCCAGCGCGGCCTCCCGGTAGAAGCGGGGCCGGCCGAGGAACACGTCGCCCAGCAGCGGCGCCAGGAGCCCGCCGTGGCGCGCGTGGCGGACGACCACGCGCGCACCGCCCAGCGCCACGCCGTAGGCCGCGCCCCGGCCCGTGAACTCGCGGCGGCCGGGCTGCTGCCCGGCCCAGCGGTGCAGGGTGGTTCCGGCCGCGAGCGCGCGGCGCACGGCCGCCGCCACGTCGCGTCGCGCCACGGCCGCGCCGCCCCGGAAGCTCCAGCTCTCGAAATCCGGCGGGAGGGGGGAGAGCGCTGGCGCCGCCAATCAGTACGTGGCGAGGTAGTTGGCGACCGGCTTCGACTTGCCTTTGAGCGGGATGGGCTCGCGGGCCTCCACCTTGGGCGGGCGCTTGAGCCGCCGGTAAAACGGCTCGGAGATCATGATCTCACCCTTGGCGGCCTTGGAGCAGAGCCGCGAGGCGGTGTTGACGGCGTCGCCCAGCACCGTGTACTCCAGCCGCTGCTCGCTGCCGATGTTGCCGGCGAACACCTCGCCGAAGTTGATGCCGATCCCGATCTGGATGGCCGGCTTGCCGCTCGCCTCCCAGTGCTGGTTCAGCCCGGCGAGGGCCCGCTGCATCTCGATCGCGGCGGCCATCGCCTTGTCGGCGTCGTCCTCCATGGAGAGCGGGGCGCCCCACAGCGCCATGATCGCGTCGCCGATGAACTTGTCCAGCGTCCCGCCGTTGCGGAACACGATCTCGACCATCTCCGTGAAGTACTCGCGCAGCAGGTGGGCCACGTCGTCCGGCGCCATCTTCTCCGACATCGAGGTGAAGCCCCGGATGTCGGTGAACATGATCACCACCTCGCGCTTCGCGCCCATGTCCAGCTTCATCTCCTCGCCGTGGTCCGCGATCTGCTTGGCGAGATCGGGCGAGAAGTACCGCTGGAAGTTGGACAGCACCAGCGCCTCGCGGCGGATCCGGTCGGAGAGCTGGCTGTTCTCCATGGCCACCGACGCCACGCCGGAGAAGGCGATCAGGAACTCCAGGTCCTCGTCGTTGAACGCGTGGGTGGCGGTGAGGTTGTCCACGTAGATCAACCCCAGCACGCCGCCGTCGGACGCCATCAGCGGCGCGCCCATCGCGCTGCGCACGCTCTGCAGCAGGATGGACTTGCCCTTGAAGCGCTCGTCCTCCGCGGCGTTGTCGGTGAGGATGGCCACCCGCTCGCTCACCGCCTTGCGGGCGATGGACTGCGGCACGTGCCGCGCCGAGGCGAAGCCCTCGCCCAGGCGGCTCTTGGAGATCCGCGGCACCAGCTCCCCGCCGGCCGACTCGCACAGCAGGATCGAGCAGCGGTCCACGTCCATCACCTGGAAGGTGAAGTCCACCACCGACTCGAGCAGCTTGTCCACCTCGAGCTGGCGCGAGAGCTGCTTGGAGATCTCCAGCAGCAGCTCCAGCTTCTTGGCGCTCCGGGCCGCCGCGGGCTCCGGGGCCGCGGCCTCGACCGCCTCGGGCGGCAGGGTGGTCGCGGCGCCCGAGAGGCGCTTCAGCGGGCTCTGGATCGCCCCGCCCGACTCCCGCACCGGGAGCTGGCGCACGATGGTGGCGCCCGCGGGCTTGGGGACCGCGAAGCCGCCGGGCGCCTCCTTCGGCTGCGCGGCGACCTTGGCGTGCTCCCGCACGTAGAAGGCGACCTTCCCGAACGTCACCACGTCGTTGGGCACGGCCAGCGCGTCGCTGACGCGCCCGCCGTTCAGGAAGGTCCCGTTCGACGAGCCCATGTCCCGCACGCGGAGCCCGCCGTCCTCCGCGGTGAGCTGCGCGTGCTGCCGGGAGATGGTCGGGTCGTAGATGGGGACGTCGCTGTTGACCGCGCGGCCCACCACGAGGGTGACCCCGGGCTTGACGTCAATGGACTGGTCGCCGGCCGTGGAGACCAGTTTGTAGCCGTTGGCCATGCGCGATCGTGCTCCTCCGGCGTTCCAATATGCGGGGCGGCCCATGGGGACGCCAGCCGAGGCCGGCGGGCGCCGCCGGGAGCCGGGCGAGGACCGGAAGCCCGTGCCGGACCACCACTTGCGCGCCGGCCACGGGCGGCCATGCGCGAGCCGGCCATCGCTTGATCGGCCGCCGGGCGCCCGCGATATTGCGGCGTGACGCCGTGCCGCAGGGCCCCGCCGCTCGCCGCCAGGCTCGCCGTCCTGCTGCCGCT
>JAJYLI010000048.1 GCA_021787855.1 bacterium | reverse complement strand
CGCAGCAGGAGCTTTCGACCGTCGCGGCGCCGCCCAAGGGGTTCCAGACGCTGGCCATCCCGACCAACATCCCGGTGAACATTCCGCCGCCGTCGGCGAACTCGAACTTCAACGCGGCGGACTTCTCCGGCATCGGGGTCGAGGGCGGCATCGCCAAGGGCATCGGCAGCGCGCCGGTGATCCGGACCGACCAGCCGTACCTGGAGTCGCTGGTGGAGGAGCGGCCCGACTACGTCAGCGGGCCCACGCCGATCTATCCCGAGATCCTGAAGCAGGCCGGGATCGAGGGCCGGGTGATGCTGCAGTTCGTCGTTGATACCACGGGGCACGTCGAGCGGAACTCGCTGAAGGTACTCTCCAGCACCAACCCGCTGTTCGACCGGCCGTCCATGGAGGCGGTGGCGGCCTCGGTCTTCCGGCCGGGGCGGATCTCGGGCCGGGCGGTGCGCGTGCTGGTGCGCCAGCCGGTCAACTTCAATCTGAACAAGGGATTCGGGAACTGATCGCATCACCGGCCGCGCCACGGTGGCGCGCGCCACGCACATAGGCCGGGAGGGCCCAGGTAATGCAGCATCTCTCGTTGCTCGAGCTGTGGAACTCGATGAGCGCGTTTCCGCGCGGCATCGTGTACACCCTGCTGATCATGTCCGTCTGGTCGCTGGGGATCTCCCTGAGCAAGTGGTGGCGGATCCGGAAGGCGCAGCGTGAGACGCGGAAGTTCGCGCCCGAGTTCTCGCGCTTCCTCCAGGAGGAGCAGATGGAGGGCGCGATCTCGCTGGCCGGCAAGTACAAGAAGAGCCACGTGGCGCGCACGCTGACCGGGGCGCTGGAGGAGATCAAGCCGCTGCTCACCGACAACCAGATCACCGTGGCCGACATCAACTCGGCCGAGCGGGCGATCGAGCGGAACATGATGATCATCCAGGCCGAGCTGAAGCGCGGCCAGGGCGTGCTGGCGACGGTGGGCGCCACGGCGCCGTTCGTGGGCCTGCTGGGCACGGTGCTCGGCATCGTGAACGCGTTCACGGGCATGGCGGCGGGCGGCGGCTCCGGCGGCCTGGCCGCGGTGGCCGGCGGTATCGCCGAGGCGCTGATCACCACCGCCTTCGGCCTGATCGTGGCCATCCCGGCGGTGTGGCTGTTCAACTACTTCCAGACCAAGCTCGAGTTCCTGGTGGTGGAAATGACGTACACCAGCAAGGAGCTCATTGACTACATGATCAAGGGCGTCGGGCACGAGTTCGGGCGTTCCACGTTCACGAAGGACTTCCCGGCAAAGGTGACCTCGAGCAGTGGCCATATCAGTCAGTAGCACCCGGGGCGGCGTCAACGCCGACATCAACATCACGCCGCTGGCCGACGTGATGCTGGTGCTGCTGATCATCTTCATGATCACGGCGCCGTTGATCGCCGCGGGCTTCTACGCGACCATGCCGCAGGGCGTCAACCTCATCAAGTCCGAGGAAAAGCCCGACGACGTGGTCCTGGGGCTCGATCGCGACGGCCATTTTTTCCTCAACACCAAGCCGATCGCCAAGGCCGACGTGACGTCCGCGCTGCGGGCCATCTACGCGGTCCGCACCAAGGACAAGATCCTGTTCCTCAAGGCCGACCGCGCGCTGAAGATGTCCAAGATCCAGGAAGCCATCGGCTTCGCCCGCGCGGCGGGCGTCGCGGTCGTGTCGGCCATCGTGGACCAGCGGCCCGGCAGCGAGCCCCTGGTGTCGCAGGAACGGCCCGGGCAGGGAGGGAGCTGACCAATGGCCATGGCGGTGGGCGGGGACGGCGGCGGCATGAACTCCAGCATCAACATCACGCCGCTGATTGACGTGCTGCTGGTGTTGCTGGTGATCTTCATGATCACCCTGCCGCTGGCGCGCAAGGCGCTGGACATCCAGGTGCCCAAGGAAGAGAAGACCCAGAGCAAGAGCAGCGACCAGATCATCCTGGAGATCAAGGCTGACGGTTCCATGGACATCAACACCCAGCCGGTGGACTCGGCCGGGCTGGCGCAGCGGCTGTACGACATCTACAGCGTGCGGCCGGACAAGCTGCTGTTCATCAAGGCCGACGACTCGCGGCCGTACGCGCAGGTGGTGCACGTGATTGATACGGCGCGCGGCGCGGGGGTGGAGGTCTTCGGGCTGGCGCCGGGCAACACCCAGATGGCGCCGGCCGCGGGAGGCTGACAGGGGCGCGGCCCGTCCCGGCCGTCCGCGTCCGGTGCGGAACAATCCGCGGCACCGGGCGCAGGGATGAGGGGAGATGGCTAGCGAGCGCCGGGTGACGCGACAGGTACCGCTCGCCACACCGTTCGGCCGACTGGCGCACGAGCGCGGGGAGTCCCGCGGCGTGCTCCTGTCGGCCGCGGTGCATGTGGCGGTGATCGCGGCGCTGCTGTGGGGCGGCAGTCTGGTGATGGCCGACCGCGCGCCCGGCCCCGGGCATGGCCCGGGCCTGGGCGGGGGCGGCGGCGGCGGCCACGCCGTGGTGCTCTATGTCGCTCCCCCCCCTCCCGCCGCTCCGGCGCCGCCTCCGCCCACGCCGGTCAAGGTCCAGCAACTCGATGTCGTGGTGCCCATCCCGCACCTGAGCCTGCCGGATACGCTGCCTCATCCCGCGCCGCCCGTGCGGCTGGCCGCCGCCGCGACCGCCGACGCAGGCGCTGGCGCGGGGGCCGGCGCCGGGCAGGGCGCGGGCCGGGGCCCGGGGCAGGGATCCGGCTCGGGGGGGGGCCGCGGCTCCGGCATCGGCAGCGGCGTCGGGTCGGACTCGGGGGGCGGCGGCCGGTTCTATCCGCCCATGCCCCAGACCGTGCTGGTGCCGCCGCAGCACGTGCCGGGCTCCCTGCGCGGCGACACCATCACGGCGGTCTTCGAGATCTCGGCCACGGGCGAGATCCTGCGGATCACCCTCCATCCCATGCCGCGAGACCGCCGCTTCGCCCAGGAATTCATCGCCAAGCTCCGCCAGTACGCCTGGTCGCCGGCGCGTACGCTCGACGGCCGCCCGATCGCCGCCCAGGTGCCGGTCGTCTTCACGCTGTACTGATCGGCAGCCGTCGCCGCTCGTCTCCCGGGCGCGCGGTCGTTGGTGCCGGACCTGTCGGTTGTGATCGGGTGGGGGCGCAGGTTATCTTCGGCAGCCGTTTTTGGGCCGGCAAACCACCACGTGCTTCCTCGGGTATCCCATGCTTATCGGCCTGGTTCTCACGCTCAGCGTTCTCTCGCTCCTCGTGGCCGTCGGCCTGGCGCGCTGGGTCCTCGCCATGGACAACGGGACGCCGGAGATGCGCACCATCTCGGACGCCATCCAGGAGGGCGCGCAGGCGTTCCTCAAGCGGCAGTACCGCACGATCGCGCTGCTCTCGATCGTGGTGGGGTTCGTCATCTTCGTGATCTACGAGTGGGTGCGCGCCCCCAGCCCCAACGACCCGCAGGAGATCTCGCGGGTCGCGCTGGCCCTGGCCACCACGGCGTCGTTCTTCTTCGGCGCCCTGTGCTCGGGCATCGCGGGCTACGTGGGCATGTTCGTCTCCATCCGGGCCAACATCCGGGCCGCGAGCGCCGCGCGCACCAGCCTCAACCGCGCGCTGCAGGCGGCGCTGCGGGGCGGCGCGGTGTCGGGCCTGTTCGTGGTGGCGATGAGCCTGCTCGGCGTGGGCGGGCTGTACGCGGTGGTGCACGGCCTGACCAGCGTGCCGGTCACCAAGATCCCCCTGATGATCGTGGGCTACGGATTCGGCGCCTCGTTCGTGGCGCTGTTCGCGCAGCTGGGCGGCGGCATCTACACCAAGGCGGCCGACGTCGGCGCCGACCTGGTGGGGAAGGTCGAGGCGGGCATCCCGGAGGACGACCCCCGGAACCCCGCCGTGATCGCCGACCTGGTGGGCGACAACGTGGGCGACTGCGCGGGCCGCGGCGCCGACCTGTTCGAGTCCACGGCCGCCGAGAACATCGGCGCGATGATCCTCGGCTCCACGCTGGCGCTCAAGGTCCAGGCGGCGAATCCCGCGGCGGCGTTCTCCATCGTGGGCGTGATGCTGTTCCCGCTGGTGGTCCGCGGCTTCGGGCTGATCGCCTCGATCATCGGCGTCATGCTGGTGAAGACGCGCGAGGACGAAGACCCGATGCACGCCCTCAACCGCGGCTACTGGGTGACGGCGTCCCTGGCCGCCGTGGGGTTCATGGCCGGCACCTACTGGCTGCTGCGCTTCCCGGGCAGCCCCGACGCCTGGTGGCACTACGGGATCGCCGGCGTGATCGGGATCGCGACCTCCATCGCCTTCGTGTACATCACCCAGTACTACACCGAGTACCGGTACCGGCCGGTGAAGTCCATCGCGGCGGCCTCGGTCACGGGGCCGGCGACCAACATCATCGCCGGCTTCGCCGTCGCCATGGAGTGCGTCGCGCTGCCGACCATCACCATCGGCGTCGCCATCATCTCCTCCTACCTGCTGGGGAGCAGCGCGGTGCCGGGCGGCGGCCTGTTCGGCACGGCGGTGGCGACCATGGGGATGCTGGGCACCGCGGCCTACATTCTGGCGATGGACACCTTCGGGCCGATCACGGACAACGCCGGCGGCATCATCGAGATGTCCAAGCAGCCCGAGGAGATCCGCCGCAAGACCGACCGGCTGGACGCGGTGGGGAACACCACCAAGGCCCTGACCAAGGGCTACGCCATCGGTTCCGCGGCGCTGGCGGCGTTCCTGCTGTTCTCCGCCTACATGGACGAGATCGGCTTCTACACGGGCAAGCCGTTCACGACCGTGGACATCGCCAAGCCGGAGGTGTTCGTCGCCGGGCTGCTCGGGGCGATGCTGATCTTCTGGTTCAGCGCGCTGGCCATCAACGCCGTGCAGAAGGCGGCGGTGAGCGTGATCAAGGAGGTGCGGCGCCAGTTCTCGGAGGACGCGGGCATCCTGGCGGGCACCTCGCGGCCCAACTACGCGCGCTGCGTGGACATCGTCACGGTGGGGGCGCTGAAGGAGATGGTGGCGCCGGGCCTGCTGGCCGTGGGCATGCCGATCGCGGTGGGGCTGATCTTCCGCCTCATGGGGCTCGGCGCGGAGACCGTCGCCGCGTTCCTGATGGTGGGCACGATCGGCGGCATCCTGGTCGCCACCATGCTCAACAACGGCGGCGGCGCCTGGGACAACGCCAAGAAGTACATCGAGGCCGGGGCGTACGGCGGCAAGGGCTCGCCGGCCCACAAGGCCGGCGTGGTGGGCGACACGGTCGGTGATCCGTTCAAGGATACGGCCGGCCCGTCGCTCCACGTGGTGGTGAAGCTGCTGAGCACCGTGACGCTCGTGCTGGCGCCCCTGTTCATCTCACTCCACTGAACGGGCTGCTGGCGCGCAAGACGGTCGAGCAGTGCGTCGCCGACGGTGAAGCCGGCGGCGGGCTGAAGCGCAGCCTCGGCCCCGTGGCGCTCACCGCGCTCGGGATCGGGGCCATCATCGGGGCGGGGATCTTCGTCGCCATCGGCTCGGCCATCTCGGGCGACCCGGGGCACCTCGGGGCGGGCCCCGCGATCGTCGTCTCCATTCTGCTGGCCGGCGTCACCAGCACGCTGGCCGCGCTCAACTACTCCGAGTTCGCCGCCCTCATCCCCATCGCCGGCAGCGCGTACACCTACGCCTACGCCACCCTGGGCGAGCTGGTGGCGTGGATCATCGGCTGGGACCTGATCCTGGAGTACGCGGTCGGCAACATCGCGGTCGCGGTGGGGTGGGCGGGCTACTTCGACTCGTTCCTGCGCGGGCTGGGGATCCACCTGCCGGCCTGGCTGGTGACCGATACCCTCACCGGGCTCTCCAGTCCGGCCGTGCTGGCGTCGGCTCCGCATCTGGGCTCGATGCCCATCATCTTCTGCGCGCCGGCGCTGGTCATCGTCGCGCTGATCACCGTGGTGCTGGTCATCGGGGTGCAGGAGTCGTCGTGGGTCAACACCCTGATGGTGGGCATCAAGCTCGCCGTGATCCTGCTGTTCCTCGCCGTCGGCCTCGTCGCGATCCACCCGCACCAGTGGGTGACGCCGAGCTTCGCGCCCCACGGGTTCGCGGGCATCAGCGTGGGGGCGGCGATCATCTTCTTCGCCTACATCGGCTTCGACGCGGTGAGCACGGCCTCGGAGGAGGCGAAGAACCCGCAGCGCGACATCCCCATCGGGATCATCGCGTCCCTGATCATCTGCACCGTCCTGTTCGTCGCCATCGCCCTGGTGCTGACCGGCCTCATTCCCTGGAACCAGCTGGACGTCGCGGACCCGCTCAATGTGGCGCTGCGGTACATCCACGCGAACTGGGCGGCGGGCTTCGTCTCGCTCGGGGCGGTGGCCGCGATGACCTCGGTGCTGCTGGTCTTCCAGCTCGGCCAGGCGCGCATCTTCATGTCCATGGCCCGCGACGGGCTGCTGCCCCCGTGGGCCGCGAAGGTGCATCCGCGGTTCCGGACGCCCCACGTCACCACCATCGTGACCGGCGTCGTGGTCGCGCTCGGCGCGGCCTTCATCCCCATCGGCGTGGTGCTCGAGCTGACCAACATCGGCACCCTGTTCGCCTTCGTCCTGGTCGCGCTGGGGATCATCGTGCTGCGCCGCACCGATCCCGACCGGCCGCGGCCGTTCCGCACGCCGTGGGTGCCGTTCCTGCCGCTGGTCTCGGTGGCGTTCTGCCTGTACCTGATGCTCAGCCTGCCGCTCGTCACCAAGCTGCGGTTCGTGGTGTGGCTGCTGATCGGGGCCGTGATCTATTTCGGCTACGGCCGGAGGCACTCGCGGGTGCGCGCGCTGGCGGACCCGCTCGGAAGACGGTAGTCCGGAATCCGACGCCGTTGCCGTCCTGGAGCTCAACTGTTCACGGTCATCGGCGCACCGACTTCGGGTTTGAGTTCGCCTTCCCACTTCGCCATGACCGCCGACGCCAGGGCATTGCCCACCAGATTGACCGCGGTGCGGGCCATGTCCATGAGCTGATCCACGCCCAGCACCGCCGCGACGCCCGCCGCGGGCAGCCCGAAGGAGGCCACCACGCCGGCCAGGATCACGATGCCGGCGCGCGGAACGCCGGCCAGGCCCTTGGTGGTGAGCATCAGCGTCAGCATCATCAGCAGCTGCTGCGCCAGGGTGAGGTGCACCCCCGCGGCCTGGGCGATGAAGATCGAGGCCACGGCGAGGTAGAGGGTCGAGCCGTCGAGGTTGAACGAGTAGCCCACGGGCAGCACGAAGGCCACGATCCGGCGCGGGACCCCCATCGCCTCGATGGTCTCCATGGCGCGGGGGAACGCCGCCTCCGACGAGGCGGTCGAGAACGCGATGAGGGCCGGCTCCTTGATCGCGCGGTAGAAGGCCTTGAGCGGCACGCGCGCCAGCAGCACGACCGGCAGCAGCACGCCCACGACGAACACGACCAGCGCGGCGTACAGCGTGAGCACCAGCGCGCCCAGGCTCTCCAGCACGTGGAGGCCGGAGCGGCCCACCGTGTAGGCGATCGCCGCGCCGACGCCGATGGGCGCGTACAGCATCACGATGCCGGTGAACTTGAACATCACCTCCGACAGTCCGCCGCACAGCTCGACGATGATCTCGCGCGGCCGGCCGCGCACCTGGGTGAGCGCCACGCCGAACAGGATGGACCACACCACCACCTGCAGGATCTGGTTCTGCGCCGCCGCCTCGAAGAAGCTCTGGGGCACGACGTGCTGGAGGATCTCCCCCAGCGTGCCGGGCGCGGCCGCCGCGCCGCCGGCCGCCGCGGCGCCGGCCAGGGCGACGCCGGCGCCCGGCTCGATCAGATTCACCATGCCCAGCCCGACGGCGAGCGCCAGGGTGGTGATCACCTCGAAGTAGATGATCGAGCGCAGCGCCAGCCGCCCGACCGCCTTGAGGTCGTCGCCGTGCCCGGCGATGCCCACCACCAGCGTGCTGAAGATCAGCGGCACGACGATGGCCTTGATCGCCCGCAGGAACACCGTGGCCAGCGGCTGCAGCCGGTCGGCGGCGCCGGGCGCGAGCCAGCCCAGCAGCCCGCCCGCCACCATGGCGACCAGGATCCACTGGGTCAGCGAGCGCCGGCGCAGGAAGGACCACATGGAGAGCCTCCGTTGGCGGGTGGCGGGGGGGCGTGCGGCGGCGGCCGCGTCCGCCGTCACAGCGAGCGGGCGAGCAGGACGGCGCCCAGCACCGGGTCCACGGGCTCCGGGCGCGGCGCGGCCGCGGGCACGTCGGTCACTACCCGGGCGACCACGCGCTCGCGGTACTCCGCGCTCCGGGCCAGGAGGCTGCCGCCCAGGGCGACGCCGACCGGGGCGCCCGCCGGAAACCGCGCGGCCAGAGCCTTGACGTGCGCGGCCAGCGCGTCCGCGCCCGCGTCCACCAGGGCGCCGGCGACCGCGTCCCCCTGCGCGGCCGCGGCGAGCACCTCGGGCGCGAGGGAGGCCACCGCGGCCACGTCCGCGGTGGTCGCCCAGCGAACCAGCTCGGCCAGCCCCGGCAGGCGCAGGCGCGCCAGCACCAGCCTGGTGAGGGCCGTGGGGCGTCCGCGCCCTTCCACGGCGAGGCCGACCGCGCGCAGCGCGCCCCTGGCCAGGTCGTAGCCCGAGCCCTGATCGCCCACGACGGAGCCCAGGCCGCCCACGCGCAGCGTCTCGCCGCCTCCTCCCCCCCCGCCCGCCCCGGGGAGCCGCGCCCAGGCCACCGAGCCCGTGCCCGCCAGCAGGGCGACCCCCGGGCCCTCGCCGAAGGCGGCGTGCAGGGCGATCGCGCCGTCCACGGTCACGCTCACCCTGGGCGCCAGCCCCCCGGCCTCCAGGGCGGCCTCGAGGGCGAGGCGCTCCTCCTCGCGTCCCACGCCCGCGGCGCCCACCACCAGCACGTCCCCGCGCGGCGCCCGCTCGGCCTTGGCGAGCGCGTCCCGGCAGGTGTCGAGGATGCGGCCCGCCGCGGCGGCGGCTTCGCCGGGCCGCATCGCGCCGGGCGCGCCATCGGCGCGCACCAGCACGGTGCCGTGCTCGTTGGCCACCGCCGCCGTGGTATGGGACGCGCCCGCGTCCACGCCGATCAAGACCCTCACGCGCGCATCTCCCCCCCTCGGGCCCGTTGTCCGGTCAGCGCGCTGCCCGCGGCGATGGCGACCGTCAGCGCCGTTCCGAGCGGCACGTACCACGGCCAGGCCAGAGCGCTCAGCGCCACGAGCGCGGCGGGCCGGCCCAGCACGGTGGCCAGCGGCCCCGCGAACACCACCGCCGCCATCAGCAGCGAGCCCAGGATCAGCGCCGTCACCACGTCGCGCTCGCGGATCCACGCCAGCCGCGCCAGCAGGAAGGCCCCGAGCAGCGGCCCGTAGGTGAGCGAGGCGACCGACAGCGCGATCACCACCACCGGCGCCTGCCGTTCCCGGAACAGCAGCGCGCCCACCACCAGCAGCGTACCCCACAGCAGCGAAAACATCCGCCCCACCCGGAGCAGGTGGCGGTCCTCCGCCTCGTCCGCGCCGCCGCCTCCCCCTGCCACCTCGCCGGCCGGCCGCGCGCTCCCCGCTCCCGCCGCCCGCCGGCGGCGCCACCGCGGGGCGTAGAAGTCGTGGGTCGAGGCCGAGGCCAGGGCGTTGATCGCGGAGGCGTGCGTGCTCATCGCCGCGGCCAGCAGGCCCGCCACCGCCAGGCCCGCCAGCCCGCCGGCGAGGTGCGTGGTGATGAACCGCGGGAACACCTCGTCGCCACGCAGCGCTCGCCCGCCGGGGAACGCGGCCCACAGCGCCGCCCCCACCACCAGGAACAGCGTGAACTGCCCGATCACGAGGACGCCGCTGCCCACCAGCGCCAGGCGGGCGTCCCGCAACGTGCGCGTGGCCAGCAGCCGCTGCACGATCAGATGGTCGGTGCCGTGCGACGCCGCCGAGAGCATCGCCCCGCCGACCAGGGCCGTGAAGAACGCGTACGGCGCCGTGAGCGAGAGCCCCCAGTCCACCACCCGCAGCTTGCCCGCCGCGCCGGCGGCCGCGAGCGCGCCCGGCGCGAGGTGCAGCGCCGCCCACAGCGCCGCCGCGCCCGCCAGCAGGTACACACCCAGCTGCACGACGTCCATCCACACCACCGCGCGCAGGCCGCCCGTGTACGCGTACAGCAGCGTCGCCGCCCCCAGCACCACGATCGAAGCCGGGTACGACCAGCCGGTGATCACCGCGAGCGGGATCGCGATCGCGAACAGCCGCACGCTGTCCGCCAGGGCCCGGGTCACGAGGAAGACCGCCGACGAGGTGCGCCGTGCGTGCGGGCCCCAGCGCCCGCCCAGCACCTCGTACGCCGTCTGAACCTCGCCCCTGGCGTACGCCGGCAGCAGCAGCCACGCGACCGCGATCCGGCCCAGCAGGTAGCCGAACGCCAGCTGCAGGAAGGTCAGATCGCCCTTGTACGCGATCCCCGGCACCGAGATCACCGTGATCGCCGAGGTCTCCGCGGCGACGATCGAGAACAGGATCGCCCACCACGGCAGCCGGTGCCGGCCCAGGAAGTAGTCGCCGGCGCCCCGCTGGCGCCGGCCCAGCCACATGCCCGCGACCACCACGGCCGCCAGGTACGCCGCCGCCACGGTCCAGTCCACCGCCCGCATGGCCGGCAAAGAAAAGGGCCCGGAGAGCTTTTCTCCAGGCCCCACGCCTCAGGCGGCGAAAGCGAGCGTCCGGCGCCTACACCGCGAAGCTGCTCCCGCAGCCGCAGCCGCCGCTGGCGTTCGGGTTGTCGAACGTGAAGCCGCTGCTCTGCATCGTCACCAGATAATCAATCGTCACGCCGTTCAGGTACTGCCCGCTGAAGCCGTCCACGAACAGCCGGACGCCTTCGGACTCGACCACCACGTCGTCGCCGGCGGGCGCGTCCTCGATGTTGAGCGAGTACTTGAAGCCCGAGCACCCGCCCGGCATCACCGCGACCCGCAGGCCCGCGGTCGCGGCCGGCGCCCCTTCGGCCTCCAGGACCTTGCGCACCTGCTCGGCCGCCCCGGCGGTGAGGGTGACGTGGATGGTGGCTTCCTGCTGCGGTGCGCTGCCCATGCTTCCTCCGGATGCAATTACGAGTTGTTCTGTCAGTTTAGACGCCCGACGGCGGGACGTCAACGGCCCGCCCGGCGCGGGCTAGCGCGCCGCGGCCTCCGCGGCCTCGACCGCGAGGTCGGCGACGCGCGGGCGGACCTGGAGGATCTGCTCGTTCTTGCGCGTGGGATAGACGCGGTTGGTGAGCAGGATGATGAACAGGTCCTTGGCCGGATCTATCCAGATGGACGTGCCGGTGAACCCCGTGTGCCCGTACGCCTGGGGAGAGAGCAGCGTGCCCGCGCTGGAGCCCTGGCTGGGGGTGTCCCACCCCAGGGCGCGGCTGGAGAAGGCGGGATCCTGGACCCGCGTGAACGCGGCGATGGTGGCCGAGTCCAGGAACCGGGCGCCCCCCCGCAGTCCTTCCGCGGGGTGTGCCGGCGCGGCCGGCACGCGCCCGTAGTCGAGCATCATCTGGGCGAACCGGATGAGGTCGTGCGCCGTGGAGAACAGGCCGGCGTGGCCCGACACCCCGTCCATCACGGCGGCGTTCTCGTCGTGGACCTCGCCCCGGATGACGTGGCCGCGCCACGGATCGTCCTCGGTGGGGGCGATGCGGGGCAGCAGGCTCGCCGGCGGGTTGTACATGGTCTCCCGCATCCCCAGCGGGCGGAAGACCGACCGGGCGAGGACCCGGTCCACGCGCTCGCCGGTGATGTGCTCCACCGCCTCGGTGAGCAGGATGGCGCCGAGGTCCGAGTACACCATCCGGGTGCCGGGCGGCGCTTCGAGCGGCGTGGCGTTCACCAGCGCGAGCAGCTCCGCGCGCGAGTGGGCCTCCTGGTAGAACGGGCGCCACGCCGGGAGCCCGGAGGAGTGGGTGAGGAGCTGGCGGATCGTGACCGAGTCGCCGCCGGCCCTGAAGGCCGGCACGTAGCGGGTCACCGGAGCGTCGAGGTCGAGGCGGTGCTCCTGGACCAGCAGCATGATCTCGGTTGTGAGGCCCACGACCTTGGTGAGCGAGGCCAGGTCGTAGAACGTGTGCAGGTCGGGCGCAGGCCCGCTGTCGTAGGTGAGGCCGCCGACGCCCGTGGCGAACAGCACGGTGTCGCGCCGCCCCACGGCGACGACGGCGCCGGGGAACGCCCGGCGGGCGACGCTCTCCTCCAGGAACCGGGTCAGGGGGGCCCAGGGGCCCGTGCTCGTGTCGTGGGTCGTGGCCATGGCGAGGCAGCCGAGGAGGACGAAGAGCTTCACGGCGCCGGCGGCGCCGCGGGGGCCACCGCCGCGCGCATCAGGCCCGAGCGGATCGGGAAGGACGGCGGGAGCGAGACCGGCAGGGTTCCGGTGATCGGGGCCATCCCCAGCAGCGCGCGCGCCACCGCGAATTCCACGTCCGGGGTGTCGCTCCACGCGGCGATGAACGTGCTCACGCCGGGGATCTGGCCGAGCACGTACGGGCTGCCGAGCGACACCGCGATCACGGGGGTCCCGCGCGCCGCGAGCCCCTGGACCAGGGCGGCGACGCTGTCGGGGAGCACCACGGCGTCGGGCCGCCAGGCGGTGGGGCGGGAGCCCGCGAGGAAGATGACGGCGCCCGCCCCGGCCGCGGCCGCGCGCGCGCTGTCGAACGAGGCCGGCCCCGAGGCGGGCCACAGCCGCATCGTCTTCAGGCCCGTCATCGCGCTCCGGATGGCGTCGGTGAACGTCGCCCCCACCGAGCCGTAGCTCTCGTCGCCGTAGCTCAGCACGAAGACCTGGCGCCGCCGCGCGGGCACCAGCGGCACGAGGCCGAGGGAGTCCTTGACGAGCACCAGGCACCGCTGGGAGATGTCCTTGGCCAGGGCCCGGTCGGCGGCGGTCCCCACCTGGGCCGGGATCCGGGCGACGTCCACGAAGCGCTGCCGGAACAGCCCCGCGCGCGCCTTGGCGTCCAGGACGCGCGCCACCGAGGAGTCGAGCCGGGCCTCGCTGATCTCGCCGCGCGTGACGGCCGCGACGATCGCGTCAATCACCGCCTCGGGGTCCACCGGCATCAGCAGGAGGTCGGCCCCCGCCTTGAGCGCCATCACGGCGGCCTGGGTGGCGCCGTAGCGGTCCACGACGGCGCCCATGTTGAGCGCGTCGGTGACGATCAGGCCGCGAAAGCCGAGCTGCTGGCGCAGCACGGTGTCGAGCACCGCCGGCGAAAGCGAGGCCGGCGGCGCGTCGGGGCCGGCCAGCGCGGGCACCGCGAGGTGGGCCGCCATCACCGCGTCGGTGCCGGCGGCGATCGCCGCCCGGAAGGGCACCAGCTCGACGGAGTCCAGCCGCGCCCGGCTCGCCGTCACCACGGGCAGCTCGAGGTGCGAGTCCACGTTGGTGTCGCCGTGCCCGGGGAAGTGCTTGGCGGTGCTGAGCATCCCGTGCTCGCGCAGCCCGCGGATGAAGGCGGTCGCCAGCCGGGCGACCCGGTGCGGGTCCTCGCCGAACGAGCGGACGTTGATGATGGGGTTCTGGGGGTTGTTGTTGACGTCCACCACCGGGGCGAAGGCGAGCTGGATGCCGATCGCCCGGCCCTCCAGGGCCGTCACGCGGCCGACCTCGTACGCGTCCAGCTCCCGGTCCGTGGCGCCCAGCGCCATATTGCCGGGGAACGCGGTGCCGCCGCGCACCCGGGTCGCCAGGCCCGCCTCGAGGTCCGAGGCGATGAGCAGCGGGATCCGGGCCACGCGCTGGAGGGCGTTCAGCTTCTCGGCGACGTCGTAGGGCGAGGCGCCGACCCCGACGATGAAGCCGCCGATCCCGTCCGCGGCCAGCTGCCGCGCCGTGTCCATGGCGGCGGCGTCGTTGGGCCAGTACGCGCCGCTGATCCACGGCATCACGAGCTGCGCGGCCTTCTCCCGCAGCGTGAGCGAGGAGAGCGGCACGGTCGTGTCGCCGGGCGTCGCCGCCGGGGCGGGGGGGGGGAGCGGGAGCGGAAGCGGGGCGGCGGCCGCGCTGTCGGCGGCCCCGGCGGGCACCGGACCGGGCGCTTGCACCGCGGTGCCCGCGCACGCGAACGCCAGCGGCAGGGCGACGAGGGCGGCAAAGGGGGAAGTTCGGTGCGTCACGGAATCAGCGTTCTCCTCGTTCTCGCCTCGGGCGCGCTCCTGCTGACCGCGCGGTCTGACGGCTCACGGCCGGACACCACTGCCACCTCGCCGTCGGGCGACTCCACCGCGCTCCGTCCTTCCGAGGACTCCGTCCTGCCCGGCATAGATGTGCTCCTGCGCGATTCCCTCGACCTCGTCCAGGGCAAGCGGGTGGGCCTCCTGACCAACCGGGCGGGCGTGGACGCGCACGGCGTCTCGACCGTCCGTCGCCTGGTCGCGGCCGGCGTCCGCCTGGTGGAGCTGTTCTCGCCCGAGCACGGCTTCGGGGAGGCCGCGGCGCCGGGCGCGACGGTGGCGGACACGGTGGACGCGACGACCGGCCTCCCAATCTACAGCCTCTACGGCGCAAATCGAGCGCCCACGCCGGCCGAGCTGGCCCGGCTGGACGTCCTGCTGGTGGACCTGCAGGACGTCGGAGCCCGCCCCTTCACCTACGTCAGCACCACGATCCTGGCGATGCGGGCGGCGGTGGCCGCCGGCAAGCGCGTCGTGGTGCTGGACCGCCCCGACCCCATCGGCTGCGCGGTGCAGGGTCCCGTGCTGGAGCCGGCCTACGCCTCGTTCATCGGCATGCTGCCCGTGCCGCTGCGTCACGGCATGACGCTCGGCGAGCTGGCGCGGTTCGCCAACGCCCGGCTCGGCATCCACGCCGACCTCGTCGTGGTCCCCGTCGCCGGCTGGCACCGCTGCGAGTGGCTGGACCGCGCCGGACTGCCGTGGGTTCCGCCCTCGCCCAACCTCCCGGACCTCGAGGCCGCGGCCTGGTACCCGGGCACCGTCCTCTTCGAGGCCACCAACCTCTCGGTGGGACGCGGCACGGACGCCCCGTTCCGGCAGGTCGGGGCGCCGTGGCTGGACGGCGCGCGCGTGGCGCGGGCGCTGGCGCGGCGCTACGGCGTGCGCGTGCGGCCGGTGCGGTTCACGCCGCGCGCGCCCGGGGACGGGAAGTACGGCGGCGTCCCGCTGGGCGGCGTGCGCTTCCCGCGCCCGGATCGCGCCCGCGGCGATCCGGTGCGCGACGCGCTGCGGCTGCTGATCACGCTGCGGCGCCTCTACCCGGACCGGCTGGTGGTGGACTCGCTGGGCCTGGCGCGCCGCCTGGGGCGCCCCTTCACCGGCGTGACCCGCTGGCCGCGCGAGGTGGCGCGCTTCGAGGCCGCGCGGCGCCCATTTCTGCTCTACGGAAACCGCACCGGCCCCTCGTAGCCGCCCTGGCCCGCGGTTTGCGTCGAGGTGCCAAGCGGATTAGTCTTGACGGGCGCAAGCGATGAACCACCGCGATGTTAGACTGCTGCCGGCCCCACTGATCTCGGGCTTTTCGGACCTGGTCAGTCCCGTGGCCGAATGGTTGATCCGGCGACGGATTCGGCCCAATACCATCACGTCCACCAGCGCCATCATCGTCATCGGGGCGGGGGCCGCCTTCGGGCTGGACATGCCCCGCCTGGGGGCGCTGTGGCTGCTGCTCTCCGGCCTGCTGGACGTGCTCGACGGCCAGGTGGCGCGCCGTGGCGGCATGGTCTCGACGTTCGGGGCGTTCTTCGATTCGACGCTCGACCGGGTGGGCGAGGCGGTGCTGTTCGCCGGGCTCGCCATCTACTTCCAGACCGCCGAGGGGCAGGCGGTCCCGGTGCTGGGCGTCGGCCTGGCCCTGGCCGCCCTCGCCGGCTCGTTCCTGGTGTCCTACACGCGGGCGCGGGCCGAGGGGCTGGACCTGGACTGCAAGGTCGGCCTGGCGCAACGGCCGGAGCGCATCCTGGGGCTGGGCGCGCCGACGCTGTTCTTCGGGGCCGGCCCGCACGGCCTGCTCCTGATCGTCATCATCGCGCTGCTGGCCGTGGTCTCCTGGATCACGGTGGTTCAGCGCATCGCGCACGTCTACCGCGCCACCAACGGCGGGTCGGCGTTGCCGCCCGCCTCCGGAGGGCCCGTGGCTGGCGCCCCCTCCGCCGCTCCCCGCGGCTCCGATGTGAAAGGACGCTGAGGTCGTGACAACCCGGAATCCCCGGCCGGTGCAGCCCGCGCGCGGCCGACTCGGCGTGCTCCTGCCCGGCATGGGCGCCGTCGCCACCACGTTCATGGCCGGCGTGGAGAACGTGCGGCGGAATCTGGCGCTGCCCGTCGGCTCGCTCACCCAGCTCGGCACGATCCGCCTGGGCCGCCGCACCGAGGGCCGCGCCCCCGCCATCCGGGAGTTCGTGCCCCTGGCCACGCTCGACGACCTGGTGTTCGGCGGCTGGGACCCGATCCCCGACGACGCGTTCCGCGCCGCCCAGGTGGCCGGCGTCCTGGAGGACAAGCACCTCCAGCCCATCGCGGAGTTCCTGCGCGGCATCCAGCCGATGCCGGCGGTGTTCGACCAGTACTACGTCCGGAAGCTCAACGGCACGAACGTCAAGCGGGGCGCGACCAAGCGCGACCTGGCGGAGCAGTTGCGGGAGGACATCCGCCGCTTCAAGCGGGAGCACCAGCTCGACCGACTGGTGATGGTGTGGTGCGCCTCGACCGAGATCTTCATCCGCCCCGGCGCGGTGCACGCGTCCCTGGCGGCGCTCGAGCGGGCCATGGCCGAGAACCACGCCGACGTCGCGCCCTCGATGCTGTACGCGTGGGCCGCGCTGATGGAGGGCGTCCCCTTCGCCATGGGCGCGCCCAACCTCGCGGTGGACACCCCGGCCCTCCAGGAGCTGGCGGTCGCGCGCGGCGTGCCCATCGCCGGCAAGGACTTCAAGACCGGCCAGACGTTGATGAAGACCGTGCTGTCGCCCATGCTGAAGGCCCGGATGCTGGGCCTGTCGGGGTGGTATTCCACCAACATCCTCGGCAACCGCGACGGCGAGGTCCTCGACGACCCGGAGTCGTTCAAGACCAAGGAGGAGTCCAAGCTCGGCGTGCTGGAGCACATCCTCCAGCCGGCGATGTACCCGCAGCTGTACGGCAACGTGTTCCACAAGGTGCGGATCAACTACTATCCGCCGCGCGGCGACAACAAGGAAGGCTGGGACAACATTGACATCTTCGGGTGGCTCGGCTACCCGATGCAGATCAAGGTGGACTTCCTGTGCCGGGACTCGATCCTGGCCGCCCCCATCGTGCTGGACCTGGCGCTGTTCATGGACCTGGCGCAGCGCGCGGGGATGAAGGGCATCCAGGAGTGGCTGTCGTTCTACTTCAAGAGCCCCATGGCGCTGCCCGGGCTCACGCCCGAGCACGACCTGTTCATCCAGCAGACCAAGCTCAAGAACACCCTGCGGTACCTGATGGGCGAGGAGCAGATCACCCACCTGGGTATCGAGTACTACCAGCAGCCGTAGCCGCCGTGCCAGCCAAGATCCTCGTCACCGCCCTGGGCGTGGTGATCGTCGTCTGGGTGCTGTGGTATTTCCTCGCGCCCTCCCCCCGGTCCACCCCGGGCGCGCGCGAGGACCGCCCCGGCCGGTCGCGCTGATGGCCGGCGGCCCGCCCCCCATCGCTCCCGCGCCTCCGGCGCTCGCCGCACCCGCGCCGGCTTCGCCC
>JAJYLI010000212.1 GCA_021787855.1 bacterium | reverse complement strand
TCAAGGCGGAGTACCTGCTGGACGAGGGGCGCACCGCGGCGCTGGCGGGGGATTCCACCGCGGCGCGCGCGGCATACGCGGAGGTCCTCGAGAAGTACGGCAAGCTGAACCAGGCGGCCGAGGCGCGCGTGCGTCTGGGGGAGTTGGGGGGCGCGCCGCCGGCGGCCAAGAGCGGCGCGCATTCCGGCTGAGCGGGTGGCTCCGGCCGGGGGCGGCAGGCGGCGGCCGCCCCCGGGCCCGAGGCTCCGCTAGTTCTGCGCCGCCACCAGGTACTGCTCCAGCTTCCCGTCCGGCATCTCGTACGTCCACACCCGCAGCGCGCGGTCGCCCGCCAGCACGCGGTAGACCCGCTCGACCATCCCGCCCCGGTCCGCCCGGACCGTCTGCGTGAACGTGCGCGGCGGGCCCAGCGGCCCCAGGCTCGAGGCGAAGTCCGCGAGCGCCTGGGTGTCGAAGTAGGCGTTCGCGTCGTCGGTGAACAGCGAGCGGTCAATGGTGCCGTGCTGCAGGCTCTCGAAGATCCCCCGCGCCTCGACCTCCTTGGCGTGGGTGCCGGCGTCCTGCGTGGCGAACAGGATCTGGCTCACCCCGCCCGCGATGGCGCCGGCCGCGGTGGCCGCGTCCTGGTTGGTGAGCACCACGACGGCCGCGTGGTCGTCGGGGTACACCAGGTTCTGCGCGGTGAAGCCGGAGACCTCGCCGCTGTGGGCGAGCACGCGGTGGCCGCCGCTCATGCCGACGTCCACGCCGAGCCCGTAGCCCGTTCCCACCCCGTTCTTCAGGCGAACCTCGGTTTCCAGCTCCCGGTACGAGGCGGGGGTCAGAAGCGTCCGGTCCATGAGCGAGATGTCCCACGCGGCCAGGTCGCTCGCGGTCATGGCCAGCTCCCCCGCGGCGTACATCCACCCGCTGCCCTCGGCGGGCGAAGGGCGCAGGGGGCCCAGCGCGTAGCGCATGTAGCCGGTGGGATCGGACGGCCCCAGCGGCGTGACGTCGCTGTTGACGGCGCTGGCGAGATGCAGCGGCTCCAGGATGTGCCGGCGCAGGAAGGTGAAGAACGGCATGCCGCTCGCCTTCTGCACGATGAGGCCGGCGATGACGTAGTTGGTGTTGCTGTACTGCCAGCGCGTGCCGGGGTCGAAGTCCAGCGGCTTCTTCGCCCACCGGTCCAGGATCGCCTCGGGCGTGGTGGGGCGCTGCATCAGCTCCGGGACGTAATCCTGGGGCCAGAAGTCCTGGTAGCCGGAGGTGTGGGAGAGCAACTCGCGGATGGTGACCCGGCCGGCGCGGGTGAGCCGCGGCAGCCAGCGGGACACCGGGTCGTCGAGCGACAGCTTGCCCTCCTGCTGGAGCAGCAGGATGCAGGACGCCGCGAACTGCTTGCTGATCGAGCCGATGTTGTAGCGCATCGTGGGCAGGGCAGGGGCCGCCGGATCGAGCTGGGCATCCCCGTACGCCTGGGCGTACACCAGCTTGCCGCCGCGCACCACGGCCACCGAGGCGCTCGGCACTCCGGTGCTCTTGAGGACCTGGCGCGCGACCGAGTCCACCCGCGCCGCCAGCGTCGAGTCCGCGACGGGTACGGTCTGCGCTTCGAGCCCCGCCCCCGCCCCCGCCCCCGCTCCCGCGGCGCAGGCCGCCGCGAGCAGGATGGTCACGACCGTCGGCTTTCGCATGCCCGGCTCCTGGAGAGAGTCCGCCAACGCATCAGGGTGGCAATCTTACCCGCCCCAGCGCAGATTCCAACTCTGTGAGGGCCTCCCACACCACGACGAAAGCGCTCCATCCCGTTCGGCTCCTGGCCGCGGGCGCGATCGTGCTCGCCGCCGGCGCCGCCGGGTGCAATACCGCCGAGTCGCCCAAGACCGCCGCGGTCAGCTTCGCCTCGGTGGCCATCGGCGGCTGGCACGGCTGCGGCCTGACGTTCGCCGGCGCGGCCGACTGCTGGGGGTCCAACGGCAGCGGCGAGGTCGGCAACGGCGACTCGACCGACGTCTCCGCCCCCGCGGCGGTGACCGGCGCGCACGTCTTCACGATGGTCAGCGCGGGGTTCTCGCACAGTTGCGGCCTGGTGGGCGGCGCCGCGTACTGCTGGGGGGCCAACGCGGACGGGCAGCTCGGCACCGGCGCGATCACGGGACCCCAGAACTGCAACTCGTTGGTTCCCGGGTCCGACTGCAGCACCAGCCCCGTGGCCGTGACCGGCGGGTTCACCTTCCGGGTGGTGAGCGCCGGGGGCGAGCACACCTGCGCCGTGACGACCACCGGCCTGGCCTACTGCTGGGGACTCAACACGTACGGGCAGCTCGGTGGCGGCTCGGCATCCGGGCCGCAGACCTGCGGCACGGCGGGGGATTGCAGCGGCTCGCCGGTCGCGGTCGCCGGGGGCTTCAGCTTCGTCGGCGTGAGCGCCGGAGCCTACCACACCTGCGGCCTCACGACGGCCGGCGTCGCCTACTGCTGGGGGCGCAACCGCGAAGGCGAGCTGGGCAGCGGCGACACCGTGGACAGCCGGACACCGGTGCCGGTCTCGGGCGGGCTGACGTTCGCCGCCCTCAGCGCGGGCGGCTACCACACCTGCGGCCTGACGCCCGCGGGGAAGGCGTATTGCTGGGGTCGCGGGAACCTCGGGGAGCTGGGGACCGGCGACACGTTGAGCAGCCTCACGCCCACCGCGGTGTCCGGAGGGCTGGCGTTCGCGAGCGTGAGCGCGGGCGGCTACCACACCTGCGGCCTGACGCCCGTGGGCCAGGTCTATTGCTGGGGCTACAACGCGTACGGCGAGCTGGGGAAGGGGGACACCACCACCGCCACGGCGCCCGTCCAGGCCGCCGGCGGGCTGACCTTCGCCGCCATCGGCGCCGGCTACTACCACACGTGCGCGCTGAGCACCAGCAGCACCGCGTACTGCTGGGGCGACAACGCCAACGGCCAGCTCGGCAACGGATCCGGTTTGAGCAGCGCGTCTCCCGTCGTCGTCGGCCAGTAGCGCGACCCGGGTGCCGGGCCGGGCGTACCCGCAGCGCTTCAAGTATCACTTCAGGCTCACGGCCGCGTCGCGCCGGGAGCGTAACTCCGCTCACCGGGAGGCGATAGCTCGTCTGGGCGGAGGCTTTTCCTCGCCGGCCACGCCGGCGGTCCCTCACTCCCGGCGGTAGAAACGGCCCAACCCGGGCGCCGCTGCGCTCCGGGGACTCCAGGCCGCAGGCCGGCAGGCCTGGCATTCCGATCGAAGCCGCCGGCGCGCCGACCGTCCAAGTAGCCGTCCTCCCGACTCCTGCCATTCCGCCAAGACCCCGCATGGCTGACACCGCGTGACCCGCGCGGCAGGCGGCGGTCAAGCCAGGCAGTTACCCACACCGAGGGGGCGCCGGCTGGCCATCGTCGGGCCAGGAACGCCGCCTCCTGGCGAGGCGGCAGAAGTGGGCCCGAGGTCTGCATCATCGCGCCAGTGTCGCCGCAACGCGACTTCGTATAAGATATGTTATGTTAAGTTGAATTGTGACTGGGTGTGGATAGACGGTGCGCAACGGAGCTAATCAGTTGAGCCGGTATCGCTTAG
>JAJYLI010000047.1 GCA_021787855.1 bacterium | reverse complement strand
CCGCAGCGGGGGGCGCGCCGGCTCGACGGCCGCCGCTTCCGCCGCGGCCTCGGGCGGCGGCGCCGTGTCGTCGAACAGCAGCTTCGCCGCTGGCGCGGGAGCGGTGGCGTCGGGAGCGGGGGAAGGGGCCTCGGGCGACACGGCCTCCTCGGGCAGGCTCGTCGCCACCGGCACGGCGGTGCCCTCGGCCTGCGGGACGGGGACGGGGGGCGGGAGGGGGGCTCCCTCCTCGCTGATCACCGCGAGGAGGGGCACGCCGCGGTCCGCCGCCGCCTGGATCTCGGGCGTGGCGGCGAGGCCGGGCTCGGCGCCGTCCGGCGCCAGCGCCACGAGCCCGTCCAGCACGGGTACCATCGCCGCCAGGCACTCGGGCGGCAGGAACAGCAGCATCACGGCGTCCTCGTGGCGGAAGCCCGCCGCGAGGCGGCGCCACCGGGGGCTGGCCGTGATCCGCACGGCGTCGGCCGCCATCGTCCCGGCGGGGACGAAGAACAGGTACGGCTCCGGCTGCGGTCGCGCGAGCCGCGACAGCGACGCGCCGTACTCGAACACGTCCACGATGCCGTCGCCGTTCGGCTGGCCCGCCGCGGTGTGCAGCCAGGGCGCGTCCACGTAGCAGTCAATCAGGGCGGTGCGCCGCCGGCCCGCCGCCGTGCGGCGGGCGAGGTCCCAGGCCATGAGCGCCGCGTGGGCGAGGTCGTCGGTCGCCGGCACCAGGGCCACGGCGGCCGCGCCGGCCACGAGCGCCGGGACGGCGGCCGCGTCGGAAGAGGGAGGGGGAGGGGGGAGGGAAGTCGCCATGCTCGCCGCCGCGGTCACTGCGGCGCCGCGGCGCCGGGGCCGCGCAAGGTGATCCAGTACGGCCGGGCGAGGCTGCGGGCCACGGAGTCGGCCGCGGCTCGCGTGGCGAAGGGCCCGACCAGCGCGCGCCAGCCCTGGCCCGGGCCGCCCGGTGCGGCGAGCTCGGCGGGATAGCCCTCGCGCGCCAGCGCCTTGACCAGCTCATCGGCCCCACCGCGGCTCTGCGACTCCGCGAGCTGCACCCACAGCGGCGGGCCCGAGGGGGCGGGGGCCACGGCGGCGGCCGGTGCCGCGCCCGGCCGCGGGCGCTGGATGGGCGCGCGGGCGGAGGCGCTCTCGGCCCGGAGCGCCTCCATGCGCGCCATCACCCCCGCCATGATCGGCGTCCAGCGGCCCACGAACCACAGGTCCCCGGCCGCGTCCGGCACGGCCCCCAGGGAGTCGAGCGTGCGGACGTCGCGGGCCACGACCGCGTTCCCCTCGCGGTAGAGCAGGGCGCCGTCCTCCGCGACGACCGGCAGATCGCTCCTCCACGGCGTCTCGATCCGCCCGGTCACGCGGTCGGTGGCGACGCCGATCACCCAGGTCGGCGCGCGCCGCCCGGAGCCCAGCGCGCGCACCAGGACCGCGCGGCCCCACGCGTCCATGCGCACCGCCGCCGCCGGCCCGGGCAGCGGGATCGCCGGCCGCTCGCGCCGCGCGAACCGGTCCACCACGTCCAGCTCGCTCTTGTCGCGCACCGTCACGTAGATCCGGTCACCCGAGGGCGAGAACGCCAGGTCGGTGGGGGCGCCGGTCAGCCGCACGAACCAGGGGTGCCACCCGTTGCCCTCGGCGGCCACCACCAGCCCCGAGTCGGTACCGAACGCCACCGCGTCGCCGTTGCGGCTCGCGGTCACGAGGGGGGTCTCCGGCACGGTCACGGCCAGGGTGATCCCGGCCTCGCGCGAGGCGATGGCGAGCGAGTCGTCGCGCAGCACCAGCAGCCGCGATCCCAGACCCGCGAACACCCGCCGCGCGCCGCCGCCCACCCCGACCGGCCAGGGCTGCTCGCTCCACGGCTTCGACTCGATCACCGTGCCGTCCGACGACACGGCGAGCAGCGTGTCGGTCGAGAGCGCGGTCAGCCAATGCCCGCGGGGCGTGATGTCCCGCTCGTGTCCCGCCACCAGGTCGAACCCGTGGATCGAGCCGTCGCGGTCGCGGTACAGCAGCCGGTCGCCGATCTGGTCCATGGCGATGGCGGAGCGGGCGGTGCTGGGGGCCTGGGGCGCGGTCCACGGGGAGGCCGCCAGCGTGGGCAGGGTGTAGGCGCGCACCGTGCCGCCGGCGCGCGGCAGCCGCAGCGCCATCACCGGCGCGGCTCCCGGCTCGTCCTGCGACGCCACGGCGACGGCCGCCGCCGGGGCGCGCCCGGAGGGCGGGGAGCCGGAGCACCCGCTCGCGACCAGAAGGACGGCGACGCTGAGCTTCTTCAATGACCACCAAAATACGGGGCGGGGGCCCGAGGGCAAAGGAGCAGGATGGCGGATCAGGCGGGCGGCCCCGGGCTCACGCTGCCGGGGTCCGGCAGCCCGCCGCGCCCCGCTTCACCGGGCCTCCCGGGCGGCTCCGAACCGGCGCAGGGGGGCGTCCCCCCACAGTCCCTCGAGCTGGTAGAACTCCCGCAGCGCGGGGTGGAAGACGTGGACCACGAAATCCACGAAGTCCAGGAGCACCCAGCGGCCCCCCGCGAGCCCCTCGATGTGATGGGCCCGGCTGCCCCGCTCGCGGAGGGACTCGACGACGTGCTCCGCGATGGCGCGCACGTGGGTGTCGGACGTGCCCGAGACGATGATGAAGTAGTCGGTGGCGTCGCTGAGCTTGCGGAGGTCCAGGACCAGTCCGTCCACCGCCTTGCGGTCGTCGCAGGCGGCGATGGCCCACTCCAGGGCCTCGCGGGCGCCGGGCGGACGCGGCCGGCGCGGGGCGGGAGTCGCCGGGGCTCGCCGGCTCCTCACGAAGCGCCCGGGCGGGCGGCGCCGAGGTCGGGCGTGCCGTCCTCCACCTGGTAGAAGACGCCCCAGGCGCCGGGGCCGACGTGCGCCGCGAGCACGCCCGTCACCGGCGCGAGGAGGACCTCGAGCGGCTGGTAGCGCGCCACCAGCGCCGCGCGCACCCGCTCGGCCAGCTCGGGTACGTCGGCGTGCGCGACGCCGAAGCGCAGCCGCCGGCGCTGCGGCGGGAGCGCGGCGTCCAGCAGGCGGAACAGCCGCGGCAGGAGCGCGGCCCGGCCCCGGACCCGCGCGGCCGGCACCGCGTGCCCGGCGCGGTCGAGGGACAGGATGGGCTTCATCGAGAGCAGGCCGCCCAGCCACGCCTGCCCCCGTGTCACCCGCCCCGAGCGCAGCAGGTATTCGAGGGTGTCCACGGTGAAGAACATGCCCGACTGGCCGCGGACCCGCTCCAGCTCCCGCGCGATGGCGCCGGCGTCCCAGCCCGCGTCCGCGAGCTCCGCGCCCCGCAGGGCCAGCAGCCCGACGCCGAAGGAGGCGCTGCGGCTGTCCACCACCTCCACGCCGCCGGCGCCCTCCGCGGCGAACGTGCGCCGCGCCGCCTCGGCGCTGGCCCAGGTGCCGGAGAGCCCCGAGGAGAGCACCACCGCGACCACGCCGTCCGCGTCCGCGCGGGCGTGCTCGAAGGCCGAGGCGAACAGCGCGGGCGCCGGCTGGCTGGTGGTGGGCGGCGCGCCCTCCCCTCCCGCCCGCAGGCGGCGGTAGAACTCGGCCGGGGTCAGCTCCACGCGGTCGAGGAACTCCCGGTCGCCGAACATCACGGTGAGCGGCACCAGCTGGATGCCGAACCGGTCCAGCACGGTGTCGGGCAGATCGCAGGCGCTGTCGCAGATCACCGCGGCGCGGCGCGCGGCCGTGCGGAGGAGGCGGTGCTGCTCGCGCATGTCGTCGGCCTTGCGGGTGAGCACGTCGCCCCACCCCTCGGCCACGCCGAAGACGGCGTCCGCGTCGTCGGTGTGGATGTGCACGCGCAGCAGGTCGGCGGTCCGCAGGGCCAGGAGCGAGCCGCCCAACGGGGCCAGCGCGCGTCGCGCGTCGGCCGAGGAGGGAAGGTGGTCGCCCCGGACCAGCACTTCGGTGCAGAAGCGGTAGTCCTGGTCCGCGGCCACCACGGCCAGGGCCGCCGCGGCCGCCGCGGCCGGCGCCGCCGCGCCGCCGCCGGCGTCGTCGGTGGCGTGCATGCCCTTCTCGATGAGCCGCACCACGCCTTCCAGCATGCGGACGAAGCCCTTGCCGCCCGCGTCCACCACCCCCGCCCGCTTGAGCGCGGCGAGCTGCCCGGTGGTGCGCTGCAGGGCCTCGTCCGCGCGGGCCAGCGTGCGCCGCAGCAGCGGCACCAGGTCGTGCTCCTCCCGGGCCGCGGTTTCGGCGCCCGCGGCGGCCTCCCGGGCCACCGAGAGGATGGTGCCCTCGACCGGCTTCTCCAGCGCTTCCTGGAGCCGCTCGAACCCGCGGCGGATGGCGGCCGCCAGCTCCTGGGAGCGAACCCGCATCCGGGAGCCGATGCCCTCGTTGAACCCGAGCAGGAAGTGGGACAGCATCATGCCGGAGTTGCCGCGGGCGCCGCGGACCGACGCCTCCGCCGCGGTGCGGGACACGTCGGGCAGCGGGGCGTCCCCGAGGCGGTGCAGCGCCTCGGCGATGGACCGCAGCGTGTGCGAGAAGTTGGTGCCTGTGTCGCCGTCGGGCACGGGGAAGACGTTGATGCGGTTCAGCTCGTCGCGTCCGGCGGTCACCCAGGCGGCCGCGGCCAGGAGCGAGCGCCGCAGCCGGGGGCCGTCAACGTAGCCGATCGCGGTGCCCACCGGGCTACTCCTTCACGACCCAGACCCGGACCTCGGGCTTGACGTCGGCGTGCAGGCGCACGGGCACCTTGTACACGCCCAGCGCCTTGATCGGCTCGGGCAGCTCGACGGTGCGCTTCTCGACCACGAACCCCTCCCGGGCCAGCGCGTCGGCGATGTCGCCCGCCGTCACGGAGCCGAACAGCTTGTCGCCCTCGCCGGCCTTCATGGTGAAGGAGAGCGAGGCCGCCGCGAGCCGGGTCGCGAGGGTCTGCGCCTCGGCGAGCGTCGCGGCGGCCCGCCGGTCGCGCCGCTGCTGCTCCGCGCTCAGCCGGCGGCGATTGGCCTCGCTGGCGGCGTACGCCAGCCCGCGCGGCAGCAGGTAGTTGCGGCCGTACCCGTCCTTGACGGTGACCACTTCGCCGGCCCGGCCGAGCTTCTCCACGTCCTCGCGCAGAATGACGTCCATCGGCATTCCCTCTAGGGTTTGGGCGGGCGGGCGGCGCGCGCCAGGCGCTGCCGCCAGTCCACCAGCGTATCCGTGAGGCCGACCGCCAGGGCGGCCAGCGTGACGACGGGCCACAGCAGCAGCGCGGCGAGCAGCGTGGCCAGGTAGGCCAGGGCGCCCCCGAAGCCGACGGCGCCGGCCGCGGCGGCGAGCACCGCGATGCCCCGGACCAGATACAGGCCACCGAAGAACACCAGCAGGTTGCCGCCCGCGGTCTGAATCCACCCGAGCCGCGGCAGCACCACGACCAGCAGGGACACCGCCACGCCCCAGATGAGATGGTCGTTGAAGCGGAAGGTGGCCAGGGGGTGGAGCGGCTCCCGCTGGGGCGCCCGGGCCACCCGGTGATACAGCGCCCAGGCCAGCGCCATGGCCGCCAGCGACTGGAGCAGCACCAGCCCCGGCAGCAGCCGCCCCACCAGGCGGTAGAATTGCCCGACGGACTGCTCCAGACCGGCGCGCGATGGGCTGCCCACGGGGCTGAGGTAGTCCACGATCCCCCGGCGCACCAGGAAGAAGTGCTGCTGCGACGCGCCCGCGACGTCGGCCAGCGTGAGCCGCGTGGCCACCATCAGGATGGCCGCGGCGATCCCCGCCAGCGTGATGGCCGTGAGCGTGGTGGGGAGGAAGCCGCGGGTCCGGCCCGCCAGCAGCACCACCACCAGGCCACCCGCCAGGAGCACGACCCAGGCGCGCTCGAGCTGCAGAAACCGGTCGGCCGGCGCGAGCAGGCCCCAGACGGTGAGGAAGAACAGGGCCAGCGCCCACACCGCGTCCCGCCCGCTCGGGCGCTGCGCGGCCAGGTACACCGCCAGCGGCGCGGTCACCAGCGCGACGGGGGCGAAGAAGGGGAACCCGAGGAAGTAGCCGAGCGCCCCCAGGACGAGCGGCCGCCACTTCAGATTACTGGCCGTAGCCCTTGATGTAGGGCAGCAGCATCAGCTGCCGCGCCCGCTTGATGGCGGTGGACACCTGCCGCTGGTGCCGGGCGCACATCCCCGACAGCCGGCTCGGCAGGATCTTGCCCCGGTCGGTCAGGAACCGGCCGAGGGTCCGCTCGTCCTTGTAATCCACCACCCGGATGCCGGCCTCGCACACCGGGCAGGTCTTGGTCCGGGGCCTCATTCGTCCTCCTCCTCCGCCGCGACCGGGACCGCGGCCGCCACCGGCGCCGGCGCGGGCGCCGGCGCGGCCGCCTCGGCCAGCACGACCAGGAACCGGAGCACGCCCTCCTCCAGCTTCACGGCGCGCTCGAACTCCGGCAGGACACTCGCCGGCGCCTCGAACTGCGCCACCACGTAGTAGCCGGCCTCATGCCGCTTGTGGCGGTAGCTCAGCGGCCGCTTGCCCCAGTGGCTGACGGCCACCTCGACCCCGGCGCCCAGGAGCGCGTGGAACCGCGCCAGCTTCTCGCTGACGGCCGGCTCCTCCAGCGCACTGTCGAAGATATAGACGACTTCGTAACGGCGGGTCACGCGCGACACCTCCCTTTGGTCTGAACGGCCCCCGCCAGGTGCGGGCGGGAGCAGGTGGATTGTGGATGCAAAGATAGCGTGAGAGGGGAGGGGTGAGAAGTGCGGGTCCTTCTCACCCCTCCCCTCGTCGCCTCCCGCATCACCGCCCCGTCAGGAGCATCCCCGCGATCGCGGCCGACATGAAGTTGGCCAGGGTGCCGGCCAGCATCGCCCGGAAGCCCAGCCGCGCCAGGTCGTGCTTGCGCTCGGGGGCCAGCGACCCGATGCCGCCGATCTGGATGCCCACCGAGCTGACGTTGGCGAAGCCGCACAGCGCGAACGACGCGATGGTGAAGCTGCGGGGATCCAGGACGCCTTTCATGGGCCCCAGCTCGGCGAAGGCGATGAACTCGTTCAGCACCGCCCGCGTGCCCAGCAGGCCGCCGATGGTGCCCGCGTCGTGCCACGGCACCCCCATCGCCCAGGCCACGGGCCGCCCGATCCAGCCGAGCACGATCTCGACCTTGGCGGGGAACCAGGACAGGAAGCCGTGCACCCAGGCGAACCCGCCGTCCACCAGGGCGACGATCGCGATGAACGAGATCAGCATCCCGATCACGTTGAGCATCAGGTACAGCCCCTCGATGGTGCCGCGCGAGGCCGCGTCCACCACGTTCACGTCGGTCCGGGGGACGTCGAGCTTGACGACCCCCAGCGTCTCGGGCTCCCCGGTTTCCGGCTCCAGCATCTTGGCCATCACGATCGTCCCCGGCGCGGTCATGATGACGGCGGTGAGCAAGTGGCGGGCCTCGATGCCGAAGGCGATGTAGGCGGCCATGATCGAGCCGGAGACGTGGGCCATGCCGGACGTCATGACCGTCATCAGCTCGGACTGGGTCATCTTGTTGAGGTACGGCCGGATGGTGAGCGGCGCCTCGGTCTGGCCCATGAAGATGGACGCCGCGACGTTGAGGCTTTCCGCGCCGCTCGCCCGGAGGAGCTTGTTCATGGCGACGGCCATCGCCCGCACCACGACCTGCATGATCCCGAGGTAGTACAGGATGGCCATCACCGCCGAGATGAAGATGATGGAGGGCAGGATCTGGAAGGCGAACACCACGCCGAGCTTCGAGTGCTGCGCCCCCAGGTCGCCGAACACGAACGAGGAGCCGGCGTAGCTGAACGAGAGAATCTTGGTGACCGCGTCGCCCAGGAACTTGAACAGCTCGATGCCGAGCGGGACCCGCAGCACGAAGATGGCGAAGACGACCTGCAGCGCCACGCCCCACCCGACGGTGCGCCAGTTGATGGCGCGGCGGTTGTGGCTCATGCCGTAGGCGACGCCGAGGAACAGCAGGATGCCCAGCAGCCCGGTGAGCCGCCCCGCCAGGGTGACCGGCGGGTAGGCGCCGGGGGCGGGGGCGGGGGCGGCGGGGGCGGCGGCCGCCTGAGCGGCGGGGGCCTGGGGGGTGCCCCTCGAGTCCCGCGCGGACGTCGCGGGCGGTTGAGTCGGTGCCGGTGACGGAGCCTGGCCCTCCCTGCTCCCCAACCCCTGACCCCCAGCCCCTGTCCGCGGCGTTTCCGCCAGCGCGGCGGTCACCGAGTTGTACACGAACCTCGGCAGCGTGAACACGGCCAACGCGGCGGCGAAGGCGACCAGGAAGGAGAACACGACGCGGCGCAGGCTCATGCGGCGTCCTTTCAGGTGGGCGGGCGGACCCGCCGGTTGTACCGTGTCATCGCGCGGGCGACGCCCTCGTCCATCCAGCACTCCACCGCTTCGGCCATGGTGGGGAGCAGCTCGGTCACCGCGGCCCGGTCCTCCCGCGGCATCGGCTCGAGCATGAAGTCGGCCAGGTCCTCGAGGCCCTCGGGGGCGGGCCCCACCCCGATGCGCAGGCGCGCGTAGTCCCGCGTGCCGATGGCGGCCTCGATGCTCTTGAGGCCGTTGTGGCCCCCGGCGCTCCCGCGCCCCCGCACCCGGAAGTAGCCGACCGGGAGGGCCACGTCGTCCACCACGACCAGCAGGTTCTCGAGGGGCCCGCCCGGCTCGCGCGGCCGGAGGCCCGCCAGGGCCCGGCCCGAGTCGTTCATGAAGGTCTGCGGCTTGAGGAGGTGGACGGGGCCGAAGGGGGTGCGGCCGCCGGTGGCGAGCGAGGGAGGCTCGCGGCGGAAGCGCGGCAGCTTCCACCGGGCGGCGAGGGCGTCGGCCAGCCAGAACCCCGCGTTGTGCCGCGTGTCGGCGTAGCCGGCGCCCGGATTGCCGAGCCCGACGATGAGCTTCAGGGCGTAGCGCCCGTCACTTGGATTCCTCTTCCTCCTCTTCCGCAGGCTTCCGCTTGCGGATCAGCTCCGGCTCCTTGGGTTCCTCCGGCGTTGCCGCCGCCGTCGTCGTCGCCGCGGCCTCGCCCTCCGCCGGGACGCCCTCCGCCGCCACCGGCGCCGTCACTTCCTCGATCCGCGGTGCGGCCACCGTGCACACCGTCAACGCCCCGTCCAGCAGGATGCGGGCGCTGGGGATCGAGAGGTCGGACACGTGCAGCGACTTGCCGATCGTCAGCGCGGTCACGTCCAGCTCGACCTTGTCCGGGATGTCGGCCGGCAGCACCTCGATCGGCACGTCGCGGATCACCTGGTCCAGGGTCCCGCCCTGGTTGCGCACCCCGTCCGGGATGCCGACGCAGTGGATCGGCACCTCGACCCGGATCTTCTCGCCCGCGTGGATCTCGTAGAAGTCCACGTGCACGATGCCGGGCCGCACCGGGTGGCGCTGTATCTCGCGAATCAGCGTCCGCACGACGTCGCCGCCCACCGCCAGCTCCACGATGGTGTTCTCGGGGTGGATCTTCTCGAGCAGGCGGCCGAGCTCCACGCCGTCGAGGGCGAGCGCGGTGGGCTCGCGTCCCCGCCCGTAGATGACGGCGGGCACCTGGCCCCCGCGGCGCAGGCCGCGGGCGGCGCCCGTCCCGCCCGAGGTGCGCTTCTCCGCGTGGAGCTTCACGATCTGGGTCATGGCTCTACCCTCAATGGGTGAGGCGTGAGGGGTGAGGGGTGAGATCCCTCTCACGCCTCACGCCCCACCACTCACGGGTTCACTCAGTCAAACAGACTCGACACCGACTTGTCGCTGTGGGTGTTCGCGATCGCCGTGGCCAGGAGCGACCCCACCGACAGCACCACCAGCCGCTCGTAGCGCCTGGCCTCCGGCAGCGCGATGGTGTTGGTCACCGCCAGCTCCTCGATCGGCGAGTTCCGCAGACGCTCCAGCGCCGGTCCCGAGAGCAGCGCGTGCGACGCGCAGCAGAACACCTTGCGGGCGCCCAGCCGCTTCAGCGCGGCCGCCGCCTCGGTCACCGTGCCGGCCGTATCAATCAGGTCGTCCGGGATCAGGCAGTCCTTGCCCTCCACGTCCCCGACGACGTTGACGACCTGGGCGATGTTGGCCGAAGGCCGCCGCTTGTCAATGATGGCCAGCGACGCGTTCAGCCGCTTGGCGAAGCCCCGCGCCATCTTGGCCGAGCCCACGTCCGGCGCCACCACCACCGGCTCGACGAGCCGCTTCTGGCGGTAGTGCGCCGTCAGCACCGGCGCGCCGTACAGGTGGTCCACCGGGATGTCGAAGAACCCCTGGAGCTGGTGCGAGTGGAAGTCCATCGCCAGCACCCGGTCGGCTCCCGCCGTGCTCACCAGGTTCGCCACCAGCTTGGCGCTGATGGAAACGCGCGGCTGGTCCTTCCGGTCCTGCCGCGCGTAGCCGAAGTAGGGGATCACCGCCGTGACCCGCGCCGCGCTCGCGCGCCGCGCGGCGTCCATCAACAGCAGCAGCTCGACCAGGTTCTCGGCCGGCGGGTTGGTGGGCTGGATGATGTACACATCCCGGCCCCGCACGTTCTCGTCAATCTTGACGAACAACTCGCCGTCGGCGAACCGCCGGATCGTCACCTGGCACAGCGGCTGCTTCAGGTACGCCGATATCTCCTCCGCCAGGGGCCGGTTCGCGGTCCCGGCGAGCAGCATCAGCTGGCTCTTCCGGAGCGAGACATCCATAAAAAGCTCGGAAAAATACGTTGCCGGACGGCAAGTTGGAAGTGGTTACCAGTCGCCAGTTTGCGGAAACCGGCCCAGCCGCGGGGTTCCCGGCGACCGGGCCGGCGCCTGGCGGCCGCTACCTGGTCGCCACTTCACCCTTCGCCGTCCGGGCGCCGGCTTCGGTGAACCGGACGGCGCCCGTGCGCTCCAGCTTGCCCCAGCCGTGGCGCTTGCCCTTGGCGGCGGTGACGAGGGACTTGATCAGCACCGCGTACATCATCTGGCGGTAGGCGAACCGCTGCCAGAACAGCCACCACAGGTCGCGCAGGCTCTCCCGGTCCAGCCGGTAGGCCACCAGGGCGCCGACCAGGTCCACGCCGAAGAAGATCCCGTAGAAGAACCCGACCTCGAGCACCACGCGCGTGATCTGCGGCAGCGGCTGCCAGTCCTGGTGCAGCGCGCCCATGGTCGCCCAGGAGTAGCAGAAGTCGAGCAGCGTCCAGACCACCTTGAGGTCCACCAGGGGGCCGATGGCCTGGAAGAGGACCTGGAAGATCCACACCGCCGGGATGGCCACCCAGCCGAACCAGCCGTAGCGGAACGTGGCGCCGCGGTGCTTCCACAGGCACTGGAGCGTGCCGTAGGCCCAGCGGAACCGCTGGGCGAAGAACGCCCGGACGGTGGAGGGCGCCTCCGTGTAGCCGAGGGTCTCCGTGTCGGCGGTGATGCGCCAGCCCGCCCGCCGGATGCGGTAGGTCAGCTCCATGTCCTCGGCCATGGTGTCGTTGAGGTAGCCGCCGGCCGCCACCACCGCGCTCTTGCGCCACGCCCCCACCGCGCCCGGCACCACCGTGATCGCGTTGAGGCGCGCGTAGGCGCGGCGGTCGAGGTTCTGGCTGGTGATGTACTCGATGGACTGCCAGCGGGTGAGCAGGTTCACCCGGTTGCCCACCTTCACGTTGCCGGCCACCGCCCCGATCGCGGGGTCGGCGAAGTGCCGCACGATCAGCGCGATGCCGTTCGGGGCGATCTGGGTGTCGGCGTCGAAGCACACCAGCACTTCGCCCCGGGCCGCGGCCAGGCCGCGGTTCAGCGCCGCCGCCTTTCCGGCGTTGGTCTGGCGCAGCAGCCGCACCCGGGGCTCGGCGCCGAACAGGCGCTCGACCTCGTCGCCGGTGCCGTCGGTCGAGCCGTCGTCCACCACCACGACCTCGAGGCCGGCGTAGTCGTTGGCGAGCACGCTGCGGACGGTGCCCGCGATGACCGGCCGCTCGTTGTAGGCGGGGATCAGGACCGTGACCGCCGGGTGATAGGCGGGGTCGAAGCGCTCCCGCCGCGCGCGGCGCCGGGCGGCCAGCGCCACGGGCACGATGAACGCCACCCGGCCGATGGCCAGCACCACCGCGACCAGGAAGGCCGCGCCCAGGAAGGTCTCGAACAGGAACACCGCGTCGAAGCTGAGCCGGTCGAGTCCCACCAGCAGCTGCTCGTGGCGCGCGATGGGCGGCATGACCACGTCGGGCGTGACGCCCAGCAGCTGCGAGATGGTCACGAACCGGTACCCCTCGCGCTGCAGCGTGGGGATCAGCTGCTCCAGCGCCAGCACGGTCTGCGACCGGTCCCCGCCGGCGCTGTGCATCAGGATCACGTTGGCGCGCGTGGCGGTGTCGTGCACCTCCTGCAGCACGGTCGCCACGAGGTCCGCGGCGGTGCGGCGGCGCCGCACCCCCGCGCTGTCCGTCTTGTAGAGGTTCCAGTCCTGCGGATCAATCAGCTCGCCGACGGTGATGTAGCCCAGCGAGTCCGCCAGCACGATGGGCCGGGCCTCCTCGGCGCTGGTGGGCTCGGCGTCGGCGTCGTAGGGGAAGCGGAACAGGATGGTCGAGCGGCCGGTGATGGCCTGCAGCGCGCGCTGCGTGGTGTTGAGCTCCAGCAGGGCGCGGCGCCGGCTCACCGCCGCCATGTTCGGATGGGTGAAGGTGTGGCTCCCGATCTCGTCGCCGTCCCGCAGGATGCGCCGGGTGACCTCCGGGAAGCGCTCGGCGTTCTCGCCGATGAGGAAGAACGTGGCCTTCACGCCCAGCCGCTGGAGCAGGGCCAGGATCTCGGGCGTGTACACGCCGTCCGGGCCGTCGTCGAAGGTCAGGGCCAGCAGCCCCTTCCGGTAGCCGGAGCGGCGGATCACGTAGGACGCGGGGAACTCCTGGTACTCCTCGTCCGTGACCAGCCCGTTGGTGGGGTCCACCTCGACCGTGCGGAGGCCCCGGTGCGGGGCCGTCGCGACCTCCAGGATCTCGCCGTCGCCCTGGAACTCGATGCCCGACGGCGAGGGAATGGTGTCGAGGACGCCCGGCGGCGGCAGGGACCCCGTGTCGCGCCGGTCGTAGAACCGCCACAGGGCGGGGTCTTCCGCGCCGAGCACCCACAGCGCGGCGCCGCGGATCTTGTCCCGGTGCGCCAGCCGCAGCGCGTCGTACGCCGTCACCGCGTCGAGCAGCCACACCTCGTGGCCGCGGCCGGAGTCGTCCTGGTACTCGAAGGTGGGGTTCAGCGCCCGCGGGTCGAAGTCCACCACCTGCGACGGCGGCACGCCGGGATGGCTGTTCCGCGCGGTGATCAGCGCGCCCTGGTAGGTGACCGCCGTCGCCGGCTTGCCGCTGTAGGGCCAGTCCAGACCGAAGTTGGCGATCCCCACCACCAGCTTGTCGGCCGGCACCCGCGCCAGCGTCCGGGACAGCACGCCGTCGTACCAGCCCACCGACGCGAGCGGGCCGGGCGGGCCGCCGCTGTAGTGCTCGTTGTAGGCCATCACGATGACGTGGTCGGCCTCGGCGGCGATCGCGGCCAGCGGCACGGCGGCGTTCCCGGCCTCGACGTCCACGCTGAGCTTGAGGCCGGCCGGGTCCAGCTCGTCCCGGAGGTGCGCCAGGAACTCCGGCAGGCGGGCGTAGTCGCCCGGCTCGAGGTTCTCCAGGTCCACGTTGACGCCCTGGAACCGCTGCTGCACCAGCCAGTCCCGGATCGCGCGCGCCATGACGCGCTGGTCGTCGGGCGAGGCCAGCAGGCGGTGCGCGCGCCGGGGATCGAACTGCCCGGCCTCGGCGTTGTTCAGGACCGGCGACACGGCGATGTGATTGTCGCGCGCCACCCGGGCCACGTCGGCGTTGGCCGGCGTGATCTCCGGGTCCCAGTCGTGGAAGTCGAGGGCCGTCCCCTCGCGGGAAAGGTGCAGCCACTCGGGGTAGAGGTCGGTCAGCTTGTCGGCGTTGGCCCGCAGGGAGTTGAGGCCGCTCTTCTGCCAGGTGACGTAGAACGCCCCGGTCACGGTCCCGGTGGCCGGCGGCGCGGCCGCGAGGCGGCGGGCGACGACCCGCTGGCGAGCCGCGATGGTTCGCCACAGGGCGTTCCGGGAGCGCAGCAGCAACGCCCGGCTCAGCCGCTGCTCGCGCCGCGGGAGCAGCGCCTGGCGTGCGTGCGCCAGCCGGCGGGCCGGGTTGGCCATGCCCGGGAGCTGCGGGAGGAAGGGCACGACCAGGAGGCTGACCACGAAGATGGTCGTGATCACGGCCGCGGCGAGCCCCAGCACGGTCGAAGTGCGATTGACCGCGCGGCGGCGCCGGCCGGTCGGGTCGAAGAAGACGTGGGGGCCCAAGCTCAGACGAAAGGTAGGGGGGTGGCCGCCCGGCCGCGAGGCACGACTGGCGGGGCCGGGGGTGGCGGCATAGGTTGCCTAGCCGATTCTCCCTGTCCCCCTTGCCGAGAGAGCCGGGCATGTCCGTTCAACTGACCCCTGTCATCACCCGGCGGGACCTCAGGCGGTTCATCTTTCTCCCGGAGCGGCTGCACCGGGACCATGCCAAGTGGATGCCACCCCTCTACATGGACGAGTGGCGCTACTACGATCCGAAGAAGAACCGCGCGTTCGGCTATAGCGACACGCTGCTCCTGCTGGCGTGGCGGGACGGCCGGCCGGTCGGCCGGGCGATGGGGATCATCAATCGCCGCCACAACGAGATGCTGAAGGAGCGCACCGCCCGGTTCGCGGGCCTCGAGGCCACGGACGACGGCGAGGTGGTGCACGCCCTCCTGGCGCAGATCGAGACGTGGGCCCGGGAGCGCGGCATGACCAAGGTGGTCGGGCCGTTCGGCTTCAACGACCAGGACCCGGAAGGCTTCCTGGTGGACGGCTTCGAGCACGAGCCGACGATCGTGACCTACTACAACTTCCCCTACCTCCTCCCGCTCCTGGAGCGGGAGGGATACGGGAAGGAAGTGGACTACGTGGTGTACCGCATCCCGGTGCCCGCCGAGGTTCCGGAGGTGTACCGGCGCGTCGCGGCGCGGCTCGCGGCGCGGGGCCACTTCCGGCCGCTGGAGTTCACCGCCAAGCGCCAGCTCAAGCCGTACATCCGGCCGATCCTCGGGTTGATGAACGAGACGTTCGTGGGCATCTACGGCTACTCGCCCCTCGACGCGCAGGAGATGGAGGGGCTCGCGAAACAGTACCTGCCGCTGCTGGACCCCCGGTTCGTGAAGGCCGTGGCGGCGGGCGACCAGGTGGTGGGGTTCGTCATCGGCATCCCCAACCTGTACGAGGGGATCGTCAAGGCGCGGGGCCGGCTGCTCCCGTTCGGGTTCGTGCACATCCTCCGGGCGATGAAGCGCTCGAAGCAGCTCGACCTGCTGTTGGGCGGCATCAAGGAGGAGTACCGCGGGCGGGGCGTGGACACCCTGTTGGGCGCCACGATGATGCGCTCGGCCATCGAGGGCGGGTTCGAGATCATGGACAGCCACCACGAGCTGGAGACCAACACCAAGATCCGCGCCGAGATGGAACGGCAGGGCGGGGTGATCTACAAGCGGTATCGCATCTACCAGAAGGCGTTGTAGCGGGGCGGGGTCAGGGGCCTCGATCACCAGCGCCGCCCGGGCGGCCGAAGCGCAGGCCCACCGTGGCCGTGAGGGTGGAGAGCTGCTCCCGGTGCGGCCCGGCCGCGGCCGCGGCGAAGTTGTAGCGCTCCAGCGAATAGGACAGGGCCACGCGCAGCCGGCCGGCGTCCCACGCAAGGCCGCTGCCGGCGCCGAAGGCGCTTTGCGCCGCCGGGAGTCCCGTCGCGGACACGGTGGGGTACAGCGCGACGCGGAACACGGCCGTGAGCGGGACCACCGAGAAGGGCAGCCTCACTTCCGCCCCGAGGCGGGTGGCCGTCCAGTGCTGGCGGGCCACCGGGTCGTCGAATCCCAGCAGCGTCACGCCGGCGCCGAGCGCCAGCCACGGCGCGGGCAGGAGCGCGGCGCCGAGATCGGCTCGCGCGAAGGTCTGCTGGCCCGTGCCCGGCCCCGGGGGCGTGAGCGTGCCGCCCGCGGCGCTCAGGTCCACCTCCACCCGGTGGCTCAGCGCCAGGGCGATGCCGGCCCCCGTGGTCGGGCCGGCGGCGCTCGCCACCCCCGCCGCCGTGGTCACGCGATGCTCGACCACGGCGATGGTCCCGGAGACCGTGCCGGAGATCTGGGCCGACGCGGGCCGGGCGAAGGCGAGGCCGCACCCGAGCGCCAGCGCGGCGAGAGGCCATGGCCCGCGGCTCACGGCCCACCGCCGGTGACGGGCGTGACGATCACCTTCGCGTGGCTCAGGACGGCGGCGTTGCGGCGTTCGATCGCGGCGTTGGCCGCCGCGCGGGCTTCCCGCCGCCGCGCGTTCTCGGCGACGTTCGCCGGGATGGCCGGGCGCGCCCGTCCCGCGAAGTACGCCACCAGGCCGGCGGCGACGCCGGCGCCCCCGACCACTCCCGACAGCGCCGTCCGGCCGGGCCCCAGGGCCGACGCGGAGAGGGCGCGCTGGACCAGCAACGCGGCCGCCGCCACGCCGAGCCCCTTGAGCAGGTCCAGCCGCGGCTCCGACGCCTCCGGCAGCAGGTCTCGATGGCCGAGCGACGGCAGCGTGTCCTCCAGGGGAGCGTGGCTCAGCGACACGTCGAACACGTCGGCGGCGCTGTCGGCGAGCCCCTGGTGGAGCGTGCTCCGGCCCACCAGAACCAGCTCGTAGCGGCCGGGCGGGGCCGGCGTGCCGTCGGCGAGCGTCCCGTCCCACGTGATATCGCGCACCCCGGCGTTCGGCCCGGCGTACAGCACCCGCCGCGTCACGCCGCCCGAGCGCAGCTCCACCCGCAGCGTGGCCGCGTGGGTCGTGACGCCGCGCACGGCGAGCAGGGCCAGCCCCGGGCCCGTGGTGTCGGGCGTGAGGGGCTGAACCGCCACCACGAAGATCTCGTCGCGGGCCTCGGCCAGCGCCGCGATCTGGGCGGGGCTGAAGCTGCGTGGATCCAGGTCCACGAACGGATCGCGCTCGATGGCCGCGCGGAAGTAGCGGACGGCCGAATCCCTGGCGGCGGCACCCGGCTTGAGCGCGAGGATCGCGCCCAGGTACTTGTAGGCGCGCGCGCGCTGCGCGTCGGTGACCTCGAAGGTGGCCGAGGGCGAGACGACCTGGTCGAGAATCGTGAGCGCGCGCTCGATGTCCAGCTGCTCGTACAGGTGGATGGCCCGCTGGAGCATCTCCTCCGTGTTGGCTTGCGCCCGAAGCGGCGCGGCCGCACCGAGCGCCAGGGCGCAGAGCAACAGCGCGGCGCCGCGGACCCTCCCCCCCGCCCCCCCGCTCACGGGCCGTCCTCGGCGCGCAGCGTGACTTGGCCGAGGTTGATGGTGGTGCCGGCGCGCACCGTCAACACGGTATCCAGCTCGGCGTAGCCGGGGGCGCGGATGCTCACGCGCCGGCGCCCGGCGCCCAGGGGGAAGTCCAGCAGTCCACCGACGGCGGCCTGCGCGCCGTCAATGTAGATCCGGGCCGTGGGCGGGATGGTGCGGACCCGCAGCAGGCCGGTGGCCCCGGCGCTCGGGACCGGCGCCGGAGCCCGGGTTGGCGGCCGCCGCGGGCCGGGCGCCACGCCGCGCGCCGACTCGCCGGTGGCGGAAGCGGCCCGCGGCCCGGTCGCGAGGCCCCGGCCCGCGCGCTCCGCCCCCGCGGCGGCGGGCGCCGGCGGTGCAGGTACCCTCACCTCCGATCGCGGGACCGCGGACGCCGCTGGGAGCGGGGCGGGCGGGGCGCCTCCGCGGGTCGCGAGCCAGTAGGCCAG
>JAJYLI010000046.1 GCA_021787855.1 bacterium | reverse complement strand
ACTTCGCGTCCGAACTCGAAGGTGACGGCCAGCAGCAGGCCCACGAACGACGCCAGGATGCCGCGGAGCACGCGGCGTACCGCGGGTGAGTTCCGCAGGCGGTCGAAGTACGGGACCGCGAGCAGCAGCACGCCGAAGTCCGGCGCGAAGACGGCCAGCGTGGCGACCGCGGCGCCCGGGAGCCCGGCGATCTGGTAGCCGACGAAGGTGGCGGTGATCATGATGGGGCCGGGCGTGGCCTGGCCCAGCGCCACGCCGTCCATGAAGGCCCTGCCCGTGAGCCAGCGCCGCACGTCCACGACCTCGTGCAGCATGACCGGCAGCGCCGTGAAGCCTCCCCCGAACGCGAACAGATCCACCTTGGTCATCAAGGCCGCGAGGCTGAACAGCCGCCGGTCGAGCACGTGCAACGCGGCTCCGGCCAGCACGACCGCGAGCGCGAGCAGCAGCGCCACACGCACCGTGCGCGGACGGGCCTCCGCCCGCCCGTCCCCGGACCGCGGCTCGGGCGAGGGCGCGGCGCGGTAGAGCAGCAGACCCGCCGGCGCCGCCGCGACGATGGTCACGATGGGATTGCCGCCCAGGACCAGGAACGTCCCGGCGGCGGCGACCAGCACCGTGTCCCGCCAGCCGGTCACCGCTCGACGGCCGAACAGCAGCACGGCATGGGCGACCAGCGCCACCACGATCACCTGGAGCCCGCGGAACGCGGCGACCACCGGCCGCAGCTCGTGGCTGACTCCGTACAGGGCCGACAGCGCGAGCATCAGCACGAGGGCCGGAAGGCCGAAGCCGACGTACGCCGCGAGCGCGCCGGGCGTCCCCCGCACCCTGAGGCCCACGTAGGCCGCCGTGTGCATCGAGATCACGCCCGGCACGGCCTGGCTCAGGGCCACGCCGTCCGCGAACGACTCCCGGGTGAGCCAGCGCCGCTTGTCCACCGCCAGCTCGCCGATGTAGGCGACCATGGGCGGGCCGCCGAACGCGGTCGTGCCCAGGCGCAGGAAGGCGAGAAACAGCGAGGGCACGGTGGGGCGCGGCGCCGGCGGCGTCGGGAGCTTCGTGGGGGCGCCGTCACCGGTCATGCCGGCCTGCCGCGCAACTCCCGTGCCCCCCGCGGGAAGGCGGTTCACGCGCCGGCCGTCCCGGGATCACAACACGTGTGAGACCAGCCGCTTGGTGGTTCCCGCGTACACCTGGCACACGCTCACCAGCGACGCCGGCGAGTAGATGGTGCCCGTCAGCGCCAGCACGCCCGCGACCATCAAGGGGCCGGCGAGACGGCACAGGGTCCTCGCCGCGCCGGGCGGCGCGGCCCGCCGGCGCGGCGAGAGTAGGACCCCGGGCTCCGGCCCGGTCTGGAGCGCGCCAGCGCGCGCCGGGCGGCGCGGCCGGTGCAGCGGAACCGTCACGTTACGACCACCGAGTTCTCGCCCCCGAACGGATTCCCGACGAACTTGTCGGCCTCGGGGTCGCTGACCCACTGCGCCCCATCCACGACGTAGCGGAAGGCGTACTCCCGCCCCGGCTTCAGGTTCAACGCCGCGCGCCATCTCCCGTCGCGGGTGCGGCGCATCGGGTGCGACTGCCGCCACCCGTCGAACTCGCCGCGCAGCTCGACCATCGCGGCGTCCGGCTGCCGGGTCACGAAGGTGACGACGACGCGACCCTGCGGGTTGGGCTTCTTGGTGACCATGACCTACCCCCTTTCCTCGGTTGAAGAACCGTCGCCCCGGGGCGGCCGATGCCGCCGCGCTCAGGCCGCGGAGGTCCGACCGTCCTGCCGCAGCAGCGCCTCTTGGCAGGGGATGCACACCTGGCGAGTGCCGGCCACCCTGCCGTGCGCCTCCGCGACCACCTCGCCGCACCGGTCGCAGACGAACGAGCGGCAGTCCTCGGGCGCCTGGGCGAGGTCGGAGGCGAACACCTCGCTCACCGAGAGCAGGATCTCGTCCGGGGCGCTCAGGACCCGCTCGATCACCGGCTCCGCCACCTCGGAGGGCACCTGGGAGGCCGGGACGCCCTGCCGGCGGTACTGCTGGAAGAACGCGCTGCGCTTCAGCTCCAGCAGGACCTCCGCTCGGACCGCCACGCGCACCGCGCGGCCGGTCGTCGTGTCCACCAGGGTCAGCGCCAGCTTGCCGTAGCCCAGCCGCCGGAAGTTGCCCTTGCCGGCCGTGCAGCCCGTGACCGTCTGGATGGCGTCGGCGAAACAGCCCGCCCAGTGTTCGTCTCCCAGCTCGAGCAGCGCGTAGAGCGACCGGTCCTCCGACCGCGCCACGCCCAGGTGGTTCATGGCGGCGGCTCCGGCCCGCACGCCGAGCGGCGTGGCCGGGCAGCGGTGGCCGGCGAGCTCGAAGGCCGCCGGGAGGAACAAGGTCGGGTCAACCATCGAATCCCTCGTCCGTGAGGTCATGCCTGGGCGCCGGTGCCGCGTGGCGCGGGACGCGCTTCATCGCTCCGCCGGGCCGCCGGCGCCGGTCGCGGCCGGGGCGCCCCCGCCCTCCAGATACGCGAGGTCGGCGTAGGCGGTCGCGATGTCCTTCCGGTAGTTCAGGATGGCGGTCTGCACCGCGGCCACCTCCAGCTCCGCGTCGTCCAGCTCGACCGGCGTGATCACGCCGTTCGCGTAGCTGACCTTCGCGATCTCCTCGGCCCGCGCGGCGACCGCGAGATGGGCCTGCTCCGCGCCCAACGCGGCGCGCGCGTTCTGGATGGTGATGAGCGCGCTGGTGACGTCCATCTGCAGCTTGATCGCCAGGCCGTCGAGCTGGTCGTCCAGCGCGTGCCCCGACGCGTCAATCTCGGCGAGCTTGCCCTGGGTGAGGTTGCCGTCGAAGACCGGCATGGATACCCCCACACCCGCCGCGTAGCCGTTGCGCCAGGCGTTGTCGTACGGCGGGAAGTCCATCCCGTGATACACGTGGTAGTTGGCGAACACGAACACCGTGGGCTTGAGCTCGGCGGCGGCGATGGTCCGGGTATTCGCCAGCATCCGCCGCCTGATCCGCAGGCCGTTGAGCTGGTCGTTGCGGGCCACCGCGGCGGAATCGAGGCCGAGGCTGTCCGCCAGGCTCACCGTGTCGGCGTACGCCAGCTCGCCGACGCAGCTCAGACCGGCCCCCGGCGGCATGCCCAGGAGCGCCTTCAGGCCGGCCGTCGCCAGCGCCAGCTTGCCCTCCAGGTCCACCAGCTTCGCCTGGAACTCCTGCAGCTTGCTCTGGAACGTGAGCACGTCGAATTCTGACCGCACCCCGTTCGCGTAGGCCGCGCGCGCCAGGTCGAGATGCGCCTGGAATTGGTCGAGCGCGCGGCGGTTCACCGCGATCACCTGGGTGAGCAGCAGGATGTTGTCGAAGGCCGTGGTCACGTGGTAGACCAGCTCCCGCTGCTGGTCGCTCAGGTCGGACAGGGCCGCTTCCCTGAGCATCCCGGCGTTCCGCCGGGCCGTGGCGATCTTGCCGCCGGTGTAGAGCGGATAGACCAGGTCGAGATCCGTGGTGAACACGTCCCGGCTCTCGACGGGATACGGCGCCATCGGCCTCACCATGACGTACTGACCGGGCACGGGGCCGGTGGAGGACATGAGGGGCACCTGGTTGGGGCCCTGGAGGAACATGCCGGGCAGGTTGTTCGAGTAGAAATAGCGGCTCGTCAGGTGCACCGAGGGCACCTGCGACGAGCGAACCTGCGCCAGGCGGGATTCCGCCGCCGTGACGCCGGCCGCCCGCGCCTTGACGAGCGGGTTGTTGGCGAGCGCCACCGCGATGGCCTGCGACAGCGTCAGCGGCGCGCTCGACGAATCGGAGGAGCCGGTGGCGCCGGCCTGGGCCCGGGCGGCCGGCGGCAGCGCCAGCGCCAGGAGCACGAGTGCTCTCAGTGTGTTGGTCATCGTGCGGTGTCCATAGGCCGGCCGCTCGGGGCGGGGGTGCGCCCCCCGCCGGGACGCCGGCGCCAGGTGGGTCCGTTGACGGGTGCCGATCGCGACGGAGACGGCCGACAGCCCCAGGAACACGCCGGCGAAGGCGAAGAGGGTGTTCAACGAGCCGGCGACGTCCGACAGGCTCAGCCCCCGATTGAAGACGCCGTACAGCGCCCCGAGGTAGTACCGCAGGGGAAACCAGCTCCCCACCGCGCGCGAGAAGGCGGGCATCTGCTCCGGGGGCACCAGATAACCGGAGTACAGGAACGCGGGTAGAACGATGAGGGTGTACACCGCGATCAGCGCCGTGCCGCGGGTGACGTTGAGGCTGAAGAACAGCGCGATGCTCTCCATGGCGAGCACCAGCAGCGCGATCACGACCACCACGCCCCAGAACCGCGGCGGCAGGGGAACGGCGAACATGCGCATCACCGCGTAGAAGGCGAGCGCGATCGCCGTGGTCACCATCACCCAGGCGAGGACCACGGGCCCGGCCACCGCCGCGGGCGGCAGCTGGCGCGCGGAGGTGAGCGCGGGGAGGGCCCGCCGCGCCCGCGCCAGGCCGGCCCGGAGCAGCAGCGTGATGATCACCAGCGACACGACCTGCATGGCGAGACCCATGAACGCGGGGAGCATGGACGACTCCATGTTCACCGTCGGGGAATAGAACACCCGGGAAGTGACGCTCAGCGGCGGCCGCATCTGGTGCCACGAGTTCAGCACGGCGCCCAGCTCCTCGACCGGCACGTGCGCCTGCAGCTGGTTCCCGATGGTCAGGACGATCATGTTGAGGTTGCCGAGCGCCAGCTTGGGGACGATCGGATTGGCGGTCCCGTTCAGGACGGCCAGGATGTTCTGCGGCCTCCCGTTGAGCACGTCGCGATACAGGTCGTGCGGGATGACCACGCCGGCGTCCACCTGCCCCCGGTCCATCAGGCGCTGGAGCGCGAGGTAGTCCACGGGGGCGTGGGCCACCTGGAAGACGTCGGACGACTGCACGGCGTAGATGATCGCGCGGCTGAGGGCGCTGTGATCCTCGTCCACGATGGCCGTGCGGATGTGCCGCGGCTCGCTGTTGTAGTACATGCCGGCCATCATGCTGAAGAAGAACGTGAGCACGACGGCGACGAGCAGCGTGCGCGCCGCGAGCGCGGCGACCGCCCGCACCGGCTTCATGGCCGCTCCGCCAGGCTGCCGCCGGGAAGCGGCGCGGGCGGCAGCGTCAGGTACACGTACATGCCCGGCTCCATCCGCCGCCGATGGTCCAGGAGCTTCATCCGCACGGCGAACGCCCGCACGTCCCGCTGATCCTGGAGATTGGTCGGCACCTTGGTGGCGAAGTCCGCCATCGGCAGCACCTCGACCACCTCCGCGCGCCAGGCGGCGGTGTCGGTGCCCGTGCTCAGCGTGAAGACCTGCCCCAGGCGCACCCGGTCCGCGAACGACTCGGGGATGCTGAACCGCGCCCAGGCCGTCGCGGTGTCCTGCACGACCGCCACCGGCATCCCGGGCGCCAGCATCTCGCCGGGCTCGTGGACCCGGACGGCGATCTTGCCGGCGATGGGCGACGTGATGGTCAGGTCGCGGAGGTCGGACGCCAGGGCCATCACCCGGTCGGTGACCACGTCGTAGGTCGTCTGGATCTCGTCGAGCTTCTGCTCCGGAATGGCGCCGGCCGCGTACAGCCGCTCGAGCCGCTGCCGGTTGGTCGCGATGTTGGCCAGCTCCCGCCGGAGCGCGCGGAGGTTGTCCACCATGCTGGTGTCGTCCAGCTGGGCGATCCGCTGCCCGGCCCGCACGTACTGGCCCTCCGTGACGAAGACGCCCGTGATCCGGCCGGGGATCCGCGTCGTGACGTTGACCTGCGTGCCCTCGAGGTAGCCCATGAACACGTCGTGGGCCGGGTCCGCCTGGCGGCAGGACGCCACGAGCAGGAGGACGGTGCTGCCGGCAGCCAGCGCTGCGCGTCGTGCGATCTGGAGTCTCATGATGGTCGCTCGCGATGAGTCTGTCATGGGTGGCCGACGTCGTATTCCACGCCGAGCAGGACGGCGTAGGTGCCGAACCAGGCGTCCTTCTGGTAGATGGTGTACGGGACGCCCAGCTTGAAATCGAGATTCCGGTTGTAGTGGTACGTCGCCCCGGCGAGCACCGTGACCGAGTCGTCCCAGGAGGCGGGGACGGAGGCGCCGGCGCGGCGGTTACCGGCCTTGTAGGCGGCGTGGAGCCCGGCGGCGAACGAGAAGTGCCCGAACGGCGTCGGCGTGTCGCGGTCCACCAGGACGGCGAGATCCGCCCAGTCGCCGTAGTCGAGCGCGCCGTCGCTTCCCGCCAGCGTGTAGCTCCCCGAATAGGAGAGAGCGTAGGCGCCGAGCCGCGTCGTGGCCGTGAGCCCCAGCGCGTAGGCCGGGGCGTCGAGCGCCAGCGGATACTGATTCTGCCGCGGCGCGGTGTCGGCGGCGACGGGGAGCGTGGCCGCCAGCGTCGCGTCGAGGCTCGTCCGCGCGGTGCCGCCGAGCACGCGCCAGGTGCCGCCCATCGTGATGTCGGGGACGCCCTTGCCGATCCGGGTCTGCGCCAGGCTGTAGAGGTGCACCGAGCGCAGCGGCACCTCGGTGAACAGGCTGAGGCGCCGCGTCACGCCGTAGGTCGCGAAGGCGCGGAGGCCCACGTCGTTGAACACGGTCGTCGCCGGCGTGTGGATGTAGCGGGCCGTGGCGGGGTCGTACATCTCGGGGTGCGCGATCGCTTCGCCCGTGACGCTGAGGTACAGGCGCCCCCGGGCGACGGCCTGCGCGCCCGTGCCGAACAGGGGGCGGTAGCCCAGCTGCGCGTTGGCCCGCAGGGGAACCAGCGCCAGCGCGAGCACGGCCAGCGGGTAACCGACGTGTCGTCCCATCGTGATCCTCCACCTTGGCGCATCGCGCGCCGCTCGTGGCCCCTCGATCGTGGCCCCGCGCACATGATGCGTGGACGCGGCGCGCCGCGCCTTGACGGCGGTCAAGACCATGGAACGGCTCGAGCCGGGACGTCCGCGGCCAGCGGACGGCCGGTCCGCCGCGGGCGGCGCGCGCGGGGCCACGGCGCCGGCGGGTGCGTGTGCGGGCGCAGCGCCTCCGGGACGGTCCGGCGGTCCAGTCCGCCGGCATCGAGCCAGGCGCGGGTCGAGGCGGCGGCGCGATCGATCAGCTCGCCGGTGTGCGAGAAGTCGAACGAGGAGACCGCCAGGGGGCAGAGCGGCGGGACCAGGATGATCTCCGCGGCGCCCCTGAGCCGTTGCAGATCGGCGAGGAGCTGGTTCACCATCAGCAGGTTCAGGGCGTTGAGGCTCACGCCCAGCGGGCCGTGCGGCGTGCGGTTGGCCGCGCACGGGAGCCCGGGACTCAGGGCGATCACCCGCTGCGCGCCGAGCTCCACGGCCGCCGCCAGCGGCGTGCTGCCGGCGACGGCCCCGTCCACCAGGAGGCGGGAACCGAGGCGGACCGGCGGGAACACGCCGGGGATGGCCGCGCTGGCCAGCAGCGCGTCGAGCGCCGGCCCGGACGAGAACCGCACGGGGGAGCCGTCGAGCGCGTCCGTCGCCATGACGTGGCAGGGGATGCGCGCCTCCTCCAGCTGCCGGAACCGCAGCGTGGTCCGGATGAGGCTCCGCAGCGCATCGGAGGAGACCAGGTAGTCGCGCCGCGCCAGCACGCCGCCGATGGCGGCGCGGATGGAAACGGGGAAGACATCCTTGCGGCGGATGCCCCGCCAGATCCGCTCCAGGCGTCCGACGGCGTCGGGCGTGGGGTCGCTGGCGAAGTAGGCGGCGTTGAGGGCGCCTACCGACGCGCCCACGACCAGGTCGGCGGTCACGCCGGCGGCCACGAGGGCCTTCAGCATTCCCACCTCGACGGCGCCGAGGCTGCCGCCGGCCGCGAAGACGAAGGCGACACGGGGTCGGGTCATGCGGGTACGATGCGGCGGCCTCGCGGCCGGCGCATTGACGGCGGTCAAGCCTGCGCGACGAAGGCCCTCAGCTCAGACGTCGGGAGGCTGCGCGGCCGCTCGCAGGGCGGCGAGATCGAGGAGGCGGTAGCGGCCGGCTCCGACGCGCTCGAGCAGGCGCTCGTCCGCCAGGCTGGTGAGCGCGCGGGAGAACGTCTCGGGCACGAGGCCCAGGGCGCCGGCGAACTCGTGCGCCGTGACGGGCAGCCGGACCTCCACCGGCCCGGCGGATGCCGGCGCTTCGGGCACGAGCGCCAGCAGCGCCGCGGCCACCCGGGCGCGGGCGCCCGGGGTCGAGAGCGACTGGATCATGTGGAACGCGTCGCGCAACCGCTTGCCGAGCAGCGACAGCAGGTGCACGCCCAGCTCCGGCTCGGCCCGGAGCGCCTGCAGCAGCGTGGACCGCGCCATCACCTCCGCCTCGACGTCCTCGATGGCCTGGGCGTACGCGGGGTACGGCGCGCCGTCCACGAAGGGCATGAAGCCGAACACGTCGCCGGGCGCGAACAGGTACAGCGTCACCGCGCGCCCGGTGGGGAGGAGGCGATAGACCTTCACGCGGCCCGAGCGGATCGCGACCAGCATGCCGGTCGTCTCCCCCTCGCGCCACAGCAGGCTGCCGCGGGGAAACCGGCGGACCACGAGCCGCGCCCGCAGCAGGTCGCGCACCCGCTGGCCGAGACCTCCCCCCGGCGCACCCGGGGCGTCCGGGCTCACGGTCGTCCGGCGCCCGGGCGGGTCACAGCACCGCGTTGAACAGGTAGCCCACGACGAGGATGCCCAGGCCCACCACCCCCACGAACGTCGCGATGAGCGGCGGCCGGAGCACCTTGCGCAGGATCACGGCCTCGGGCAGCGAGAGGCCGATGACGCTCATCATGAAGGCGAGCACCGTCCCGAGGGCCGCGCCCTTCTCGAGCAGCGCCTGCACGATCGGGATGATCCCCGCGGCGTTGGAGTACATCGGAATCCCGATCAGCACCGCCAGCGGCACGGACCACCAGGCCCCCCGGCCCATGATCGAGGCCATGAAGTCCTGGGGCACCCAGCCGTGGATCGCCGCGCCCACGGCGATGCCCGCCAGCACGTACGGCCACACCCTGCCCACGATGTCCCGCACCGCGTCACGGCCGTAGCGCAGCCGTTCGCCCCAACCCGCCGGGCCGGGCGCGTCGCCCGCCCCCACGCCCCCCGCGCTCTCGTACACCCATCGCTCCACCCACCGCTCCAGGCGCAGGCGGCCGATGACCCATCCCGCGACGATCGCGATCGCCAGCCCCGTGCCGAGGTACAGCACCGCGACCCTCCAGCCGAACAGGCCCCACAGCAGCACCAGCGCGACTTCGTTCACCATCGGCGCGGCGATCAGGAAGGACAGCGTCACGCCCAGCGGCACCCCGCTGGTCACGAAGCCGATGAACAGCGGCACCGCGGAGCACGAGCAGAACGGCGTCGGGACGCCGAGCAGCGCCGCGAGCACGTTGCCGGCGCTCTCGCGCCTTCCGACCAGGATGGCCCGGGTCTTCTCGGGGGTGAAGAACGACCGCCCGACCCCCACGCCGAAGACCACCAGCAGCAGGAGCATGAGCACCTTCGGCGCTTCGAAAGCGAAGAACGCCACGGCGGCGCCCGGGCGCGTCGCCCGCCCCAGGCCGAGCCAGCCGTAGGCCAGGGTATCGGCCCACGGCTCGAGCCGGCTGTACACCGCCCCCCACGCCATGGCCGCCAGGACGGCCAGGGCCCACTTCGCTCCACGGCTCACACCCGCCGGTGCCGCACGGCACGTGCCAGGGGCACGCCGCTTGCGACCCTGCGCCTCGAACCGGAACGGGAGGCGTGGAATGCTGGTCGAGATCCTCGGCACGGGATGCCCCAGGTGCTTCGAGACGGAGCGCCGGGCCCGGCGGGCGGTGGAGCTGGCGGGCCTTCAGGCCCAGGTCGCGAGCGTGAAGGACATACGGGTGCTGACGCAGCGCGGCGTCCTGGCCACGCCGGCGGTCGCCATTGACGGCACGGTCAGGCTCAGCGGGGTGCTGCCTTCCGTCGCGGAGCTGGTGACGCTGTTCAAGAACCACGTCGCCGCCTCCGCGCCCGCTGGGGCGACTTGACCCATCAATGCCGGCTGATGCGTGGAGGATTGACCCAACAATCATTCTTGATATATTGACCCGCCAATGCCGACCGCCGCGCCGCCCGACCTCGATACGCTGGCCCTGCGCCTCAAGGCGCTCTCGGACCCGTTGCGGCTCAAGATCCTCGACCGGCTGCGCGGCGGCGAACACTGCGTGTGCGAGCTGACCGACGCGCTCGGCCAGAGCCAGTCGCTCCTGTCGTTCCACCTGAAGACGCTCAAGGACGCCGGCTTCGTGAGCGACCGCAGGGACGGCCGCTGGATGCACTACGCCCTGAACCCCGAGGCGATGCGGGACGTGGAGGCGTTGCTGCGTTCCCTGGGCCGCCGGCGGTCCGGGCGGAGCCGCACGCCGCTGCGCTGCGCGTGAGGAGCCCGGCGAACGAGCCGCTGCGGGTGCTGGTGCTGTGCAGCGGCAACTCGGCGCGCAGCCAGATGGCGGAGGCGCTGTTGAACCGGCTCGGCGGCGGGCGCGTGGTGGCCGAGAGCGCGGGCACGCAGCCGGCGGCACGCGTACACCCCCTCGCCCTGGGCACGCTGGCGGAGCACGGCGTGCCGTGGTCGGGCCACGCCCCTCGCGGCCTCGACGGCCTGGTGGGTGGGGACTGGGACCTGGTGATCACGGTGTGCGACAGGGCGAAGGAGTCCTGCCCGATCTTTCCAGGCCGGCCCATGCGGGCCCACTGGGGGATGCCGGACCCGGCCGAGGTGGTGGGCGACGAGGCCACGCGCCGCGCGGCGTTCCGCGACGCCTTCGGGTTGCTCAAGCGCCGGGTCGAGCTGCTGCTCGCCCTGCCGCTGGGGACGCCGGAGCGGCCGGCGCTGGAGGCGCAAGTGCGGGCGATCGGCGGGCAGGAGGTGCGGGCCCGTGACTAGCGCGCCGGCGGTTCCCGCGGCCCCGGGGACGCCGCCCGCGGCCGCTCCGGCGCTCCGCCGTCTCGGCGTTGGAGCGCGGTACCTGTCGGTGTGGGTGGCGCTGGCGATGGCGGGCGGCGTCGCGCTCGGCAAGGTTTTCCCCGGCGTGACCGGCCTGCTGCGCGACATGGAGTTCGGGCGGAGCAGCGAGGTCAACGTCCCGATCGCCGTGCTCATCTGGCTGATGATCGTGCCCATGATGATGAAGGTGGACCTGGGCGCGATCCGCTCCGTGGGGCGCCGGCCCCGGGGCCTGCTGGTGACGCTGTTCGTGAACTGGATGGTGAAGCCGTTCTCGATGGCGCTGCTGGCGTGGCTGTTCTTCAAGCACCTGTTCGCGGCGTGGATCGGCCCCGCCCTGGCGGACCAGTACGTCGCCGGCGCCATCATCCTGGCGGCGGCCCCCTGCACGGCCATGGTGTTCGTGTGGAGCTACCTCACCGAGGGGGATCCCGCCTACACGCTGGTGCAGGTGTCGCTCAACGACCTGATCATGCTGGTGCTGTTCGCGCCGATCGTGCGGCTGCTGGTGAGCGGCGCCGCGCACCTCGCCGTCCCGTTCTCCGTGCTGCTGTGGTCGGTGGCGCTGTTCATCGCGATCCCGCTCGGCGCGGGCACGGCGCTGCGGGCCGCGCTGCTGCGCTGGCGGGGCGCGTCCTGGCTCGAGGAGCGGCTGCTGCCGCGGCTCGCGCCCGTCACGCTCGGCGCCCTGATCCTCACGGTGGTGCTGATCTTCTCCTTCCAGGCCGACAACATCACCAGCCGCCTGCTGGACGTGGTGCTGATCGCCATCCCCATCACGCTGCAGGTGTACTTCAACTCGTCGCTGGCGTACGCCCTGATGCGCTGGCTCCGCGTGCCGTACGCCGTGGCGGCGCCGGGCGCGCTGATCGGGGCGAGCAACTTCTTCGAGCTGGCGGTGGCCACGGCGATCGCGCTGTTCGGGCCGGAGTCGGGTGCGGCGCTCGCCACGGTCGTGGGCGTCCTGGTGGAGGTGCCGGTGATGCTGTCGGTGTGCGGGGTGTGCAACCGGACGCGCGGCTGGTTCCCGGCGGCGCAGCCCGCGGGCTAGGGGCGCGGCCGGCGGCGCGATTCCGCGGGCGCCGGCGTGGTGCCCGCGCGGCTCACCGCACGATGATCTCGTCGCAGAAGATCCACGACGGATGGCCGGTGCCCGGCGCGCCCGCCGGCATCGGCCCGGGGCTCGGGGCCCGGACCTGCACGTACCGCGCGACCGTGCCGGGCGGCATCGCGACGCGCAGCATCTCGCGGAACGGGTCGGCCCGGAGCGGCGGCTGGCTGTCGGCCGCGGCGCCCGCTTCCCGCCAGGTGGTGCCGTCGTCCGACAGCCACACGGTGAAGAGGCGTGGCGCCAGGATCCACGACTGGGGCGCCTGCAGGAACGACCCCGCCACCGAGGCGATCCGGATCGGGCGCCCCAGGTCCACCAGCGCTTCGAGATCCGTGCCCTGCCAGCCCTGCCACAGGCCGTCGTGGAAGTCGAGCGAGCCCAGGGCGCCGTCGGTGAGGGTGCGCGGGCCGGTGCCCGGGTACTGCGGGCTCGGCGGCGCCGTGAGGGTGTAGGGCCGGCCCACGGCGAGGTTCGGCACCAGGGTGATGGTGCGGTCCATCGGCAGGGGCTCGCCCCGGTAGAAGGGGCGGAACCGCGCGGTGCCCACGCCGCGCAGGCGCATCGAGTCCGCGTACACCGGCGAGCGCACGGTGGGCCTGGAGCCGTCGGTGGTGAAGTGCACGGTGACGCCCGGCACGCCGGTCGCCACCCGCATCCCCAGGCTGCCGGTGGTGCTGTCGTAGTCGGGCGTCATGGAGACGACGTCCGAGTCCTCGGGTCCGAGGCTCACGCCGAGCGCGGCGAGGCGCGGGGCCTCGCCGGCGGCGAGGCGGCGCTCGAAGTCGGCGAAGTCCCGCGGTCCGCGGGTCCACAGCGCCTCGGCGAACGCGAGGAGACGCGGGAAGGCCATGAGGTCGAAGTTGGCGGTGGTGATGCGCTCCGACCACAGCGTCGCCTCGCCGCCCAGCACGCGCGCCGCCTGCCCGGGCGTCAGCCCCGCCGGTAGGGGGTCGAAGGCGTACACCCTCGACAAGGGCAGCTCCGCGGGCGAGCGGTTGAGGTAGGTGTAGCCGCCGGGCGCGGCGATGACGTCGTAGCCCGCCCGCGCCGCCAGGCCGATCAGCGAGGTGTCGCGCCACACCTCGATCGTCGCGCCCGGCGGGACCGGGCCGCCGGTGATGTCGTCCCAGCCGATCATCCGCCGGCCGTGGGCCGCGAGCCACGCGCCGATCCTGCCGAGGAACCAGGATTCGAGATCGTCCCCGGTGGCGAGGTGCTGACTGGCCATGAGCGCCCGGCAGTCGGCGCACGCCTTCCACTGGTCTTTCGGCACCTCGTCGCCGCCGAGGTGGACGTAGGTCCCCGGGAACAGGTCCACCACCTCGCGGAGCACGTCGTGGAGGAACGCGAACGTCGAGTCCCGCGGGCACAGGATGTCCGGGAACACGCCCCAGGTGTTCGCGACCGGGATGGAGTCGCCGGTGCACCCCAGCCACGGGTAGGACGCGATGGCCGCCGTGCTGTGGCCCGGCATCTCGATCTCCGGAACGACCGTGACGCCCCGGAGCCGCGCGTACTCGACGACGGAGCGGATGTCCCCCTCGGAGTACCAGCCGCCGTAGCGGACCCCGTCGGGATCGGTCCGCCACGCCCCCACCGTGGTGAGCCGCGGCCACCGCGGCACGTCGAGGCGCCAGCCCTGGTCGTCGGTGAGGTGCCAGTGCAGCACGTCGAGCTTGTAGCGGGACAGCAGGTCCACGAACCGCTTCACGAACTCCGGCGGAAAGAAGTGCCGGGTCGCGTCCAGCAGCGCCCCGCGCCACCGGAAGCGCGGCGCGTCGCGGATCACCAGCGCCGGGATGGTCCAGTGGTCCGGGCGCGCGCCGGCCGTGTCGTCGAAGGCCGGCGGGAGGAGCTGGCGCAGCGTCTGGACGCCCCACAACACGCCCGCCGGCGAGGGCGCCGCGATGCGGATGCCCTCGGGCGTCACGGTGAGCGTGTATCCCTCCGGCCCCTCGCCCGCGCGCGGGTCGAGGGTGAGGGCGATGGTGCCGCGGCCGGCGCGCCCGCGCCAGACCACGGCCCGGAACTCGCTCGGCCGGCCGAGCCATTCCCGGAGCAGGCCGGCGATCTCCATCAGGCGCGGGCTCGGGGTGGTGACCGCGATCTCGATGGGGTCGGTGAGGGCGAAGCTGCCGGAATCGAACGCGACGGAATCGGGCCGGGGAATGACCGTGAGCCGCGGCGGCGCGGCGGTGAGCGCCGGGGCCGCGGGTTGCTGCGCCGCGACGACGCTCAGGGGCGCCGCCGCCAGGAGCAGCGCGAGGGCGAGACGCCCCGTGCGGACCGGACGCACCGGCCCGGGGCTCAGCGGCCGAGGCGGCGCAGCAGCTCCGCCTCGTCCCACACCGGGATCCCGAGGGCCTTCGCCTTCTCGAGCTTGCTTCCCGGCTCGCTCCCCGCCACCATGGCGGCGGTCTTCTTCGACACGCTGCCCGTGACCGCGCCGCCCGCCTGCTCGATCAGCCGCGTGGCCTCGGCGCGCGACAGCGCCGTCAGGGTGCCGGTGAGCACGAACGTCTGGCCGTCGAAGACGCCCCCGGCGGTCACCTTCACGGGCTCGTCCATCCTGAGGCCCGCGGCCTCGAGGCGCCGGAGCAGGTCCCGGTTGCGCTCCTCCCGGAAGAAGGCGGCGACGCCGGCCGCGATGGTGGGGCCGATGCCGCGGACCTCCGCGATGACCTCGGGCGACGCGTCGCGAAGGGCCGCCATCGTCCCGAAGCGGCGCGCCAGCAGCTCGGCCGCGCCGTCGCCGACGCGGCGGATGCCGAGCGCGAACAGCAGGCGCGAGAGGGGCTGCGCCTTCGAGGCGGCGACCGCCGTGATGAGCTGCGCGGCCGATTTCTCGCCGAAGCCGTCGAGCGCGACCAGGGGCAGGGTCTGGAGGCCGTAGAGGTCGGCGGCGTCGTGGATCAGGCCGGCGTCCAGGAGCTGGCGCACCCTCTCGTAGCCGAGGCCGCGGATGTCCATCGCGCCGCGGGAGGCGAAGTGGAAGATGCCCTCGTGGACGCGGCTGGGGCAGGAGACGTTGGGGCAGTACGACATCACCTCGTCCGGCGGCGCCTCGACCTCGGAGCCGCACGCGGGGCAGCGCGTGGGCATCGTGAACGGCCGCGGCGGCGTGCCGGCCGCCTCCAGCTCCGCGCGGCGCTCGCGCACGGGGCCCAGGACCTGCGGGATCACCTCGCCAGCGCGGGTCACCTCGACCCAGTCCCCGATCCGGATGTCCTTGGCCGCGATGAGGTCCGCGTTGTGGAGGGTCGCGGTCGAGACCGTGACGCCGCCGATCTCGACCGGCTCCAGCGTCGCGTACGGGTTCAGCGCCCCGGTGCGGCCGACGTTCACCTTGATGTCGAGCAGCTTCGTGACCGCCACCTCGGGAGCGAACTTGCGCGCGACCGCCCAGCGGGGCTCGCGGTCACCGACGTTGCCCAGCTCCTCGTGCAGCGCCAGGCGGTCCACCTTGACCACCACGCCGTCGGCGCCGAAGGGGAGGCCGTCCAGCAGCGGCTCCAGCTCCGCGACGGCCGCCATCGCGCCGGGCAGGTCGGCGACCCGGCGGTGGTGCGGCTCCACCCGGAATCCCCAGGCCGTGAGGCCCTGGAGCAGCTCGACCTGGGTGCCGAAGGGGAGCCGCCCCGCGCCGGGCGGCGCGAACGCGGCGAACGCGAAGAATCGCAGGCCGCGCTCCCGCGTGAGCCGCGAGTCGAGCTGCCGCAACCCGCCCGCGGCCGCGTTGCGCGGATTGGCGAACGGCGGCTCGCCCGCCGCCACGCGCTTCCGGTTCAGGGCCTCGAAGGCCGCGCGCGGCATGTAGCACTCGCCGCGCACTTCCAGCACCGCCGGCCACCCGTTCCCCTGGAGCCGCAGCGGGATGTCGGGCACGGTCCTGAGGTTGGCCGTCACCACTTCGCCCACCACGCCGTTGCCGCGCGTGGCGCCCACGGCCAGCACGCCGTCCCGGTAGGTCAGGTTCACCGCCGCGCCGTCAATCTTCACTTCCAGGTTGTACCCCGCGCCCACCACGTCGGGCGCGACGCGGGCGTTGCGCTCCTGCCACTCCCGCAGGTCGTCGTCGCTGAACGCGTTGGCCAGCGACAGCATCGGGGCGAGGTGGGCGTGCTTGACCAGGGCCGTGGCCGGCTCGGCGCCCACCCGCAGCGTGGGCGAGTCGGGGGTCGTGAGGTCCGGGTGCTCCCGCTCCAGCGCCTGCAGCTCGCGGAACAGGCGGTCGTACTCGGCGTCGGACATCTCCGGCGCGTCGAGCACGTAGTAGGCGTGCATCGCCCGGGTGAGGACACGGCGCAGCTCGGCCGCGCGCGCGGCCGCGGGGTCGGGCATCTAGCCCTTGGCCTCTTCGGCCAGGACCGCGATCGTCACGTCCACCAGGCGCCGCAGCTCGGCGGCCGAGGTGTGGGGCAGGAGCTGCTCGATGGCCACGCGGTCGCGGCGCGCGAAATCGTCCAGCAGCTGCTGCAGGTAGGCCACCAGGGCGACCCGCGCGACGTCGGCGCGGTGCACGCCCTCCGCGTCCGCCTGCCCGTTCCCCCCGCGGGTCCGGCGGATCAGGCTCTCGTAGCGGTGCGCGTTGCGGAGCGACTTGGCCGTGAGGTCCGCCACCGTCTGCGTGAACGTGACGTCGGCCTCGCTCAGGGGCTCGCCGTCCTTGAAGGTGCGCAGGAAGATGCAGCCGATCGCCGCGCCCCGGTACTTGATGGGCACCACCGTGATGGACTTCACCTTGCGGCGCGTCAGGGCGCCCTTCACGTGCTGCAGGCTCTGCTCCGCGGTGGCGTCGGCGATGAACACCGTCTCGCCCGTCTCCAGCGCCCGGCGGATCTCCGGGTAGCGCGCCAGGTCCACCACCAGGTTGCGGATGCTGGGATCCTCGTAGCTCGCGACCAGCCGCACCGTGCGGCCGCCGCGGTCCGCCAGGAAGATGCTGGAGCGGTCGAGGCCGAACGTCTCCCCCAGCCGCCGCGCGATGGTCTGCAGGATGTCCACGAAGTGCAGGGTTCCGGACACTTCCTGCAGGATGTCAATGATCGTCAGCAGCCGGTCGCGCTCGCGCTCCAGCTCGACGATCCGCGTCGCCAGCAGCGCCGCCGCGTCGGGCTGCGCGGAGCCGGCGGTGGCGGGGGGGAGAGGGGCCGGCGCCGCCGCGGCGTCGGGTATGGGGGAAGCCATGGGCCAAAACTTCCGCTCCCGCGCGCGGGGCGTCAAGCCGAGCGCGGAAGTCGGGATTTGGCTTGCCCTGCGCGAGATTCGTGGCATCGTAGTCCGGGTTTCGCACCGGAGCCGTCGCCATGACCGAGAAAGCCTGGCAGCGCACGTTCCTGTGGGGCACCGCCCTGTTCATGGTCCTGCTGCTCGGCATGACCTGGGACTCGCTGCGCCGCGTGAACGCCGGCCGCACGCCGGTTGTGACAGACGAGGTGGCCCGCGGCAAGGAAGTCTTCCAGCGGAAGAACTGCAACGACTGCCACACGATCCTGGGGATCGGCGGCTACTACGCGCCCGAGCTGACCAAGGAAGCCGACCGGCGCGACGCGGCCTGGCTGGCAGCCTTCCTGGCCGACCCGCAGCGCGCCAAGCCCGGGACCACGATGCCGGACCAGCACCTGGCCGCCGCCGACGTGGCGGATCTGGTGGCGTTCCTCACCTGGGTGCGGGGCATCAACACCAACGGGTGGCCGCCGA
>JAJYLI010000211.1 GCA_021787855.1 bacterium | reverse complement strand
CGGGCGCCCCTTGCCGTGCTCCCTGGGACGGTCCCACCGGCGCGATGCGCGCCACCCCCGGACGTGGGCGTGGCCGATCCCGCGACGCGTCGCTCGTACGGCTTGCGCAGCCTGATCCGCCACGCGTCGGTCCGCACCTCGAGCTCGCCCAGGTCGCTCGCGTCCAGCCGCGCGACCAGCGCCGGCAGGAGGTCGTCCGCCAGCCGGCGGATGGCCTCGGGTGCTCCGGACACGGATTCCGGGGTCGCGGGCGGGGTGATGGCGTCGGCCTGGCCGACCCCCTCGACCGTCGCGGTGCCCGGCACCGCGGGGTCGGCAGAGCCTCGCGTCGCGGTCCACGGCGCCGCCGGGTCGGCGTCGGGCACGGTCCCTGCCGCCCGCTCCTCCGCGCTCACCTAGAGATCCTCCCGCAGCGGCGCGTCCACGTCGGGGTCCACCACGGGTCGCGCGGGGCCGGATTCGGGGACGCCGAGCGTGGCGCGCCCCGCCTCGATCAGGTCGCGCAGCCGGCCGGCCAGGTCGGAGCGGCGGGCCGCCGCGGGCGCCGCCTCGCGCTCCACGGTGGTGAAGGCACCCATCATCCGGTAGCGCAGGTAGCGGCGCTGCAGCAGCTCCTCCAGCGGCAGCGCACCCAGCTGGTCCAGGTGTGCGGCGATGCGGGCCGAGATCGCGCCGGCGACCGCGACGGGATCCTCGTGCGCGCCGCCGTGCGGCTCGGGGATCACCTCGTCGACCACGCCCAGCGCCACCTGGTCGACGGCCGTCATGCGCATGGATGCCGCCGCCTGCCGGGCCGCGGCCGCATCGCGCCACAGGATGCTGGCGCAGCCCTCCGGGCTGATCACCGAGTAGACGGCGTTCTCCAGCGCGAGCACCACGTCGGCGGTGGCGATGCCGAGCGCGCCGCCGGACCCGCCCTCACCGGTGATCACGGTCACGATCGGCGTGCGGAGCCCGGTCATCAGCGCGATGGAGCGGGCGATCGCCTCGGCCACGCCGCGCTCCTCTGAGGCCGGTCCCGGGTACGCGCCCCCGGTGTCCACGAAGGTCACCACGGGCAGCCGGAAGCGTTCCGCGAGCGAGAAGAGGCGCATCGCCTTGCGGTAGCCCTCCGGGTGCGCCATCCCGAAGTTGCGGCGGATGTTCTCGTCCGTCTCCGACCCGCGCTGGTGCCCCACGAAGACGAACGCGTGGCCAGGGATGCGCGCCACGCCTCCCACGATCGCGGGGTCGTCGCCGAAGACGCGGTCGCCGTGGAGCTCGAGCACGTCGGTGGCCATGGCGCGCACCAGGTCGAGCGTGTGGGGACGCTTGACGTTGCGCGCCGCCTGCACGCGCACCCAGGCGCGCTGCTGGGCGTCGGCGTCGGGGGCGGTCCCCGCGAAGCCGGCGGGGACGCCGGGGGCAGACGCTTCCGCGCGGGTGGGTGCCGGGCCGGACGTGACTCCGCCGGCGGTGGGGGCGGCCGGGCTGATGACGGACGGCGCCGCCGCTCGGCCGGAGGCCGACCCTGTCGGGCCACCGCCAGCCGGTGCCGCAGTGCCGGCGGGCGACATGGCCCTGGCACCGGAGCCGTCGCCCGGGCGACCCCCGATCACCTCGGCGGCGTGCGCGCCGATCTCCGCGGCCTGTGCCCCCAGGGCGGCCACGCCGCGGAGCCCGGCATCGACGACGGGCAGGCTGGGGAGCGCGGGCAGCTTCGGATTGAGGAAACCGAACGGCCGGAACGCCGCGTCGTGCCCGTCGCCCGCGGCCCGCGCCAGCGGCGTCCCGGGCGGGAAGGGGGCCGTCGAGCAGGGGGATCCCTCGCGCAGGTAGCAGAGGAGCTTGGAGACCTCGTCGCGAAGGTGATCGCGCGGCACCACGCGGTCGAGGAAGCCGTGCTCCAGCAGGAACTCCGCGCGCTGGTAGCCGGGCGGCAGCTCCACCGCGATCGTCCCGCTGGCCACCCGCTCGCCGGCGAACCGGATGAGCGCATCGGGCTCGGCGACGTTGATGTCGCCCAGCACCGCGTACGAGGCGAAGACGCCGCCGGTGGTCGGGTCCGTGAGGATGCTCACGTACGGCACCCCCGCGGCGGCGAGGCGCTCCAGCGCGGCACAGGTCTTGGCGAGCTGCATGAGGGCAAGCGTCCCCTCCTGCATGCGCGCGCCACCGGACGCCGAGACGATCACCAGCGGGATCCGTTCGGCCAGGGCGTGCTCCGCGGCTCGGGCGACCTTCTCGCCCACCACCGAGCCCATGGACCCGCCGATGAACGCGAAGTCCATGACGCAGATGGCGACCGGCTGACCGTCGATCCGCCCCACGCCCCACACCGCCGCGTCCCGCAGGCCGCTCGCGATGCGGGCGGCGGCGAGCCGGTCGGGGTACGGCTTGAGGTCGACGAACCCGAGCGGGTCGGTCGACTCGAGCCCGGCGTCGTGCTCCTCGAACGAGTCGGGGTCCAGGAGGACGCGCAGCCGGGCGTCGGCGCGGAGCCGGAAGTGGTGGCCGCACTTCGAGCAGACGCGCAGGTTCCGCTCGAGCTGCTTGTTGTAGAGCATCTCGCCGCAGCGCGGGCACTTGGTCCAGAGGTCCGGCGGGAACTCGGACCGGCGCGGCAGGAAGGGGAGCTTGATCGGCATCAGCCGTTCCTCCGCGCGCGATGCGGCGCCGCCAGTCCGTGGCGCCAGGCGACCACGACGGCCCCGGCGATCGAGACGCCGGAGGCGATGGCGCCGCCGACGAGCACGGGGCGGGGGACGCGCGCCATGGCCTGGCCGACCGCGGCGGGAGCGACGTCGAGCGCGACGGGCAGCGAGCCGGCGAACGGGATCGTCACCGGCAGCGCGGGGATCCGCCGCTGGGGGCCGCCGCCGAGTGTCGGCGGCGCCGGGAGCAGGTCGGGCGCCTGCGCCGCGCGGCGCAGGCTGGCCGCCAGGTCCTCCTCGAACCGGAACGACGGGTGGAACCTGACCAGGCTGCGCGACAGCACGTCGGCCGCGTGGGCCAGCTCAGGCTCGCGCGCCAGGTCCAGGTCGTCGGCAGGCGGCATCATGACCGGCGATCCGGCGGGGTCGCTGGCCCGGCTGGGGGCACGGACCCGCGGAGCTCGTCGGCCACGCTGCGCAGGGCGCGGTGCAGCAGCACGCGCACGGCACCCTCGGAACGGCCGAGTGCCGCGGCGATCTCGGGGATCGACATCTCGTCCACGAAGCGGAGGATCACGGCCGCGCGACGGTCTCCCTGGAGACGCGCCACGGCCGCCCAAGCCCGCTCGGCCTCGTCGCGGCGGACCGCGGCTCCGGCCGGGTCGTCCGGGCCGGAGACCGCGAGTGCGGCGTCGAGCGGTGCCGCGGGATGGCGGCGCACGTCCCGCCGCTCGTTGCTGGCGAGGTTGCGGGCGATCCGGAAGAGCCACGCGCGGAAGCTGCTGGCCCCGTCCGGGCGCGGTTGCTCCCGGAAGCGGGGCAGCGCCGCGAGGGCCTGCAGGAAGACCTGCTCGGTGAGGTCCTCGGCGGCGTGGTGATCGGCGAGCTGGTAGACGGCGAAGCTGTAGATCTGGGCCACGTACCTTCGGTAGAGCGTCTCG
>JAJYLI010000210.1 GCA_021787855.1 bacterium | reverse complement strand
GGTTGGCGCAGGTGTCGGACGAACGGTCGGCGGGGGCGTCGCTGCGGCCACGACCACCGTGTGACTGACCGAGGACCAACTCCCGTAGGAGGTGACCCAGAGCGTGATCGTATGCGTGCCCGGCGAGACGAACACGTGGGAAACCGTCGCCGCCGTGCTGGACCAGCCGTCGCCGGCATACCACAGGCGCGTGGTGATCGTTCCAGTGCTGGTGTCGGTCAGCACGAACGCCGTGACCCCGGCGATCCCGGTGCTTGGCGTGACGGTGAAGCTGGCCACTGGCGATGCCGGGAGCACCTCGATGCTCCGGCTGGCCGAGGCACAGCCGCCCGCGTTGCACACGCGCAGCGAGACGGTGTGGGTGCCGGCGGCGGCGAAGGCATGGGTAACGCTCGCGCCGGTGGCGGTCCAGCCATCGTCGGCGGACCAGGCCAGGCTCGTGATGGTCCCGGTGCTGGAACTCGTGAGCGCGACGGCCTGACCGACCACCACGGGGTTCGGGCTGGCGGTGAAGGCCGGGGCCGGCAGAGCCAGCGGCGTCGCGGTCGGCGTGGGAGGCGCGGTCGGCACAGGCGTCGGACGAACGGTCGGCGTGGGCGTCGCGGGCGACACCGGCGGCGGGGTCACCACCGGCGGGCAGGTGTAGGTGGTGCTCTGCGTGTAGATCGGTCCCCCGAGGAGGCCCGTGATGGCGACCAGGCCATAGGCCAGGCGGACCCCCCCACCGGGGCCGATCGCCGTGCAGTGCGCGGTCTCGGTGAACCACAGCGAGGTCAGGTACCCCTGATTGGTCGGCACGTTCGGCGGCGGCTCCGGGACGATGGTCTCGGCGTAGGAGAACTCGGCGTTCTGCCCGGGCGAGGTGGCCCACAGCGAGGTGAGCGTCTTCACCGCCACGAGGCGGTGCACGGTCAGGTCGCCGGTAGCCGGGTCATACGAGACGGCGGGAGCCGGCGGGGCGGGCGGCGGGGGCGCCGCCAGCGTGGCCCACGCATCGGACGCCGGGTCCGGTGGCGTGGTCGGGCAGGGGGCGAGCGTCACGGACCCGCCCGTGGTGGCCGGAATGCCCGCCACCGGCCCGCGCGAATCGCGGACCGTGACGCGGAGGGTGGCCCCGTTGGCCAGGTCGGCGCAGTCGAGCATGGTCCAGCCGGTCTGCGCACCGGTCATGCCGGCGGCGCTGATCGCGGCCTCGACGCCGGCGTTGGTGGAGGACCAGGCCCAGGTGTAGGGCGGCACGCCACCGGCGGTGTCCGCGTAGAACCCGAGGTAGGCGGTCCCCTGCTCGTAGTCGTAGCCCGACACCAGCACCACCGGCACCACGGTCGCCAGGGTGCCCGCATCCGCGCGCGCCGCCGGGATGCGGCCGGACGGCAGCAGGACGCCCGCGAGCGCCAAGACACCAGCCAGGGCGACGCCGAGTGCCAGGGCCGAAGAGGGTCCCCTGCGTCGCGTCGCCGGAACCGCGTGGCGGGTCGCCACCCGTGCGCGCTGTGGCACCTCGACCGCGCGCCGGGCCGCCGAGGGGCCGGGGTGGGAAATGCTTGTCTGCTGCTCCATGGTGCCGCTCCGTGTCGCTCCTTCGCTGGGCGCTGAGGAGGGTGGTGAGGCGCGCGGCGAAGTCAAGGACCCGAGCATCGAACTCCCGTCGCGCGGCCGGGGCCGGTGCTCGACCCCCGTCCACGGCCACGGCGGCCCCGGCTGGCCGCGCCACCACCCGTCGCCCGGTGCGGACACCCACGAACTCGCAGACGCGAGAATCCTTGACGGCTCCGATGAAGCAACGACCCTCCGCCATCGGTCTCATGGGCCGGATGTGGAGGGCGAAGCGATGGACGCTGGGCGTTGCGAGGTGTGCGGCGGGCCGTGTGCGAGCGGCCAGCGCACCTGCTCGCGCCGCTGCTCGGGGAGGTTGGGTGGCCTGATGGGGCACGGCGGCCAGATCGTGCGGAGCTGCGAGCAGTGCGGGGGGATGTTCACCACCGAGGCGGCCGAGCTGCGGCGCACGCGGGGTCGCTGCGGGCGCTTCTGCTCCCGCGCCTGCTCCGTGGCCTGGCATCGCGGCCGGCGCTCGACGCCCGCCTGAGCGCCCGGCGGCGCGCTCCGTACCCCGGTCCGCACCCCGCGATCGCGGGGATCCGCCGCTCCCCCTCGACGGTCGTCTCGGAGCGCCGCGCGTTGCCGAGCTACGACGCGCACGGCGGGCCGCACCGCCGTCGCGGGTAGCAGTGGCCACTTGGGCGTTCCGACGAAGCTACGCGCGATTGCTGGGGCCTTCGCCCGCGCCCCGCTCGCGCCGGGCGCCCGACGGGCTGCGGACGGTACCATCGTTCGCCCCGCGGCCGCCGAACGCGCGGGGCGGCGCGGGTCAAACGGCCGGTCCACCGCCGCTCTGCCGGGCCTACCGTCGAGGCATGGACCGCAGCACTCTGGCCGATCGTCTGATCCGCGTGCGTCGGCGGATCGAGGGCGATGTGCCGTACAGCCCCGACTGGGCCGCGGCGATTGCGGAACTCGAGGAACTCGAGGCCGCCCTCGCCGCCGAGCGTACCGCGGGCGCCACGTGGGACCTGCGCCCTCGCACTGACCGCGAGGCCAGCGCGGCCTGACGGATCGCACGGCGACGCCCTGCCTACTCGATCGGGCGGCGCCACTCGGGCCGTTCGGCTGCGGCGTGATCGCTCGGGGCCTCGCTATGCTCGCAGGGGATGTGGGCCCAGGGTGCACCCTCCCTGCGCCTGGGTCCCGGTAGGCAGAGGAACCCCCGGCCGGCACTGGCCGGGGGTTCTCTCTATCTCCCGGCCGACGGCCCACCCTCACGCCGCCCCTGAAGGCGACTGGCACCGTCAGCAGCGCGAGCGACCGAGCGTGTCTCACCGCCGCGTCGACCTGCGGCCGGATGCCGCTCAGGCGGCCCGCTGCTCCCCGCGGTTCGCCTTGGCGCACGTCCGGCAGCGCCACACGACGGTGCCCGCGTCGTAGTCGGTGACGAACGCGTGGACATCCGCGTCGGTGCCGCACAGGTCGCACGGCTCCGGGATCCGATCGGCGAGGATGGCATCGCGGCGGGCGGCCCGCTCGGGGTGCTGCCGACGCCAGGCGGCGGCACCTCGCTCGCGGTAGGCCGCCTGCTGCTCGGGCGTCATGCGCTCCCAGCGATCGGCGCCCTGACTGACCCCCTGCGCGCGGCGGGCTGCGCGAAAGGCGGCCTGCTGCTCGGGGGTCTTGCGCTCCCAGCGGCAGACCGAGCACGACCGATGGTAGCGATCGTGCGTCGCGTGCGGCGTGAACATCTCGGCGCTCCTCTCGACTCGCCAGCCGTCCACCGGCTGGTCGCTGGACGTTCGGCCGGCCGGAGGAGAAGTCAAGTACTGCCGATTCACGTCCCCCCGACCCCTTGTGGGGAGGGGGGACGTGGGGATCATGGTCCGGATTCACGTCCTCAGACCCCTTGCGGGGAGGGGGACGTGGAGACTCCGAGGGAGCTTGAAGGGCGTTTCACAAAGTCTCACTACTCATCAGCGCCCCGGAGGGGCACTGAGAGTTGAGAGTTTGAGAACGCCCAGGTGAGAGTTCGAGT
>JAJYLI010000001.1 GCA_021787855.1 bacterium | reverse complement strand
CCCAGGACGAGATGGCGGTCACCTACGAGGGGGACGCGCTGGAGATCGGCTTCAACGCGGCGTACCTGCTGGAGCTGCTGAAGTACATGCCCACCGACGAGGTGCGCTTCACCCTCAAGGCGCCGGAGCGCGCCGCCACGGCCGAGCCGGTGGGCTGGGACGACCCCGCGTCGTTCGTCTGCCTGGTGATGCCGCTGAGGCTGATCGACTAGCGCGGCGGCGTGGCCGGAGAGGCCGGCGCGGCCGACCGGGAAGCGGCCGCCGAGTCCGGGGAAGGCGCGGGCGCGGCGGCCGTGTCGTTTCCCCCCCGCCCCGGCGCGGCGCGCGAGCCGCCGGAGGAGTCGGCGGGAATCCGGGGCAGTGGCGGGACGGCGATGGCGGTGGTGTCGAGCTGCAGCACCGCGGGCGCGGGCAGCGTGTCCTCCGAAGCCTCGAACGGGATCGTCACGGGCGCCCCGCCCAGCTTGAGGAGAATGAGCTGCTGGCGCCACACGGTCCGCCCGGGCCGGAAGGCGGGGTTGGATGTGAGGGGATGGGGCAGGGTCGCGATCAGCAGGGCCGCCTGCGCCAGCGACAGCCGCCCTGGCGGCTGGTGAAAGTACTGCCGGCTCGCCGCGTCCACGCCCCAGAGGTTCGGGCCGAACTCCGCCACGTTGAGATACAGGTCGAGGATGCGGGCCTTGCTCAGCGCCCACTCCAGGCGATAGGCGATGGCCGCTTCCTTGAGCTTGCGCAGCGGGTTGCGGGACGGCGACAGGTAGAGGTTGCGCGCCAGCTGCTGGGTGATCGTGCTCGCGCCGCGGATCCGGCCGCGGTGTCGCCAGGCCCAGCGCACCGCCCGCCACAGCTCCGCGCGGTCGCCGGCGTCGGTCCAGGAGAACGTGGGGCGGCGGTAGCCCAGCGCCTCCCGCACCGCCCGGTAGTCCACGCCGTGATGCTGGTAGAACGCCTCGTCCTCGCTGGCCACCGCCGCGCGGCGCAGCCACGGGCTGATCGCCGCGGAATCCACCGGGTGGTAGCGCCGGGGGATCGCCTCGCCGGCCGCGCGCAGCTGCGCCGCGCGCAGGGCCATGAAGGCGGTCTCGCTCGGCCAGTGCGTGCGCCACCACGACGGGGGCGGCCACACGAAACCCAGCCACAGCAGGCAGGCGAGGCAGACGAGCAGGGCCCCGAGGGCGGCACGGCGGACCAGGTGCACGGTCACGCGGGCCTAGGGGCTTGCGCCCGCCAGGGACGGGCGGGTCACCAGCGCCGCGGCGGCGCCCACGGCATCCACCTCGGCGGCGCTCGCGGGCAGCTGGCCGAAGGTCGTGAAGCGCGCCGCCGGTGCCTCCAGGTCGAGCCCGATGGCCAGCGCGCGCCGCCGGAAGTCCCGGTCCAGATCGGCGCGCACCAGCAGCGCCAGGCCCCCGACCAGTCGCACGACCCCGCCGACCCGGTACTGCAGCGAGCGCCAGCCGTGAGGGGCCACCTCCCACTCCGCGCCCGCGACGACGCGGCCGCCGAAGACGCTCAGCATCGCGCCCGGTACCAGGCTGGGCCAGTACGTCGAGTCGGCGAGCCGCAGCGCGCCCACGTTCCGGGCCACCAGGGAGAGCCGCAGGGCGCTCGTCGCCAGGAACTCGGTGCCGATGTCCCAGGCCGAGCCGGTGACCACCCCGCGATACCAGCGCCGCGCCACGCCGGCCGAGAACTGCGCATCCCCGAGCCCCACCCCGAGGTTCCAGGCGTCGAGCCCGCGGCCCGACGCGAGGCGGTTGTGCTCCCAGCCCAGCGCCAGGCCGCGGCTCGCCACGGAAGCGCCCCACTGGCGCAGCGCCGCGCCGCCGGGCGAGAACCGGTCGAGCGTGGCGTCGGCCCCGACGCTCGCCTCCACCCGCCGCGCCAGCCCGGCGGGATTGACCCACAGCGAGCGCGCGTCCGCGGCCACGGCGGACAGCAGGTACTGGGCCGGCTGCGGCGGCGGGATCCCGCCGTCGGGGCTCTGAGCCTCCGCGGCCCGGGCGGCGAGCGACGCCGCGGCGACCAGGGCCAGCGCCGCCCGCCGCGTGGTCACGGCAGCCGCGTGATCGTGCTGCGCGTCTTGCTCCGCATGGGCACCACCATGCCCATGGCCACCAGGCTGGCGTTGACCAGCGAGCTGTCGGTGAACGTCCCGCCGAGATAGACCCCGTCGGCTGAAACGAACGCGTCGCTCACCCGCTGCCCGCCGCCGGTCACGTCCATCTCCTGGCCCTGGGCCTGGCCGGACCCCGACACGGTGTACGCGGCCGTGGTCACCAGGTGCAACGCCCGCGTGCCGTCGTGGGTCTCCCAGCCCAGGACGGTGTGCCGCCGGGTGGTGCGCACCGTGACGGCGAGGCCCTGGGACGGCGTCGTGCGGGTGCTGCTGTCCGACCAGATCGTGCCCGAATCCGCGGGCTGCGCCGGCAGTTCGGGCAGGAAGTCGCCCAGGCCGGCGGCGACCTGCGCCCCCACCGGGCTGGCGCTGTCGGGCGGCATCATGGAGAGGGTCGTGCCCTGGCGGGAAGCGAGCAGCCGCACGCTGGTCCCGCGCGCGGCCGCGAGCTGCGCCGAATCCGGGCCGCCCATGGAGCTGGTGATGCCGAGGGAGTCGATGGTGATGGTCACGCGGAGATTCGGCTCGGTATCGGCGACCGCGACGGTGAGCAGCATGCCGGTCCCCACGTCCGCGGCCGTGGTCTGGCCCATGGCGTCCTGCTCGACGCGCGAGTGCGTGTCGAGGCGATAGTGGCCGGTGCCCACCGCGTAGCGGAGCGGCACGCTGGGGCGCGGGGATGAGGCGGGAGCGGCGGCGACCGCGGGGGCGACGTGCGTCGCGGGGGCGGGGCTCCCGGCGCAGGCCGCCGCGCTCAGGGCGGCGAACAGGTGGGGCAGGCGCTTCATGAGGCCATACCTTTCGAGGGCGGCACGGGGCCGGCTGAGGTTGGGACGGGAGGACGTGCGACGGCGCCGCCAGCCTCCCCGAAGGGCGCTCGCGGCGCCGTCGGCGGAGCCGTAAGCCGAGTTCTGTTCGGCCCGAGGGCCGGACGGTCATCTCTCTGGGATGGCGGTCGCCCGCCACCTCACGCGGCCTACCCGCGGCTCGCCGTTTCCGGCGTGGTCGGTCCGGGCCGGACCTCGCCGCCTATTTGGCCTTGCTCCAGCTGGGGGTTGCCGTGCCACGCCTGTTACCAGGCGCGCGGTGGGCTCTTACCCCACCTTTTCACCCTTACCTCGCCCGAGGGCGGGGCGGTGTGTTTTCTGTGGCCCTTTCCGTCGCCTTTCGGCGCCCAGGCGTTACCTGGCAGCCTGCCCTGGGAGCTCGGACTTTCCTCAGGCCCATGAGGGGCCCGCGACCGTCACGCTCCGCCTTGGCAAGATACCCGCGCGGGCCCGGAGAGACAAACGCGGCGCGGCGGACAGCGAGCCGGTGACGGGGCGGTGACGCCGGCGTGTACGCTGTGCCGCGGACCCGAGAGGGGAGAGCGCCATGCCCGCCGCCGCGACCGTCGCCACCCTGCTGCTCCCGGAAGAGCGCGCCCGCGTGGAGGCCGCGGGCCAGGACCTGTTCGTCGCGCTCCACGGCGACACGCTCGACGACGCGATCCGGCGGGTGCGGGGCCAGAAGGTGGACGCCGTGTTCCTGTCGGTGCACCGGTGCGACGACGCGGCGTTTCCGCGGGTGGCGCGGTTCGTCCGCGAGTTCCCGCAGGTGCCGGCCGTCGCGCTGATCTCACGCCAGGACGGCGAGGTCCCGCGGCGCGTCCTGGGGCTCGGCGCGTCGGGCGTGCGCGCCGTGGTGGACGTCTCGGTTCCCGCCGGCTGGGGCCGGCTGCGCGAGCTGCTGCGCGAGCCCAGCTCCCCCGTGGCCGCGCACGTGATGGCCACCCTGGACGGCGACCTCGAGGGCGCGCCCCCGGACTGCCGGCTGTTCTTCGAAGTGGTCGTGCGGCGCGCGGCGGAGCTGCGGACCGTGAAGCGGCTGGCGAAGGTCCTGCGCGTCGTGCCCAGCTCGCTGATGTCGCGGTTCTACCGTTACGACCTGCCGTCGCCCAAGACGTACCTGGCGCACGCCCGCCTGCTCCACGCCGCGTACCTGTTCAGGAACGGCGGTCTCTCGATCGCGGACATCGCGAACCGGCTGGACTACTCGTCGCCGCAGAGCTTCGGCCGCCACCTGCGGGTCTTCCTCGGCGTCACGGCCGGCGAGTTCCGGCGGCGGCTGCCCTTCGAAGCCGCGGTGGCGCGGTTCCGTGCCCGATTCGTCACCCCCTACCGGGATCGGTTGCTCGCGTTCCATCCATTGGGAACGCGGCCCGGGGATCACGGACAGATCACCGTGTGAGTGACCGGTCCCGCCGGGGGGGGCGCCCGCGCCGCGCTAGCCGCCCTCCAGTAGCTCGTGCAGCGACACCAGCGAGCGCACGGCCAGGCCCGCGCGCTCGAGCGCCTCGGGTCCCCCCTCTTCGCGGTCCACGACGGCCAGCACCCCGAGTACGGTGCCGCCGGCCTCGCGGACGGCCGCCGCCGCCGCGAGCGCGGAGGCTCCCGTGGTGATCACATCCTCCACGATCACGGCGGCCGCGCCGGGGTCGAAGCACCCCTCGATGCGCCGGCCGGTCCCGTGCTCCTTGGCCTCCTTGCGGACCGTGAAGGCGTGGATCGGCGACCGCTCCGCGGCGGAGGCTCGGGCGATGGCGTACGCGACCGGATCGGCGCCGAGGGTCAGGCCGCCCACGGCTTGCGCGGGCCACCCCGCCTCGCGGATCGCCGCCAGCCCCAGCTCGCCGACGAGCAGCAGTCCCTCGGCGTGCATGGTGGTGCGGCGGCAGTCCACGTAGTGGGGGGAGCGGCGACCCGAGGCGAGCTGGAAGTCGCCGTGCAGCACCGAGCGAGCCTTGAGCAGGGCCACCAGACGCGCGCGCGGCGGGGCTGCGCCGGCGGGCATGTCAGCCGCGGGAGCCGAACAGCCCCCGGAGCGAGCCCAGCAGCCCGGCCCGCGGCACGTCCAGCGGCTGGGTCACGGCGAGGCTGAGCCCGTCGGCGAACGCGCCCACGCTCGCCGGTCGCTGCCGCGGCTCCCGGGCGAGCCCCCGCATGACGGCGTCCTCGACCGGCCGGGGAAAGGCCAGGTCGCGGCGCGCCTGCCCGAGGGGAACGGGCGGTTGGGTGAGCAACTGGTGGAACAGCTCGCGCGGCGACTTGGCGACGTAGGGCAGCTGCGCGGTGAGCAGGAAGTACGCGATGGTGGCGAGGGAGTAGGTGTCCGCCGCCTCCCCGACCAGCTCCCCCGACAGCGCCTCGGGCGCCACGTACTGCAGGGTGCCCACGAAGAAGCCGGTGCGGGTCAGCCGCTCCGCCGGCGCGAGGTCCGCGTCCCGGGCGATGCCGAAGTCCAGCAGCCGCGCCCGCTGGGTCCGCGGGTCGTAGATCACGTTCTCGGGCTTGAGGTCCCGGTGGATGATTCCGGCGGCATGCGCGGCGGCGAGCCCGTCGGCGATCTGGTGCACGATGGCGGCCGCCAGCGCGGGCGCCACCGGTCCGGAGCGGCGCACGAACTTGGCGAGGATCTCGCCTTCGGCCCACTCGAGGGCCAGGTAGTGCAGCCCGCCGGGCGCCTCGCCGAAGTCGAAGGTCTGGACGACGACGGCATGGCGCACGCGCGCGCCGTATTCCGCCTCGCGCAGGAACCGCTGCACCGCGGTGCGATCGCCGCGCAGCTTGGCGCGCAGAATCTTGACGGCGCACAGCCCGCGGGCCGGATGCTGGGCCCGGTACACCGTCGCCGTGCCCCCCTCGCCCACCCGCTCGAGCAACTGGTATCCGGCGACGACCGTGCCGGTGAGATCTTCGGACTGCATTGGAATGGGCCAATGTACCGCCCACCGCGCCGCGGCGGCAAGTCGGGCGGCGGCGCCTTGACGTCGCGACGCGGGCGTCCGTAGCTTGGCCCCAGGCCCACCCGCCCCACCGAGGTCCCCACGATCAGCACGCTGCGGCGTTCCCTGCTCCCGTTCCTGCTCGGACTCACGGCCTGCGGACCCTGGCAGCGCGTCGGCGCCGCGCCGCCCAGGACGAAGGCCGCGCCCCCGGTCGGCGCGTTCTTCGATCCCGCCGCGATGTACCGCGGCCTGGGCTTCGTCACGGGCACGGGACAGATCCCCTTCATCGGGACGGTGCGTCTGCTGGCGAGCCCGAACCCCGATACCGCCATCGCGCTGGTCGCGCTGTCCATGGAGAACCGCGCGTTCACGTTCCAGCCCGGCGGCGCCGGCTACACCGCGGCCTACCGCGTGGAGGTGTCGCTGCGCCGGGACACCACGCTGGCGCGCCGGGTCGTGCGCGACGGGCGCGCGGTGGTGGCGAACTATCTCCAGTCGCGGGGCACGGAGGACAGCGTCGTCTTCCAGGACGTCGTGCCGGTCGCCGCCGGCCGGTACCGGCTCGCCATCGTCGTGAGCGACCGCAACGGGCCCAACGTCGGGCGCTACGACGGGACGTTTGCCGTGCCGGAGTTCCGGCCCCCGGCGCTCTCGACCCCCATCGCGGTGGACCGCGCCGACCCGCGACCGGACCTCGCGGCCATGCCGGACATGGTGGTCAACCCCAGAGCCACGGTGGACTTCGGCAGCGACTCCCTGCGCTTCTACGTCGAGGGCTACTCGCTGGCGGCCGGCAGCGCGGTCGTGGCCACCGTGCTCGACAGCGCCGGGGACGTCGGCTGGGCCGACACCACGCACATCGCCCGGACCGGGCCGCTGGACCCGATGGTGGTGGCCGTGGCGCCGCAGGCGCTCTCGCTGGGACGCCACGAGCTGCGGGTCGGCCTGGCCGGCGGCGACGTGGTGGCGGTGGCGCCGTTCCTGGTGGCGCTCTCGGGGGACTGGGTGGTCGGCAGCTGGCGCGAGATGCTGTCCCTGCTGCGGTACTTCACCGCGGACGACACGCTCCAGGCGCTGGCGCGCACGCCGCCCGCGGACCGGGCGGCCGCGTGGCGCAAGTTCTATCGCGAGACGGATCCCGCCCACGCGACGTCCGAAAACGAGGCCCTGGACACCTACTTCGCGCGGATGGTCCAGGCCAACGAGCTGTTCCGGGACGAGGGCGTGCCGGGCTGGCTCACCGACCGCGGCGAGGTGTACGTCACGCTTGGCCCGCCGGCGCAAATGCTGGATGAGCGCCCCGACTTCCGCGGCCGCGGGCGGACCCTGGTCTGGATCTACGACCAGCCCCACCTGGAGCTGTACTTCGTGGACCAGTCGGGGTTCGGCCGCCTGCGGCTCAGCACCGGCTCGCGCTCCGACTTCCAGTTGCTGGTGAACCGGCTGCGCCGCGGATCGTGAGGCCGCCCCGGCGCGCCTCCGCGGGCGCGGCGCTCGCTTCGTCTCCCCCGTTCGCCGCGGCCCCGTGAGCGGCGCCGCCTCCGGGGCCCCCCCGCCACCGGCACGCCCGGCGGGGGGAGCCGCCTCCGAGCGGTGGCGGCGCACCCTGCACGTCGCCGCCGGGGGCCTCGGCCCGCTCGCCGCCGCGGCGGGCCCCGAGAAAGCGCGCCTGGGCTTCGCCGCCCTGGTGGCCGCCGCGGCGATCGCCGAAGCGGCGCGGCTCGCCTGGCCGCGGGCGGGCGCGCTCGTCGCCCGGCTCGCCGGCCCGCTGTTCCGGCCCGCGGAGCGCGGCGGGTTGAGCGGGGCGACGACGCTCGCGCTGGGCTTCGCGGCGGCCTGGTGGCTGTTCCCCGGCGTGGTCGCCGAGCGGGCGATCCTCGTGGAAGCGCTGAGCGATCCGGCGGCCGCGGCCGCCGGCGCCCACGCGGGCATCGTGGGGCGCAAGTCGTGGCAGGGCTCGGCCGCGTGCGCGGTCGCGGCCGCCGCGGTGCTGCTGCTGACCGGGACGCCCCCGCTCGCGGCCGGCGCCGGAGCTGTGGCGGCGGCCCTGGCGGAACGGGTGCCCGGGCGCGCGCTGGACAACCTCGTGGTGCCCCTCGTGGTTGCGGCGGTCCTGCGGCTCCTGGCGTGACCCCTCGAGGCGCGGAGGCCTGATGGCGGCCGTGAGCGGGGGAGGGGGCCGGCTGTTCCTGGTGGACGGCTACGCGCTGATCTACCGCGCGTTCTTCGCCATGCTCGCCCGGCCGCTCACGACCAGCCGGGGCGAGAACACCTCCGTGGCCTGGGGCATCGCCAACTTCCTGCTGCGGCTCACGGCGCAGCACCGGCCCGAGTTCGTGGCCTGGGTCCACGACGCGGGCACCAGCTTCCGCCACGAGCGGCTGCCGACCTACAAGGCCACGCGCCAGAAGCTGGACGAGGACCTCCAGCAGGAGTTCGACCACTCGCTGCTCCGGGTCGAGGCGCTGCTCCAGGCGTTCCGCGTTCCCCTGATATCGGTGGCCGGCTACGAAGCGGACGACGTGATCGCCACGCTCGCCGAGCGCGCGGCCGCGCGCGGCCTGGACGTGACCATCGTGTCGGGAGACAAGGACTTCTACCAGCTGGTGGGGCCGCGGGTGAGCCTCCTGAACCCCGGCCGCGGCGGCCCGGCGGCCGTGGAGGAGCAGCTGGTCACCGTGGCGAACGCCGCCGAGCGGCTGGGTGTGCCTCCCGAACAGACCGTGGACTTCCTGGCGCTGGTGGGCGACTCCGCGGACAACGTCCCCGGGGTGCAGGGCGTGGGCGAGAAGACCGCCCGGAAGCTGCTCGGGGAGTTCGGGAGCCTGGAGGCCGTGCTGGCGCGCGCGGGCGAGCTCAAGGGCCGCCTCCAGGAAGCGCTGCGGCGCGACGCCGAGCGGGCGCGGCTGTCGCGGGAGCTGGTGACGCTGCACCGGGACGTGCCGGTGGCGCTGGACCTGGAGGCCGTGGCGGCGCACCCCCCGGACCGGGCCGCCCTGCTGGCCCTGTTCGCCGAGCTGGAGTTCCACTCCCTGGCGCGGTCGCTCGGGGAAGACGTGGCGCCGGCCGCGCGCCCGGCGGCGGCTGCGGTGGCCGCGGCGGGCTACGGCATCGCGGACGACCCGGAGGCGGTCGGCCAGGTGGTTCGGCGGGCGCGGTCGGCGGGGCGGTTCGCGCTCGACGTCGAGACCACCGCGCTCGACCCGATGCGCGCCGACCTGATCGGGCTGTCCATCGCGGTGGCGCCCGGGGAAGCCTGGTACCTGCCCTTCGCCCACCGTTCCTCGGGCGACCTGATGGAGCGCGGGGAAGTCCGCAATCTGCCGCCACTGGGGGATCCGGCCCTGGCGCCGCTGGTGAACCTGCTCCGGGATGGCGCGGTGTCCAAGGTGGGCCACAACCTCAACTACGACTGGCTGGTGCTCCGGCGCGCCGGCGTCGCGCTCGCGGGCGTCGCGTTCGACACGATGATCGCCAGCTTCATGGTGGATCCCGGCAAGCGCTCTCACGCGCTCGACGCGCTGGTCCTGGAGCAGTTCGGGGCGCGGATGCGCTCCTTCAAGGAGGTGGTCGGGTCGGGGCGTGAGGAGCGCGCCTTCGCCGAGGTACCGGTGCGCGAGGCGGCGGACTACTGCTGCGCCGACAGCGACTACGCGCTGCGGCTGCAATCCCGGCTCGAGCCGGCGCTGGCGGAGCACAGCCTGACGCCGCTGTTCCGGGACGTGGAGATGCCCCTGGTCGAGGTGCTGGTGGACATGGAATGGGAGGGGATCGCGATCGACCCGGCCCACTTCGCGCGGCTGACCGGGGAGATGCGCGAGGAGCTGGCCGGCCTCGAGCGGCGCATCCACGAGGAGGCGGGAACCGACTTCAACGTCAACTCCACGCCGCAGCTCCGGCACGTGCTGTTCGAGAAGCTGCAGCTCCCGGTGCTCAAGAAGGGCAAGACCGGGGCCTCGACCGACGCGGACGTGCTCGAGGAGCTGGCCGCGGCGGGCCACGCCGTGCCGCGGCTGCTGCTCGAATACCGCGAGATCGCGAAGCTGCTCTCCACCTATCTCGAGGCCCTGCCGGCGGAGGTGAACCCGGCCACGGGGCGGATCCACACGTCGTTCAACCAGATCGGCGCCGCCACCGGCCGGCTCAGCTCCTCCGACCCCAACCTGCAGAACATCCCCGTGCGGTCGCGGCGCGGCGAGGCGATCCGGCGCGGCTTCGTGCCGCGGCCGGGGCACCGCTTCGTGGTGGCGGACTACTCGCAGATCGAGCTGCGGCTGCTGGCGCACCTGTCCCACGACCCCCAGTTCGTGAACGCCTTCCGCGCCGGCGGCGACATCCACCGGCAGACGGCGGCGGTCATCTTCGGCGTGGCAGTGGCCGACGTGACGGCGGACCAGCGAAAGCAGGCCAAGACCATCAACTTCGCCACCATCTACGGGCAGGGCGCGCACTCCCTGGCCCGCCAGCTGGGCATCGCGCAGGGCGAGGCCCAGCGGTTCATTGACGAGTACTTCGTGCGCTTCGCCGGCGTGCGGGAATTCCTCGACCGGACGGTGGTGGCGGCGCGGGAGCGGGGCTACGTCGAGACGATCTTCGGGCGGCGCCGCTATGTCCCGGAGCTGCGCAGCGACAACCGCAACACCCGGCTCTTCGGGGAGCGCGTGGCCAAGAACTCGCCCATTCAGGGCTCGGCGGCGGACCTGATCAAGCTGGCGATGCTCAAGGTGCACGCCGAGCTGCGGGGGGCGCTCCGCGCGCGTCTGCTGCTCCAGGTCCACGACGAGCTGGTGCTGGAGGCGCCGGAGGACGAGGTGCCCCGGGTCGAGCGCCTGGTGAAGGAATGCATGGAGCGGGCGACCGCGCTGGACGTGCCGCTCGTGGCCGAGGTGGGCGAGGGCGCCAACTGGCTCGAGGCCAAGGCGGGCTAGCGTGGCGGAGTGGCGGGAGTTTTCCCGTCGGCGCGAAGGGCTCCTCCACGCCCTGGACGGCGGGCTGTGGCTGCACCGGTTCACGCTCGATCACCGGCCGATGGCGCACCTGGTGAGCAGCGACCGCGCCAGGCTGGTGGCGTGGGGGCAGTCGGCCGGCCTCGACCCGCGGTGGCTGCAGTTCAAGCCGCTGCGCGATCCCCGGACCGGCGAGCGCGTGCCGGCGTGGCACTGGGACCTGTGGGGAGACCTGCTGCCGCCGCGGTGAGCCCGGTCTGGAGGCCGGGGGCGGAGCGCCCCGCGGCCTTCCCGCTCAGGTGGTGGGGCGCCCGCTCCCTCCGACCTCGCCGCTGGCGCGGCGCAGCGAGCCGCCCGCGGGGCGCCGGTAGCCGGGCCACCAGTTCAGGTGGCCGGCGAGGTACATCACCCCCGGGACCATGGCGATGCGGATCACGGTGGCGTCGAGGAGCACCGCCACCGCGAGCCCGAAACTGATCATCTGCACCGCCATCACGCGGGCGAACGCGAACGCTCCGAACACCAGGATCATGATCAGCGCCGCATTGGTGATCGTCGCCCCGGTGGCGGTGAGGCCGGACACGGTCGCCTCGTCGTTGTCGTGGGAGGCGTCGAACTCCTCCTTGATGCGCGACAGCAGGAACACCTCGTAGTCCATCGAGAGCCCGAACACGATCGCGAACACCAGGACCGGGGTGATCGAGAAGATCGCCTGCGTGGGGCCCGGGAGGCCGAAGAACGACCCGCCCAGCCCCCACTGGAACACCAGCACCATCAGGCCGAAGGACGCGGACACCGTCAGCGAGTTCATCACCACGGCCTTGATGGGCACCAGCACCGACCGGAACACCAGCGCCAGCATGATCGCGGTGATCCCGAGCACCAGGACGGCGAGCAGCGGGAACAGCCCCTCGACCTTGGTCCTGAAGTCGAGGTTCGAGGCGGAGAACCCCCCGATCAGCATGCGGACATCGCCCATCATGGGCAGCGCCCGGACGTTGATGCGGCGCACCTCGCGCACCAGCTCCATGGAGCCCTGGAGCGAGACCGAGTCCTGCAGCACCACGTCGAAGGCGGTCGCGCGGCCGTCGTGGCTCAGGAACTCCTTGAAGACGATCGGCATGCGCCGCCGCGCGGCCGCGGTATCGCCGTACAGCTCGATGTACTGCCACAGCGGCACCCCGGGCCGCAGGTCCACCAGGCCGCGCACCTGGGCCACGCGGGGATTGGCGCGGAGCGAATCGGAGAGCACGCGCAGTCCGCGCAGCCGGTCCAGCTCCAGCATCGGGCTGCCGTCGGTCGTCTGGAGCACCAGCTTCAGCGGCCGCAGCGCGCCGCCATGCCCCATGTCCTCGAGCACGGCCAGCCCCCGCGCCGAGTCGGTGTTGGCGGGGAAGAACCCGACCACCGGCAGACCCATCCGCAGCCACAGGGCCGGGAGCGCCAGCGTCACCGCGATCGCGCCGGAGAGGGTGATGGCGCGCCACGGGTGGCGGGAGATTGCCCGGGCGTAGCGGTTCCAGCCCCGGCCGAAGCGCAGCCGCCGGAGCCGGCGCTCCAGCCACTGCGGCTGGTCCACGTGGCGGCCGAGAATCGCCAGCACGGCCGGCAGGAAGGTCACCGCCAGCGCGATGGAGGTCGCCACCACGAACACGCCCGCCAGCCCGACCGAGCGGGTCTCCTGCAGCGGCACGAACATCAGGGCGACGAACCCCACGATGACCGTGCCGCCCGAGGCCACCACCGTGCGCGAGGCCGTGCGGATCGTCTCCTCCGCCGCCTCCAGCCGGCTCGGCGCGTACTCCAGCTCCTCCCGGAACCTGGTGACCACCAGGAGCGAGTAGTCAATGCCCACTCCGAGCCCGATCATCGTCGTCAGGTTCAGCACGAAGATGGACATCGGGATCACGGTCGCGGCCAGGGCCACCAGGCCGAGGCTGACGGTGATCGCGATGACGCCGACGGAGATCGGGAGCAGAACGGCCACCAGGGCGCCGAAGGTCAGCAGCAGCAGCACGATGGTGGCGGGCACCAGCCGCTGCTCCATCCGGCGCGAATCGTCCGCGGCGGTCGTCCTGAGGTCGTAGTCGAACGCGGGATCGCCGGTCACGTACGTCTTGAAATCGCTGCCGAGGCGCTGCTGCACGCCGGCGACCGTGCTGCGCAGCAACGGCGTGTCGGTGGTCGCCGAGCTGTCGGCCGACAGGCCCACCAGCACGAACGTGGTCCGCCCGTCCCGGCTCCGGAACGACGGGTCGTCGGAGTTCCGCCAGTTGAGGGTCTGGAGCACGAACGGCAGCCGGCGCAACGCCGCGGTGATCGAGTCCACGTACGCCCGGTAGCGGCGGCTCCCGAGCGTGAGGGTGGGATGCTGGATGGCGACCGCCGCGAACGCGGCGTAGGGCGAGTCGAAGTCGTCCCGGATGATGTCTTCGGCCCGGGTGGACTCCGTGTGCGACAGGTTCTGCCCGCCGACGTGCAGGCGCTCGTGCAGGTTGCGTCCCAGCGGGACCATGGCCGCGGTGAGCGCGACCCAGCCTACCACGATCGGCCAGCGCCAGCGGACGATGGTCCGGGCCGGCAGTCTGATCACACGGACATTCCCGTCAACTCAGCTCCCCAGCGGCGCCCCGGTTGCTGCACTCAGAGGGGCGCATATTGCGCGTTCAGGCGCCGATGCGCAACCGCGCGTCGGACCTCGGGATAGCCGCGGGCGCCCATGCCCGCGGCGGGGAGGGCGGGGCGACGGCTGGCTCGGGATCCCTGCGGCAGGCCGGCGCGCGCGGGCCGCCGGGCGGCGGGGACTTGGGGCCGGCGCCAACCGGGCCAAGCGCAAGCGCCGCAAGCGGTTTCAACGACACGCGGGGATCCCGGCCAACCCCCTGGCGCCGCGGCAAGCGCTTCCCCAGTATTCGGTCATGGCCCCCGTCTCACCGCGTCGAGCCGTCCCGGTGCTGCAGGGACATGGCGGCCCGACCGCGCTCCTCGAAGACCTGCTCGACCAGCGCGCGCGGGCGGGCGAGTTGTGGCACCCCGAGGGCGCCGAGGGATCGGTCCGCTGCGTGGCCTGCGGGCACCGGTGCCTCATCCGGGCGGAGCGCCGGGGCATCTGCAAGGTCCGGTTCAACCGCGCGGGCACGCTCATGGTGCCGCACGGCTATGCCGCGGGCGTCCAGGTGGATCCGATCGAGAAGAAGCCGTTCTACCATCTGCTGCCGGGATCGGACTGCCTCACGTTCGGGATGCTGGGCTGCGACTTTCACTGCGGCTACTGCCAGAACTGGCTCACATCCCAGGCGCTGCGGGACCCTACGGCGGGCACCCCGGCGAGCGACGTGTCGGCGGAGACGCTCGTCGGGCTGGGCCTCCAGCACGGGGCGCGCTCCGTCGCGTCGTCCTACAACGAACCGCTGATCACGGCGGAGTGGGGTGTGGAGGTCTTCCGGCTGGCGCGGGCGGCCGGACTCAAGACGGCCTTCGTCTCGAACGGCAACGCGACCCCCGAGGCGCTCGACTACATCCGCCCCTGGACCGACGGCTACAAGATTGACCTCAAGGCGATGCAGAGCCGAGCCTACCGCTCGCTGGGCGGCGTGCTCGAGCACGTCCTCGACGCCATCCGGATGGCCCACCAGCGCGGGTTCTGGGTCGAAGTGGTGACGCTGGTCGTACCGGGCTTCAACGACGCGACCGACGATCTGCGCCGGATGGCTGAGGCCATCGCGGCGGTCTCGCCCACGATTCCGTGGCACCTCACCGCGTTCCATCAGGACTACCGGATGACCGATCCGCGCAACACCACGGCGGCGGATCTGGTGCGCGCGTGCGAGATCGGCCGCGACACCGGTCTCAAGTTCGTGTACGCGGGCAACCTGCCGGGCCGGGTCGGGCGCTGGGAGCACACCTGGTGCCCGGACTGCGGCGACCTGCTGATCGAGCGATTCGGCTATCAGATCCGGCGGCAGCGGATCGGCCCGGAAGGCTTGTGTCCCTCGTGCGGCGCGCGGATTCCGGGACTCTGGTCGTAGCCGCCGCCCGGTCCGCGCGGTCTGCGATCCCCGCTCCGCCCGCCGCGGCGGCGGTGTGGACCCTGCTCTACGACGGACAGTGCGCCTTCTGCCGGCGCTGGGTGGCACGGCTCAAGCGCTGGGACCGCGGGGCCCTGGTGCGTTGTGTGCCGTGGCAGGAGGAAACGGCGTGGCGGGACCGGCCGGACCTCTCCCGCGGCGCCCTGGCCGCCGCCGCGCACCTGGTGGCACCGGACGGCCGCGTGTATGCCGGGGCAGCGGCCGCCCGGCCGCTGCTCGGGCTGCTGCCGGGCGGGCGCTGGCTCGCCGGGCCTCTCGCCCTGCCGCTCATGCCGCGGGCCGCCGCCATGGTCTACGCGTGGGTGGCCCGCCACCGGCACCAGCTCGGCTGCGGCTCGCCTGCCTGCCGCCGGGACGATTGATGGACAGGCGACAACGGGCTAGGTTGCTGCATCCACTCGGGAACGGGAACCATGGTCAGCGTCGAGCAGGTGCGCGACGCGTTGCGCGCCGTCAAGGATCCGGAGCTCAACCTCAACGTCGTTGACCTCGGTCTGGTCTATGAGATCGAGGTTGCCGAGGGCGGAGCCGTGCACGTCCAGATGACCCTCACGTCGCCCGGCTGCCCCGCCGGCCCGGAGATGCTGTCGGAGGCGCAAGGCGTGCTCGAGGGGCTCGAGGGCGTATCGAAGGCGGACGTCGAGCTGGTCTGGGAGCCGTACTGGACGCCGGACAAGATGGATCCGCGCGTCCGTTCCCTGCTCTGGGGCTAGCTTCCGAGGGCCGAAAGAAACTCCGCCCCCAGCGTTTCCATCTGCCACTGGCGCAGCTCCGGCACGTCCCGCAGCGCATCCCGCGTCGCGGGGCGGGCGCGGGCCACCGCCTCCAGCGTTCCGTTGGGGCACAGGACTCCGGGATCGAGGTTCAAGCGCTCGGCCATCTGGTTGCGCACCCGCTTCAGCCGGTCCACGGCCTGGTCGAAGGCGGGATCCGGGGCCCGGCGGGCGGCGCGCGGGAACCGCGGCAGGTCCTTGTCCGGCACGGCGAGGCCGCGCGCGATGACCGTGAGGAGCGAGGCGCCGCGTTCGACCACCAGCCGCGGTGACAGGCCCTTGACCTGCGACAACTCCTCCGCGGAATGGGGCGGCGCGGCGGACAACGCCAGCAGGGCGTCGTTCGATACCACCCGGAAGCTCGCCCGATCCAGCTCGGCCGCGATGGCCTCGCGCCAGGGAACCAGCTCCCGCAACACCGCCAGACCGCGCCGGCTCAGCCTCCGCGCGCCCTTGACGCGCAGGAACGCGCCCCCGTTGGCCTCGACCGGGTTCCACCGCACGCCTTCCAGGCGGGCGAATTCTTCCTCGGCCCAGGACAGCCGGCCGCGCGCCTCCAACTCCGCCCGCAGGCGCTCGCGCAGCGCCAGCAGGTGCGAGGTGTCGGTCGCGGCGTATTCCAGCATCTCCGGCGGCAACGGCCGCCGCGACCAGTCGGCCCGCTGATATTTCTTGTCCACGGCGACCCCGACGTGCTTCTCCAGCAGCGCGGCCAGCCCCACGGCCGGCTCTCCCAGCAGCTGCGCCGCGACGCGCGTGTCGAACAGACGCCGCGCATGGAAGCCGTAATCGCGATCGAGAATGCGCAGATCGTAGTCGGCGTCGTGGAAGACCACCTCGATCGCCGGGTCCGCCAGCACCGCCCCCAACGTCGTGACGTCCTCCACCGTCAGGGGATCAATGATGGCCGTCTCGCGCGAAGTCGAGAGCTGGATGAGGTAGATGCGATCCACGAAGCGGTGAAAACTCGCCGCCTCCGTGTCCATTGCCACGAGGCTCTCACGCCCCACCCGCCGCATCAGGGTGCGCAACTCGTCACTGCTGCGCACGTAGCGTCGGGGAGGATGCCGGTCGGCGGTCCGCACCATGGCTGAAAGCTTGCCCGTGGCGCCGATGCGGCGCAACTACGGCCATGTGTGCTTGTCCACATGTCAACAGAAAAGTGACTAAAATGTTCGACAACAAAGTGTTGAAATAGCGGCAGGTTGCGCTGCTTGAGGCAAAATGCCGCGACTGTAACACGACGCTATCGCGTGAGGCTTGAAACTCTATAGCGACACCGTGCCGATATTGACCGATCGCTCACAGGGCGGCTCTTGGCGCCGTCGGATGCTGGCGATCGTCCGCCAGGTGGTGCTGAACGGCCGGCGCAGCCTCACTGGGCCAGCCGGGGCCGCGCTACCTTTGAAGGCGAAAGGCGAACGGCAATGCCCGCGAGCGAACGGCCCGCAGTCGGAGTCACCGGGTACCCTGGGGGTGCGATGCCTACCGGCCGTGAGGTGGGGCGCTATCGGGTGGGCGCCGTCGGCCTTGCGGCGGAGGTGCGGGGAGAGGGGCCTGCGCTGCTGCTGCTCCACGGCTTCCCGCTCGATCGGACGATGTGGAGGCATCAAGTGGTCGCGCTGACCCGGTGGCGGCGGATCGCGCCCGATCTTCGCGGCGCGGGGGCGTCCGACGCGCCGGAATCCGGCTACTCCATGGCCGCCTACGCGGACGACGTCGCCGGCCTGCTGGACCGTCTTGGAGTCGCGCGGGCGGTGGTGGCGGGCCTCTCGATGGGGGGCTATGTCGCCTTCGAGTTGTGGCGCCGGCACCGCGACCGCATCATGGGACTCGTCCTGGTGGACACGCGCTCCGACGCGGACGGCGGCGACGCCAGGCGCGGGAGAGACGAGTTGGCGGCGGTCGCGCGCGCCGAGGGACCGGCCGGCGTCGCCGAGCGGATGCTCCCCAGGCTGCTCGGACGCTCCACACGCCGCACGCAGCCCGCGCTCGTGGAGCAGGTGCGCGAGATGGTCGGCCGTTCGAGCGTGCCGGGAATCGTCGGCGCCCTGGGCGCGATGCGTGATCGGCCGGACTCTACGGCGCTCCTGCCGGCGATTGACGTTCCGGTGCTCGTCGTGGTGGGGGAGGAAGACGAGGTGACGCCGCCGGCGGTCGCGCGCTCCATGGTCGCCGCCGTGCCGTCGGCCGTCATGGCCACCATTCCCGGAGCCGGCCACCTCTCGCCGCTGGAGGCACCCGCCACCGTGAATCGCGTGGTGGGGGAGTTCCTCGAGACGATCCCGGGCGCATAGGGAAGCGGGCCCCCACAAGCGACAGCCCCGGGAAGGCGGGCTCCCCGGGGCTGTCGTTCGCTCGATCCGTGCGCCGCTGGCTAGGCGGTCTTCTTCTGCGGCTTGCCGGGAGGCGTCGGCCGGCTGAAGACGTCGCGATTCAAGGCGACGTAGTCCTTCCACTGCGGGGGCACGTCCTCTTCCGGGAAGATCGCGGTCACCGGGCACTCGGGCTCACAGGCGCCGCAGTCAATGCACTCGTCGGGGTGGATGTAGAGCATCTTCTCGTCTTCATAGATGCAGTCCACCGGGCAGACCTCGACGCACGCGCGGTCCTTCACCCCGATACACGGCTCGGCGATCACATACGGCATGTCCGGCTCCTCAGCGCAGGCCGCCAACCCTCAATTCCGACTGACCGACCGCAAATTGGGATGGCGGCGTTGGCACTGTCAAGGGTGCGAGGCAGCCGCGGCGGCGGCCCGGACGGACGCGAAGGCCGCCGTCAGCGCGGCGATGTCGCAACCGGCATCCCGCGCCCGGACCGCCTCCAGGAGCGCGTCCACGTTGAAGATCTCGGTTTGCGCGACCCAGGCGACGACGCCGGCGAGGGCGGCGCACGGGGCGCCGGCGATCTCGCGCAGCGGCAGGCGGCGCGCACCGTCGAGTGCCAGGGAATCGTCGGCGATGACCACGCCCGCGGGAGCGAGGCGGGAGAGCAGCTGGCGCCGCTGCACCTCGGCGAGCCCGTCGGACGACGTGACGATGATCGCGTCCGGATGCTCCACGCCCGTGAACGAGATCTCGAAGGGGCTGAGGATGACCTCGGAGAACGAGTAGCCGCTCCGCATGGTGACGGGGTGGTCGTTCTTCTGCGTGCAGTCGAGACCGGCGGCGACGGCGGCCGCGCACAGGTCGCGCGCGGCGCTCTGCACGTGCTCGCCCGCGGTGCCGGCCAGGACGATGGCGACGGGGCGATCCAGGTTCGCCTCGTAGCGGGGGGCGAGCGGCGGGCGCCGGGCCGGTTCGCGCCGGAGAATGCCGTGGCGTTCGCGGTAGGTCTGGACGAACGGCGCCCGCTCCAGGCGCTGCGGCTGGACGCGCAGGCCGCGGGCGGTGACGGTATCCTCCAGCCGACGGTCGCGAATCTCCTCCTGCCTCAGCGAGCGCTCCGGGCAGTACTCGAGGATCTCGACCATCGCGAAACCGGGATGGATGATCGCCGCCTGGATGGTCGCGGCCAGCTCCGGATCGTCGGCGTAGCTGCGGGCGAGGAAGCCGGCGCGGGCCGCCGCCAGCAGCCGCACCAGGTCCGCCGGCGGCGTGAAGTGGCCGGCGACGGCGCTGAGGTTGAAGGCTTCGTCCGCGGCGAGAGAGGCGGCCTGCCCGCCGCTGATCCCGAACAGGCCGTTGTTGTGGACGAGCACGGTGATGTCGGCGTTGAGCAGGGCCGCATGCACCAGGTGCGCGATGCCGACCATCGCGCCGCCGTCGCCGATCAGGACGACGGGTTTGAGCCTCCCGGGGCCCAGCGCGCCGTCGGCCAGCGCGAGGCCGGTGGCGAGGGCGGGGGAGCGCCCGTGGAGCGTGTGCACCGTGTGCAACCCGTGGAGCAGCTCACCCGCCAGTCCGACGCAGCCGATGTCCGTGACGATCGCGACGTCGGCGGGATCGGTGTCGAGCGCGAGCAGCGCGTCGTCCAGGGCGCGCAGCACCCACGGATGCCCGCAGCCCTCGCAGTACGGCAGCGGGGCGCCGGGTGACAGGTAGGACGGGCGGGTGGCGCTCACACCGGGCCTCCGCGCTCGACGGCCGCGATGATCTCCTGCGGTGTGATGAGGCTGCCGAGGCGCGCCAGCCGCTCGACCGGGCGTCCCAGCACCGACTCGACCACGGCAGCGTACTGGCCGGTGAGATTCTCCTCCGCCACCAGCACGCGGCGGGCCGTGGCGGCGGCGTGGCGGATGATCCGGTCGGGAACCGGGAAGAGCGTCTGGAGCTTGAGGCACGACACGGCGAGACGGCCGGTCTCGTGGAAGTGGCGGCACGCCTCCTTCATCGCCCGCGCGGTCACCCCGTACGACATCACGACGACTTCGGCGTTCGAGATGGGCCGGTATTCGAACCGCGCCATGGCCGGCGCGCGCGCCACCACCTTGGCCTCCAGCTCGCGCAGCAGCTCAAGGGCCTCGCCGGCCGGCTTCATCAGCCGTCCTGCCCGGTCGTGCGCCGAGCCGGTCAAGGCGACCCGCGCCGGGCCCCCCACGGGCGCGAACGGCGCCTGCCGCGTGACCGGCTCCGCCCCGGCCAGCGCGGCGCGGTCCACGCGCTCGGTCGTGGTGCCGACCTCCTTGTCGGAGAGCAGGACCACGGGCATGCGCAGCCGTTCCGCCCAGTTGAACGCCTCGATGGTCAGCTCGTAGGCCTCGGCGGCCGTGCTCGGCGCGAACACCGGCACCGTGTAGCCGCCCGAGGTGCAGGACTCGACCAGCCGGACGTCACCCTGCGCCCCGTGGGTGGCTCCCCCGGTCGCCGGGCCGAGCCGCTGCACGACCGCCACGACCAGGGGCGTCTCGGTCATCAGGGCGTACTGCACCGACTCGACCATCAGGCTCCATCCGGGGCCGGAGGTCGCGCTCATGGCCTTGTACCCCGCCATCGAGGCGCCGATGGCGTACTGGAGCGCGGTGATGTCGTCCGGAGCGCTCACGGCGAGGCCGCCACCCAGGGGCAACTCCTCGCCCATGGCGCGGAAGATCTCCAGCGCGGGCGCGATGGGGTAACCGGCGAAGAAACGGCACCCCGCCCGCAATGCCCCCTCGGCCACCATCCGATTGCCGGAAACGAGATCGTAGCGCGGTGCGGCAGGTCCGCCGTCCAGCAGCTCGACGTCTATCATGCGGCCCCTCTCCGAGACGCGCCCTGGTCCTCGTCCCGAGGCCAAGCAAGAACGATGCCGCGCCTGGACGGGTGCGCGCATAGACGAAGAAAGCCCTCCCCATGTTCGGGGAGGGCTTTCGTCCGCTTCGCTCGCGACCGGCGCCCGGGTCCGCGGCCGGCGTCTCGACGCTAGCGCCGCACCATCACCGGCCCGTCACCAGCGCGTCGCCGGCGGCGGGCGCGGCCGCCAGGGGCGGCTGGTTCTCGAGCGACTCCTGGATCTTCCGGGTGATGTGCATGGAGCAGAACTTCGGGCCGCACATCGAGCAGAACTCCGCCGACTTGAAGTACTCGGCCGGCAGCGTCTCGTCGTGGTAGGCGCGGGCGCGCTCCGGGTCGAGCGAGAGCCGGAACTGCTCGTTCCAGTCGAAGGCGAAGCGCGCGCGGCTCAGCGCGTCGTCACGCTCGCGCGAGCCCTTGCGGCCGCGCGCGATGTCGGCGGCGTGGGCCGCGATCTTGTACGCGATCACACCCTCGCGCACGTCCTGGCAGTTCGGCAGGCCCAGGTGCTCCTTGGGCGTCACGTAGCAGAGCATCGAGGCGCCGAACCAGCCGATCATCGCCGCGCCGATCGCGCTGGTGATGTGGTCGTAACCCGGCGCGATGTCCGTCACGAGCGGGCCGAGCGTGTAGAACGGCGCCTCGTGGCAGATCTCCTGCTCCTTGCGGACGTTCATCTCGATCTGGTGCATCGGGATGTGGCCCGGCCCTTCGATCATGACCTGAACGTCGCGCGCCCAAGCCCGGGTCGTGAGCTCACCCAGCACCTCCAGCTCGGCGAACTGCGCCTTGTCGGACGCGTCGGCGAGCGAGCCCGGCCGGAGCCCGTCGCCCAGGGAGAGCGAGACGTCGTGGGCCCGGGCGATCTCCAGCAGCTCGTCGAAGTGGGTGTAGAGCGGGTTCTGCTCCCGGCGCTGCGTCATCCAGGCCGCCAGCAGCGAGCCGCCCCGGCTGACGATGCCGGTGACGCGGCCCAGGGCGAAGCCCAGGTGCTCGCGCAGGACCCCGCAGTGCACCGTGATGTAGTCCACGCCCTGGCGGGCCTGATGCTCGATGTTGTCCAGCAGCATCTGCGGGGTGATGTCGCCGACGTCGTCCACCGACTGGATGACCTGGTAGATCGGTACCGTGCCGATCGGCACGGGGCTGGCCGCGATGATCGCCTCGCGGATCTCGTCAATCCCGCCGCCGGTGGAGAGGTCCATCACGGTGTCGGCGCCGAAGTGCACGGCGAAGTGGAGCTTCTCCAGCTCGCCCTCGACGTCCGACGTCACGGCCGAGTTGCCGATGTTGGCGTTGATCTTCACGCCGGCCACCGTCCCGATGCCCATCGGGTCCAGCCGCCCGGCCAGGTGGTGCACGTTCGCGGGAATGATGAGCCGGCCGCGGGCCACCTCGGTCCTCACCAACTCGGGCTCGAGCGACTCCCGCTCCGCCACGCGGCGCATCGCCGCCGTGACGTCGCCCCGCCGGGCGTGACACATCTGAGTTACGCAGTCGCTCATCGCTCGCTCCCTGGTGGTCAACGTAAGACGCTCCCCATCCGGGACAGGGGACCCGGACGAGAAGCGTCCTTGACCTGGAGGTGACTCCCTACGCCGGTCTGAACCGGGTCAGGTTCGAAGGGTGTGATCTCAGCCCGCCGGGGCGGGCACCCCTGTCATGAAAAGCAAATTAGACCGCTCGGAGATGGGGGGCAAGCGTCCCCCCGCTCCCCTCCGTCGTGCGACTGTTCAGTGAGCCGGCGTGCCGCTGGTGTCGTGGCCCAGCGCCTGCTGGGCCAGCGTGCCGCGATCCACGATCCCCACCGGGACGGCGACGAACGGCGGCACGGTGTCGCCGTGCAGGTAGCGGTAGACCGTCAGGATGGCCTGGCGCCCGATGGTCGTGGGGTGCTGGATGGCGTCGGCCTTGAGGGGGCCGCCGCCGGCGATGGCCGCGCGGGCCTCGGGCGTGGCGTCGAAGCCGACGATGAGGACGTTGCGCTTGCCGGCGGCGCGCACCGAGGCCAGCGCCCCCAGGGCGCAGTCGTCGTTGCTGCCGAAGATGGCGTTGAGGTCGGGGTGCGCCTGGAGCAGGTTGTCGGTCTTGTTCTTGGCGACATCCCTGAGCCCGCGGTCCACGGCCGCGTCGGCGACGATGTGGATGCCGGGGTACTTCGCGATCGCCTCCCGGAAGCCCCGTACCCGGTCAATCACGCTGGTCAGCGTGGGCTGGTCGAGTATGGCGATGTTGCCTTTGCCGTGGAGCAGCTTGGCCAGGTACTCGCCGACCAGCTCGCCGCCCTGCTCGTTGTCGGAGGCGATGTGCGAGACGACGTGGCCGCCGGCGGAGGCGATGTCCACGGTGAACACCGGGATCTTGGCCCGGTTGGCCTCCTCGATGGCCGAGACGATGCCGCGCGAGTCCACCGGCGCGATGATGATCGCGTTCATCTTCTGCGTGATGAAGTTCTCGACCTGGCTGGTCTGCCGGGCCAGGTCCCACTCCCCCGCCACGACGTGCAGGTCCAGCCCCAGGCTGTCGGCCTCCGCGCGCATGCCGCGCTGGAGGTCCTGGTAGAAGACGTGCGCCTCGGTGAGCAGCGTGACGCCGATCTGCGGCCGGGTCGAGGCGGCGCGCCTGGCGCACCCGGTCGGAGCGAGGAGGACGGCGAGCGCGACGACGGCGGCCCACCGGCTGCGGGAAACGGCGCTCGGCTGGGGCACGGGTTATCTCCTCTCCGGGGCGGTCGCGACCACGACGGTGGCGATCTGGTACGGGTGCAGGGCGACGCGCAGGGTGTGCGCGGTGTGCGGCACGGCGGGGCCGGGGTCCTCGAGGAAGTTGGACAGGTGCGCGGCGCGAATGGCGGGGCGCAGCGTGACCGTCGCGGTCTCGGACCGGCCGTTCCACTCGACCAGCCGCAGCACCAGGTCCGGGGAGTCCTCGGCCCGCTTGACCCAGCTCAGCTCGACGCCACCCCCGGGGGCGGCCACCGAGGCGAAGCTCACGCCAGCGCCGAGGGCGCCGGCGTGCGGGCCCGCGCGCATCGCCACCACGGGCGTGTTGTACTCGGCGGCCACGTGCTCGGTGCGGGCGGCGCGCCAGTCGCCGGCGTGGGGGTAGTACGCGTAGCGGAAGCGATTCGTTCCGCGGTCGGCCAGGGAGTCCGGCCACAGGGGCGCCACCAGCAGCGACAGCCGCAGCACGTTGCCGTGGCAGTCCCAGCCGTACTTGCCGTCGTTGAGGATGCTCACCCCGTAGCCGGCGTCCGACAGGTCCGCCCACCGCTGGCCGGGCACCTCGTACTTGGCGCGCTCGGCCTTGGTGCGCGGGTTGCACGAGCGTCCGATGGTGCCGTACGGAATCTCGTAGGTCGCCGAGTCGGGGTGCACCGCGGCGGTGATCGCGACCTTCAGCATCTTGTGCGTCTCGTGCCAGTCCACGTCGTTGACCACGTCCACGTACGGCGTCTGGCGCCCGAGCACGAGGGTCTGGTGGAAGGTGGACGCGCCCCAGCGGCGGGTGAAGGCCATCGTCGCCTCGGCCGCGTCGGCGTGCCGCGACAGCGCGCCCGTCCGCGTGACGTCCCACTCCTGGCCGTTGAAGCCCAGGTTCCAGGCGTCCCACTCCCTGGGCTTGTCGTAGAGGATCTGGAGCACGTTGGCGCGGCCGCCGGGCGCCAGCGCCTCCCGGCGATTCCGCTTGTCGTAGAGGCGGGTGATGTCACCGGTGGTGGTGTCCACCTCGACGCGCAGGTAGGCGTTCTCCAGCCAGTCCGGCCCCACCCGCGGCGCGGGCAGCGGACTCGCGGCCCGCACCGTTCCGGGGCGGACGTAATAGACGCGGGCGCCCAGGGCCGGGACGTTGCGCGCCAGGAACGTCGCGCTGTCTCCGCTCCTCCCCCCCGTTCCGTCGCCGAGTCCCACCCGCACGACCGCGCCGCGCGCCCAGGTCAGCGGGTTGAAGACCACCACGGGCACCGTGCCGCGCGGCGCGCCGCGGGTGTCCATCCGGGAGGCGAGATCCGTCAACGCCTTCGCGCTCACGGTGTCGAGCGCCGCCCACGCGCTGTCGTACCACTGGTCGGCGACCACGTAGTTCTCGTGAATGCCCGACCCCGGCAGGATGTCGTGGAACTCGTTGAACAGCACCTGGTGCCACGCGTGCTCCAGCCGCGCCCGCGGATAGGCCGCGGTGTCCACCGCGGCCAGCGCCTCCGCCGTCCGCAGCAGCGCGTCGCTGTGGCGCGCCGCCCACTTCTGGTACGCCTGGGTCGTGTAGGTCGCGCGGTGATACTCGAGGTACAGCTCGTCGCGCCACACCGGGAAGGCGGAGTCCGGCATGGAGCGGCGCATGTCCGCCAGGGCGCGGTCCGGCGAGTCGAACTTCACCACCGGGAACGTCGGCACCCGCCACAACTCCTCCGCCCGCTCCAGCATCGCGATCGTGGGGCCGCCGCCGTGGTCCCCCACGCCGTACAGCACCAGCTGATTGTGGATCCCGTGGTTCCGCCGGGCGTCGTCGAGCCGGTTGCGGATCAGCTGCCGCGGCTCGAGGTCGGAGTCGTAGCCGTACGGGTTGTAGGTGAACAGCCGCGTGCCGTCGCGGCCCTTCCAGTAGAACGCGTCGTAGGGCAGCTGGGTGGAGTCGTTCCAGCGGATCTTCTGGGTCACGAAATAGTCCAGGCCCGCCTGGCGGTAGATCTGCGGCAGGGTCCACGGGTAGCCGAACGAGTCCGGGGTCCAGCCCACCGTGGCGCGCCGGCCGTAGTGGCGCTGGAAGTACCGCTGGCCGTACAGCCCCTGGCGGGCCAGATCCTCGCCGGAGGGGATGTTCTGGTCCGGCTCCAGCCACCACCCGCCCACGATGGCCCACTGCCCCGAGCGCACCGCGGCGTGGAGCGAGTCGGCGAGCGTGGGGAACAGGCGGTCCATCGCCCGGAAGAACACCGCGGAGCTGGCCGCGAAGACGTAGCCGGGGAACATGGACGCCAGCTTCAGCGACGAGCGCCAGGTGTTGGGGAGCACCTCGTGCTCGGTCTCGCTCCACGGCCACAGCCACGCCGCGTCAATGTGCGAGTTGCCGACCAGATGCAGCGTGTCGCGGTGAATCCGCTGTTCGAGCGGCGCGTAGGCGGCGGCGTAGCGTTGCAGCAGCTGCCCGTACGCCGCCGGATCGCCCTCGAGCAGGCTCAGCCACTGCCGGGGGTCGGGCGGCGAGATGGCCGGCGCCTGGCCGGTCAGCTCCCGGGCGTAGGCGTACCCGTCCGCGTACTCGGCATAGCCGAGGTCGCGCACCCGCGCGTCGGGGAACGTCCACCACGGCCGTCCCGGCACCAGCCGCATCGCGACCGAGAGGGTGTCGCCCGCGCGGCAGGGCCCGCACAGCTCCACGTTGCCGGCCCGCCATGGGACGGCGCGGCCGTTGACCCGGTACGTCGCCGAGTCCCCGAACTGGCCCACCACCAGATCCACCGTGCGGCCCGCGAGGGCCCGCGGGACGATCAGCGTCGTCCGCAGCCGGCGCTCGCCGTCCGCGGAGGAGTCACCCGCCCAGCCACCGGTCGCCAGGCGCCCGCCGACGAGGCGCAGCAGCCACGCGGGATCCACGGCGAGGAGGGCCTGCCGCGCGGCGGGGCCCGCGCCGGCCGTGACCACCAGCGGCGCCAGGCCCAGCGCGGCGCGCCGCAGCTCCTCGAACGTGGGCCGGAAGCTCACCGCCCGGGCGGCGCCCGGCGGCAGCGCCAGCGCCGAATCCGCTGACCACGTGGTGGTGTCCTGGCTGACGCGCGGCACGGCCCCGCGCAGCGTGTCGCGTCCCCACAGGGTCACGGCGACCGTCGCGGGCAGCTCGATGCGGTCCCCGGTCCAGGTCGCCGGACCGTCCGGCCGCGGCATGGAGGCGGTGAGCGTGGCGGCCGGATACTGCTGGGCCACGAGGCCCGGCGGCCGGCGGTCCTGCACCCGGATGCCGTCGAGCCCGGGCTCCCCCGGCGCCCGGGCCAGCCGTCCGAGCACGCCGAAGCCGCCGGTCACGTTCACGGCCTCGAGCAGCACGCTGTTCCAGCCCGCCGCCAGGCGCACGGCCACCGTGTCACTGCCGGAGCGCAGGCCGCGCTCCTCGAGATGGACCCAGATCTGCTGCCCGTTCAGCCAGGCCAGCAGGTAGTCGTCGCTGTCCATCACCAGCAGGACCGTGCGGTCGTCCGGCGAGTACACGTAGGCGTGCGCGTAGGCGGCCGTGTGGTCGGTGGGTCCCGCGAACACCCGGTTCAAGTCCACGCCGCCCAGCGAGTCGGCATCCGCCGGCAGGAACTCGTGACCCGCGAGCCGCTCGCCGGAGTCCGGAAGGACGCCGGCCGCGCCGTTCAGGTAGTCGTGCGGCGGCCCGGCCGTCACGGGAACCGGGCCCAGGAGCAGCCAGCGCCTGATCGGCAGATCCTGCGCCTGCACGGTCGCGGCCGCCACCAGGGCCGCCACCGCGCACCACGAGGCACGCGTGAGCCGAGCGAGCATGATACCCCCCCGCCTGAAGCCTACCCTCCCGCCGCGGCGCGGCCCGCCTGCGCCCGCCGGCGCGCGTCCGCCTTCTTCATCCACACGTCGAACAGCACGGCCAGGAGGATGATGACGCCCTTGGCGATCTCCTGCCAGAACGAAGGTACGCCCAGGAGATCGAGGCCGTTGTTCAACACGCCGATCAGCAGCGCGCCGGTCAGCGCCCCCCACGCCGTTCCGATGCCCCCGAACAGGGAGGTGCCGCCGATCACGGCCGCCGCGATCGCGTTCAGCTCGTAGAGCATGCCGGCGTCCGGACCGCCGCTGCGGAGCTGCCCGACCAGCAGGACCGCGGCCACCCCGGCACAGGCACCGCTGATGACGTAGGTGGCCAGCTTGACGCGCCCCACGGCCACGCCCGACAGGCGCGACGCCTCCTCGTTGCCGCCCACGGCGTACACATGGCGCCCGAAGCGGGTACGCACGAGGACGAACCCGCCGAGGGCCACGATCGCCAGCATCACCAGCGCGGGGACCGGGAAGCCGGTCGGCAGGCCCGGCATCGGGAGGCGCCCGCCGCCCACCGTGTGAAGCGCGTTCAGCGCGGCGATCTTCTGCGCTTGCATGGGATCGCTGGGGTCCGGGTAGCCGACGGGGATGCCCCCCGTGACGAGGCGTGCGGCGCCCCGCGCCGCGGTCATCGTGGCGAGCGTCACGATGAACGGCGCGACCCCGAGCCAGGCGACCACCCCGCCGTTCAGCAGACCGACCGCCGCGCCCGCCGCCACGCCCACGACGCCCGCCAGCACCGCCGCCCCCACCGGCCCCAACAGGTGCAGCACCGCGCCGCTGGTGAGCGTCGCCGCCGTAAGGACGCCGGCGAAGCCGACGATGGACCCGACCGACAGGTCAATGCCGGCCGTGATGATGACGTAGACCGCCCCGAGCGTGATGATGCCGTTGATGGAAACGTGCAGCAGGATCGTGGTCAGGTTCGACCGGGACATGAACCCGGGAATCAGGATGCCGGATACCACCACCAGCCCCGCCAGCACCAGCGGGACGCCGAAGCGCGCCAGCCGGGGCGCCCTCATGCCGCGTGCGCGCCCGGCAGCGCCAGCTCGAGTACCCGCTCGGCCGTGGCCCCGGCCGCCTCCAGGGCGCCCGCCACCCTGCCCTCGCGCATCACCACGATGCGGTCGGCCAGGGCGAGGATCTCGGGGAGTTCCGAGGAAATCACCAGGATCGCCTTGCCGGCGTCGGCCAGGGCGCGCACCTGCCGGTGCAGGTCCACCTTGGTCGCGACATCCACTCCGCGGGTGGGCTCGTCGAAGATGAGCACGTCGGCGTCGGCCAGCAGCCACTTGGCCAGCACGACCTTCTGCTGGTTGCCTCCCGACAGCGTCCCGGCCTCCCGCTCGATCTCGGGAGGGCGCAGGTCCACGGCCGCGGTCTCGCGCGCCGCCGCCTCGCGCTCGGTGCGCCGGCGAATCACCCCGCGCCGGCTGTAACGCTCCAGGGTCGCGAGCGTGACGTTCTCGCGCACGCTCATGCCCAGCACCAGGCCCTGGGTCTTCCGGTCCTCCGGGAGGTAGACCACGCCGCGCCGGATCGCCTCCCGCGGCGACCGGGGCCGGTAGGGCGCGCCGCTCAGCAGCATGGTGCCGCCGTCACTCCGGTCCGCGCCCGCCACGCACCGGGCCACCTCCGTCCGTCCCGCGCCCACCAGGCCCGCCAGTCCCACGATCTCGCCGCGGCGCAGCGCCAGCGAGACGTCGGTGAAGTGCCCGCGCCGTGTAAGGCCCCGGACCTCCAGCCGCGGGACGGCCGCCGGCGCGGCCGCGGCGTTCAGCCGGGCGTACTCCACGTCGCGGCCCACCATGTGGCGGATCAGCTCCGCATCGCTCACCGCGGCGATCCGACTGCTGAACACCCGGCGCCCGTCGCGCAACACGGTGACGTCCTCGGCGATCCGCCGCACCTCTTCCAGCCGGTGCGACACGAAGATCACCGCGATGCCGCGTCCGCACAGTCCCCGGACCTGCTCGAACAGGCGGCCCGCCTCCACCTGCGAGAGCGCCGCGGTCGGCTCGTCCAGGGCGATGAGCCGCGCGTCGCGCACCAGCGCTCGGGCCAGCTCGACCAGCTGCTGCTCGGCGACCGACAGATCACTCGCGAGAATCCCGGGGTCGAACTCCGCGCCCAGGGCGCGCAGCGCGTCTTGGGCTCGCGCGCGGGCGGTCCGGCGGTCCAGAACACCGCGGCGCTCCGGCTCCATGCCCAGGAAGATGTTGGCCTCGGCGCTGAGTTGCGGGACCAGCGACAGCTCCTGGTACATGACCGTGACCCCGGCCTTCAGGGCGTCGCGCGGGGCGGCGAACCGCACCTCCCGGCCCGCCAGCAACAGCTTCCCCGCGTCCGGCCGCTGCGCGCCGGCCACGATCTTGAGGAGCGTGGACTTCCCGGCCCCGTTCTCCCCCACCAGCGCGTGCACCCGCCCCGGGGCCACGGACAGATCCACGGCATCCAGCGCCGTCACGCCCGGGAACCGCTTGGTCACGGCCTCGAGCGCCAGCAGGGGGCCGCTCCCCACCGCGGCCGCCTCCGGCATCAGAGCCACGCGCTCACAGGTGGCGGATCATCCGGAGCACCCGGACGGTCATCACGACCGCCAGAGCCAGGAGCCCGACGGCGGCGCCGAGGTTGATCTTCCGCATGACGTGCGCGGAAACGAACCGCCGGGTCCGGGCGACCAGGGCCGAGAGCGCCAGCCCGTAGAGGATCGCGCCCGCCACCAGCCCGAGGAAGAACCACACCCGGGCCACGTGATGGCTCGGATCCACGCCCACGCTGGCCATGGCGCCCGACGCCGCGAGCCACAGCCAGAACAGCACCGCGAAGGGATTGGCCATCGAAAGCGCCGCGCCGACGACGAAACCGACCCGCTTGCGCGGCGGCTCGCCCAAATGGAGGTCGGGATCCTGCTTCGACGCCCGGTAGGCGTTCCAGGCCACGAACAGGAGGATCAGGACCCCGACGAAGCCGATCCCCGCGCGGAGCACCACGAACTCCGTCACCAGGCTCGAGCCCAGGATGCCCACCGCCGCCCAGAACGCGTCGCCGATCACCGCCCCCAGCGCGACCAGGAACGCCGCCAGGAAACCGATCGTCAGACCGCGACGCATGATCTCGAGGTTCACCGGACCGACGGGGGCGCAGTACAACGCGCCCACGGCGATGCCGAGCAGGAAGGGCGTCAGCAGGAACATCGGCCCGCCAATGTAGCGCGCTTTCGATCGGACTTGTAGGATCGGGCCGCGGGCGCCACGCGGCTGCGCCGGGCTCACCTCGTCGCCCCATCACTCCATCCCCTCCCCACGTGATCGCGTCAGGGCCTCCCCGTTCAGGGGGCCGGCCCATTCCGATTCCCGCCTCTTGTGGTTAGGTTCTTTCGTCAACATAAGTATTGGCGAACTGGGGAAAGACCGCATGACGGACTCCACGCAGGGCATCGCCGGGCACCGCGGGCTACGCGGCCAGATCCTGGTCCACATCAAGCGATCGCAACCCGTTACAGCCAGAGAGCTTGGCGAGGCGTTCGGGGTGTCGGCGAACGCGGTCCGGCGGCACCTCAAGGAGCTGGAGTTGGACGGCTCCGTGGCGTACGGGCGGCAGCAGCGCGGCCTGGGGGCTCCAGCGAATGCCTACCGGCTCACGGCCCGCGGCGAGGCGCTGTTCCCCAACCGCTACGAGGAGGCGCTGAAGGTGCTGTTGCAGCACATCGAGGAGCGCGCGGGGCGCGGGGAGGTGAGCCGGGTGTTCCTGCGGCAGTTCCGGGAGCGTGCCGCGCAGCTCAAGGTCGAGCTGGCGGACCAGCCGGTGGAGGTGCGGCTGCAGCGGCTGGTGCGGCTGTTGTCGGAGGAAGGGTACATGGCGGAGTGGGACAGCCGGGACGGCAGCATCCGGCTGGCGGAGCACAACTGCGCGATCCGCGCGGTGGCGGAGCGCTACCCCGAGGTGTGCGCGGCGGAGCGGCGGTTCCTGACCGAGGTGCTGGCGGCCCAGGTGGAGCGCCGCACCCACATCACCGAGGGCTCGAACGCGTGCGAGTATTCGGTCACGCCGGGCGACCTGGGTGGGGCGGGCGAGCGGAGCGCGAGCGACGAATCGCCGCGGGAGCTGACATGACGAGCATCGAGGCGCAGGTCCTGCAGCCGTACAAGTACGGGTTCGTCACCGACATCGAATCGGATGAGGTGCCGCCCGGGTTGAACGAGGACGTCATCCGGCTGATCTCGGCCAAGAAGGGGGAGCCGGCGTTCATGCTGGAGTGGCGGCTCAAGGCGTACCGGCAGTGGGTGACGATGCGCGAGCCGACGTGGGCGAACGTGAAGTACCCGCCGATTGACTACCAGTCCATCGTCTACTACGCGGCGCCGAAGCAGGCCAAGCCGAAGGACAGCCTGGCCCAGGTGGACCCGAAGCTGCTGGAGACCTTCGAGAAGCTGGGGATCCCGCTGGCGGAGCAGAAGCGGCTGGCGGGGGTGGCGGTGGACGCGGTGTTCGACAGCGTGTCGGTGGCGACCACGTTCAAGGAGACGCTGGCGCAACAGGGGATCATCTTCGGCTCGTTCTCGGAGGCGGTGCGCGAGCACCCGGAGCTGGTCGAGCGCTGGCTGGGCTCGGTGGTGCCGTACAACGACAACTACTTCGCGGCGCTGAACTCGGCGGTGTTCAGCGACGGCTCGTTCGCGTACATCCCCAAGGGGGTGCGCTGCCCGCTGGAGCTCTCGACCTACTTCCGCATCAACGCGGCGGCGTCGGGGCAGTTCGAGCGGACCCTGATCATCGCGGACGAGGGGAGCTACGTCAGTTACCTCGAGGGGTGCTCGGCGCCGATGCGGGACGCCAACCAGCTGCACGCGGCGGTGGTGGAGCTGGTCGCGCTGGACGACGCGCAGATCAAGTACTCGACGGTGCAGAACTGGTACCCGGGGGACGAGCAGGGGCGGGGCGGGATCTACAATTTCGTGACCAAGCGGGGGAAGTGCGCGGGACGCAACGCCAAGATCTCGTGGACGCAGGTGGAGACCGGGTCGGCCATCACCTGGAAGTACCCCGGGTGCATTCTGCAGGGGGACAACTCGGTGGGGGAGTTCTACTCGGTGGCGGTGACGAACCACCGCCAGCAGGCGGACACCGGCACCAAGATGATCCACCTGGGGAAGAACACCCGGAGCACCATCGTCTCGAAGGGGATCTCGGCGGGCCAGGGCCAGAACACCTACCGGGGGCTGGTGAAGATCCTCAAGGGGGCGACGGGGGCGCGGAACTACTCGCAGTGCGATTCGATGCTCATCGGGGAGAAGTGCGGGGCGCACACCTTCCCGTACATTGACGTGCGCAACAGCACGGCCATCATGGAGCACGAGGCGTCCACGTCGAAGATCGGCGAGGACCAGATCTTCTACTGCCGGCAGCGCGGGCTGTCGGCCGAGGATGCGACCAGCATGATCGTGAACGGGTTCTGCAAGGAGGTGTTCCGCGAGCTGCCGATGGAGTTCGCGGTGGAGGCGCAGCGGCTGCTGGGGATCAGCCTCGAGGGGAGCGTCGGGTGAGCGCGACCGGCGAGAAGGGCGCGGGGGCGGCGCCGCTGCTGGAGATCGCCGGCCTGCACGCGTCGGTGGAGGGCCGCGAGATCCTGCGGGGCATAGACCTCGTGGTCCACGCGGGCGAGGTGCACGCGATCATGGGCCCGAACGGCTCGGGGAAGAGCACGCTGGCGCAGGTGCTGGCGGGTCATCCCGCCTACAGCGTCACGGCGGGCACGGTGCGCTTCCAGGGCCGGGACCTGCTGGCGATGGCGCCGGAGGAGCGCGCCCGCGAGGGACTGTTCCTGGCGTTCCAGTATCCGGTGGCGATCCGCGGGATCACGAACGCCTATTTCCTGCGCGCCGCCCTGAACGCGGTGCGCAAGCACCGCGGGCAGCCGGAGCTGGACCCGCTCGAGTTCATGGACCTGCTGGCGGCGAAGCTCAAGGCGATCGAGTCGGACGACAGCCTGACGAACCGGCCGGTGAACGACGGCTTCTCCGGCGGAGAGAAGAAGCGCAACGAGATCCTGCAGATGGCGGTGCTGGAGCCGCGGCTGGCGGTGCTGGACGAGACGGACTCCGGGCTCGACATTGACGCGCTGCGGACGGTGGCGGGCGCGGTGGACCGGCTGCGCCGGCCGGACAACGCGACGGTGGTGGTGACCCACTACCAGCGGATCCTGAACTACATCACGCCCGACGCGGTGCACGTGCTCACCGAGGGGCGGATCGTGCTCTCGGGGGGAAAGGAGCTGGCGCTGGAGCTGGAGGCGCGCGGGTACGACTGGGTGCGCGCGGAGGCGGCGCTCTGACGGCCGGGGTGGGAGCGGGCGGGGGCGGGGAGGCCGGCCGCACTACGGGCCGGCCGCCGGAGGCGGTGGAGCGCTTTCTCGCGCAGTTCGAGGCGTTCGCGGCGAACGGTGCCGGGCGTTCGCCGGCGTGGCTGCGCTCGCTGCGCGCCGCCGCGATCGCGCGGTTCGCCGAGCTGGGGTTTCCGACGACCCGGGAGGAGGCGTGGCGCTTCACCAGCGTGGCGCCCCTGGCGGAGACGGCCTTCGTGCCGGCGCCGCCCCCCGCGGGAGCGGCCGCGCCGGCGCTGGCGGAGCGGGAGGGGGCCGCGCGGCTGGTGTTCGTCAACGGGCGGTTCGCGCCCGAGATCTCCTCGCTGGGTGGGCTGCCTGCGGGCGTGCGGGTGGGCGGCCTGCCCGCGGCCCTGGGGGGGGGCGGCGGCGACGCGCACCTGGTCGAGCAGCATCTGGCGCGGCATGCCGGATTCGCCGACAACGCGTTCGCGGCGCTCAACACCGCGTTCCTCGCCGACGGCGCGTTCGTGCACGTGCCGCCCGGCCTCGCGCTGGAGCGCCCGCTGGAGTTGCTGTTCGTCACCGTGCCGGGGACGGCGGCTGCCGTGGCGCACCCGCGGGCGCTGGTGATCCTGGACCAGGACGCGCGGGCCACGCTGGTCGAGCGGTTCCAGGGCGGGGCGTCCGCCCCGTACTGGACCAACGAAGTGACGGAGGTCGTCGTCGGGGACGGCGCGCGGCTCGAGCTGGTCCGCGTCCAGGACGAGGGGGCGGCCGCCTGGCACGTGGCCACCACCCACACGCGGCAGGGGCGCGACAGCGAGCTCCTGCTGCACCCCATCGTGCTGGGGGCGCGCCTGGCGCGGCACGACATCACGGCGGTGCTGGACGGCCCGGGCGCGAGCCTGATCCTCAACGGTCTCTACCTGCTCGGCGGGGCGCAGCACGCGGACCATCACACGGTCATTGATCACGCGCAGCCGGACTGCCAGAGCCACGAATTCATGAACGGGGTGCTGGACGGCCGCGCCCGCGGCGTGTTCAACGGCCGCATCATCGTGCGGCCGGGCGCGCAGCGCACGGACTCCAAGCAGACCAACCACAACCTGGTGCTGTCGGAGGAAGCCCGGGCCGACAGCCAGCCGCAGCTCGAGATCTACGCCGACGACGTCAAGTGCACCCACGGGGCGACCCTCGGCCCGCTCGACGCCCGGGAGCTGTTCTACCTGCAGAGCCGCGGCCTCGCGCCGGGCGACGCGCGCGCGCTGCTGACCTACGGCTTCGGCGCCGAGATCCTGGGCCGGGTGGCGCACCCGGGCCTCAGGGCCGAGCTGGACGCGGTGGTGCGCGCGCGGCTCGCCGCCGCCGCGCACCTGAGAGCAGATTTGTGATCAGCGCCGCGCGCCGCGCCGCGCCCCGACGGACCGGCGGCTGAGTGCGCGACCCGCGCGCCGACTTCCCCATCCTCGGCGAGCCGGTCCACGGCCGCCGGCTGGTCTATCTGGACTCGGCCGCGACCACCCAGAAGCCGCGTCAGGTGATCGAGGCCGTGGCGGATTACTACCGGCGGCTCAACGCCAACGTGCACCGCGGCGCGTACGACCTCGCGGTACGGGCGACGGAGGCCTACGAAGACGCGCGGGCGGCGGTGGCGGCGTTTGTCGGCGCGCCGGACCCGCGGGGCGTGGTGTTCGTGCGCGGCACGACGGAAGCGCTGAATCTCGCGGCCTCGTCCCTGGGGCGTTTGAAGGTGCGCGCCGGCGACGGCATCGTGGTCACCGCGATGGAGCATCACTCGAACCTCATCCCGTGGCAGCTGCTGGCCCAGGAGCGGGCGGCGCGGCTGGAGATGGTGGAGCTGACGCCGCAGGGCGAGCTGGACGTGGACGGCTACCGGCGCGCGCTGGAGCGGCGGCCGAAGATCGTAGCCTTCACCCACGTCTCCAACGTGCTCGGCACGATCAATCCGGTGGCGGAGCTGGCGCGATTGGCGCACGAGGCGGGGGCCGTGGTGGTGGTGGATGGAGCGCAGGCCGTGCCGCACCTGGCGGTGAACGTCGCGGAGCTGGGCGCGGACCTGTACGCCTTCTCCGGCCACAAGATGCTCGGCCCGATGGGCGTCGGCGTGCTGGTCGGAACGCCGGAGCTGCTCGATGCCATGCCGCCCTACCACGGCGGCGGCGAGATGATCCGGACGGTGCAGGACACCACGGCGACCTATGCGCCGATTCCGCACAAGTTCGAGGCCGGCACGCCCAACGTGGCGGGGGCCGTCGGGCTCAAGGCGGCGATCGCCTACCTGGGCGCGCTCGGCATGGCGGAGGTGGCGGCGCACGAGCGCGCGCTCACCGGCTACGCGCGCGAGCGGCTGGCGGCGATCGAAGGCCTGCGGCTGTACGGACCCGAGGAGCGGGCGGGCGTGGTGTCGTTCACGCTGGCCGACATCCACCCGCACGATTTGGCGACCATCGTGGACAGCGAAGGGGTCGCGATTCGCGCCGGGCACCACTGCGCGCAGCCGCTGATGCGCCGCCTGGACGTGCCCGCCACGGCGCGGGCGAGCTTCTACGTGTACAACACGCGCGAGGACGTGGACGCGCTGGCGGGGGCGCTCGAGAAGGCGCGGGCGCTGTTCGGGTACGCGCGTGCCTGAGGCCGAGGGCGACGGCCTGGCCGAGCTGTACCAGGAACTGATCCTGGACCACTATCGTCGGCCGCGGAACCAGGGCAGCCTCGAGGCGCATACCAGCCGGGTCGCGCTGGCCAACCCGACCTGCGGCGACGAGCTGGAGCTGGATCTGCTCCTTGAGGGCGGGACGATCCGCGACGTGCGGTTCTCGGGTCACGGCTGCTCCATCAGTCAGGCGTCCGCCTCGATGATGACGCAACTGATCAAGGGGAAGACGCTGGACGAGGCGCGGCGGCTCGCCGCGCGGTTCAGCGAGATGATGCGCGGATCGGCCGACGCCGCGCACGACCGCGCGCTGGGCGAGGCGCGGGCTCTGGCGGGCGTCGCCCGGTTTCCCGTGCGGGTGAAGTGCGCGCTCCTGGGCTGGAGCGCCCTCGAGGAGAGCACCAGGGACCATCCGTAGTTCGCCGCCGCCCGGCGCGCCTGTTATTCTCTCTCGGGCATCGGCTCGGAGGCGCGCGTTCCACCCACGGTGTTGTACGTCGTAGCCCCCGAACGATTCCGCGACGAGGAGCTGGAGGAGCCCCGGCGAGTGCTCGAGGCGCAGGGCGTGCGCGTGACGGTGGCCTCGACCCGGCCCGGCGTGGCCACGGGGATGCGCGGCGCGCGGGTCGCCGTCGCCTGCACCGTGCGGCAGGCGGATCCCGCCCGGTACGACGCCGTGGCGCTCGCCGGCGGGTCGGGCGCGCCGGCGCACCTGTGGGACAGCGCTCCACTGGCCTCGCTGGTCCGCGCGGCGCATCGCGCGGGGAAGCCGGTGGCCGCCATCTGTCTTGCGCCCCCCGTGCTGGCGCGCGCGGGGGTCCTTGCGGGCCGGCGCGCCACCACCTTTCCTACTGACCGCGCGATCGCGGAGTTGAGGCGCGGCGGCGCCGTCTACGTACGCGATCCCGTGGTGCGCGACGGCACGATCGTCACCGCCAGCGGGCCGGAAGCCGCGGCCGCCTTCGGCGCAGCGCTGGCCCGGCTGCTCAAACCAGGAGCCCCATGACCAGCACCAGCGTCATCGCCTTGAGCGGCGTCGCGAAGCGGTTCGCGGGACACGTCGCCGTGGCCGATCTCTCCCTGAGTGTGCCCCGGGGGGCCGTGTACGGACTCCTCGGGCCCAACGGCGCGGGGAAGACGACCACGATCCGGATGATCATGAACATCACCATGCCGGACGAGGGGACCATCGAGCTGTTCGGGGACCGCCGCGGCGGCCGCCATCACAGTGCGCGCATCGGGTACCTGCCCGAGGAACGGGGGCTGTACAGGAAGATGCGCGTGCGGGACATGCTGGTGTTCCTGGCGGAGGCCAAGGGCGTGGGGCGTGCGCGGGGCGCCGCGAAGGCGGACGAGTGGCTGCGGCGGCTGGACCTGGCCGACTGGGGACTGCGCAAAGTGGAGGAGCTGTCCAAGGGGATGCAGCAGAAGGTGCAGTTCATCGGGACCATGCTGCACGAGCCCGAGCTGGTGATCCTCGACGAGCCGTTCGCGGGCCTCGACCCGATCAACCAGCAGGTGCTCAAGGACATCGTCGTCCATCTCGCCCGGGGCGGGACCACGATCGTCTTCTCGACCCACCAGATGGACGTGGCCGAGAAGATCTGCGACCACGTGTGCATCATCGCGCGGGGCCGGAAGGTGCTGGACGGAGGCCTGGCGGAGGTGAAACAGGTCCACGGCGGCACCCACGTGGCCGTGGCGTTCGAGGACGGCGCGGCGGGGGCCCAGGCGATGACGGCGGTGACGGACCTGGTGGCGGCGGCCGACGACTCGGGGGTGTACGCCGAGCTGAGGCTCAAGGACGGCGTGGACCCGCAGCTGGTGCTGGAGCGGCTGATGGGCACGGGCGCGCGGATCCGACGCTTCGAGCGCATCGAGCCGTCCTTGAACCGGATCTTCCTCGACAAGGCGGGGCCGGACGGCGCGGCGGCGGCGGAGGTGGCCCATGCGTAAGGTCTGGGCCGTAATCCGCCGCGAGTTCGTCGAGCGCGTCCGCTCGAAATGGTTCCTGGTGTCCACGATCCTGGGGCCCCTGTTCATGATCGGGGTGACCGTGCTGCCGGGCCTGCTGATGACGCGGGCGGGGGGCGTCAACGACATCGCGCTCGTGGACCAGGGGTCGGGCCCCTTCGCGGCCCGTCTCCAGTCGCAGCTCGAGGGCTCGGGGCGGTTCCGCGTGACGGTGATCCCCGCGAGCACCGGGCGGCTGGCGGCGCTCAAGGACTCGCTGACCCGCGCGGTGCGGCTGGAGACGCTGGACGGCTTCCTGACGATCTCGGCGGCCACGGTGGACTCCGGGCTGGCCGAGTACGAGGGCCGGAATGTGTCCTCGCTCCGGGACATGGCCGTGCTGGAGAACCTGCTGCGCCAGACGATCGTCACCGAGCGGCTGACGCGTCTGGGGGTGGATCCCGCCCTGGTGCAGGGGGCGCAGCGGGGCATCAGCCTGGAGACGGTCCGGATCACGAAGCACGGTGCCACGGGGCAGTCCGGCACCGTGACGTTCTTCCTGGGCTACGGGGTGGGGATCGTGTTGTACATGATCATCCTGATCTACGGCATCAACGTGATGCGCAGCGTCCTGGAGGAGAAGCAGACCCGGATCATCGAGGTGCTGGTCTCCAGCCTGCGCCCCTTCCAGCTCATGCTGGGCAAGGTCGTCGGCGTCGGCGGGGTGGGGCTGTTCCAGTTCGTCATCTGGGGCCTGACCGGCTGGCTCGTGGTGCACTTCCGCGTGCAGGTGCTCGGGGCGTTCCACGTCCCGGCCGCGCAGGTCAGCGCGATCACCATGCCGGCCATCAGCGCGAGCCTGTTGGTGGTGGTCGCGGCGTACTTCCTCCTGGGCTACCTGCTCTATTCGGCGATGTTCGCGGTCGTGGGGGCGTCGGTCACGGCGGACTCCGAGGCCCAGCAGGCCCAGCAGCCGGTGATGATGCTGCTGGTCTTCTCGCTGATCGTGTCGTTCGCGGCCCTGAACGACCCCGGCGGCCGGATGGCCGTGGTGACGTCCCTGATCCCCTTCTCCTCCCCCATCATCATGCCGGTGCGGGTGGCCACCTCGGATGTGCCGGCGGCCCAGCTCGCGCTGTCCCTGGCGATCAGCGCCGCGACCAGCCTGTTGGTGGTATGGCTGTCGGCCAGGGTCTATCGAGTCGGCATCCTGATGTACGGCAAGCGCCCGAGCCTGAAGGAGTTATGGCGCTGGACCAGGCAGAGCTGAGGGGCTCCCGCCGCCAGCTCCAGGCCGTGTTGCACGTGAAACAACTCTTGTAGCCGGCGGCAGTTGCGGGCTAGATTCTGCCCCCTCATGGCCCGCGTGATCGCAATCGCCAATCAGAAGGGCGGCGTCGGGAAGACCACCTCGGCCGTCAACCTCGCCGCGTCCCTGGCCGCGGCGGAGAAGCGCACGCTGCTGGTGGACGCCGATCCGCAGGCCAACGCGACCAGCGGCGTCGGCCTCGAGCGCGACGGGCTCCAGCTCACGGTCTACGAGGTGCTGCTCGACAACCGCCCCCTCGCGGACGTCGTCCGGCGCTCCGTCCACTTCCCTCATCTGGACGTGGCTCCCGCGTCGCGGGATCTGGTGGGTGCCGAGGTCGAGCTGGTCGCGCGAGCCCACCGCGAGACGATCATGCGGGGAGCCCTGGAGGGGGTGCGGCGGTCGTACGACTACATCCTGATGGACTGCCCGCCCTCGCTGGGCCTGCTGACGCTCAACATGCTCACGGCCGCCGACTCGGTCATCATTCCGATCCAGTGCGAGTACTACGCCCTCGAGGGGCTGTCCCAGCTGCTCAATACCGTGCGCCTGGTCCAGCGCAACTTCAATCCGCGGCTGGCGATTGACGGGGTGCTGCTGACCATGTACGACGCGCGGCTCAATCTCTCCCGCCAGGTCGCCGCCGAGGCCAAGGAGTACTTCGGCCCGCGGATGTTCTCGACGGCGGTGCCGCGGAACGTGCGGCTGGCCGAAGCGCCGAGCTTCGGCAAGCCGATCCTGCTCTACGACATCGGCTCGGTCGGGGCGCAGAGCTACCTCAGCGTCGCGGAGGAGCTGATCCGGCGCACCGCGTCCAAGCTGGCGGGCGACGGCCGCGAGCCGGCCCGCGCCGCGATCCCCGAGGTGGCCAGGTGAGCCCCGCCGCCCCCTCCCCGCGCCGCCGCCTGGGCCGCGGTCTCGAAGCGCTGCTCGGCGTCGGAACGGTGGACGAGGCCGAGCGCGAGGGGATGCTGCGCCAGCTGCCCGTCGAGGCGCTCGAGCCCAACCGCTTCCAGCCCCGCCGGACGGTGGACCCCGCGTCCCTGGCCGAGCTCAAGGCCTCCATCGCGGCCAGCGGCCTGTTGCAGCCGGTCGTGGTCCGTCAGAACGGCGCGGGCTACGAGCTGGTGGCGGGCGAGCGGCGCTGGCGGGCGGTGCGGGAACTGGGGTGGAAGCACATCCCGGCCGTCGTGCGCGACGTGGACGACCGCACGCTCCTCACGCTCGCCCTCGTCGAGAACCTGCAGCGAGCGTCGCTGAGCGCCATTGACGAGGCGCAGGGCTACGAGCGGCTGGCGCGGGAGTTCGCCCTCCCCCACGCCGCCATCGCCGAGGCTGTGGGCCGCGACCGCTCCACGGTGGCCAACGCCATCCGGCTGTTGAACCTCCCCGCCTCCGTGCAGGAGTTGATCGCGGCCGACGCGTTGACGGCCGGGCACGCCCGGGCGTTACTCAGCCTGGATGACGAGCGTCAGATGGAACGGCTGGCCCGGCTGGGCGTGGCCCAGGGCTGGTCGGTCCGCGAGATGGAGCGGCATGCGCGCGGCGGCGCGACCCAGCGGCGCAAAGGGGGAGGGGGCCGCGCCACGCGTCACGGGGTATCACCCGAGGCGGTGCGGATCGAGGCCGCGCTGCGCAAGAAACTGGGTACCGACGCCGTCGTGGTCCTGACCGGGAAGGCCAAGGGTCATCTGCAGTTGCGCTTCTACTCCTCCGAGGATCTCGTCCGGTTGCTCGAGCTGATCCTGGGCCGGCGCTGGGACGGCTAGTGCGCGGCCCCGGCTACACGATCATCATCCACAAGAACGGCGCGCTCCAGACGCGTCAGTTCGCGGTTTCCTCCTGGCTGGTGCGTGCCGCCGCCATCGTCTTGAGCGTCGCTCTGGTCGCCAGCGTGATCGTGGTCGCCGCCTACGGGCCGATCCTGGGCGCCGCGGCCCGTGCCCCGTGGCTGGAGCACCGGGTCACGGTCCTGACCCGCGAGAACGCGCGGGTGGACGACCTGGCGCGGGCCCTCGCCGCGGCCGAGGCCCGCTACGCCCACCTCAGAGGGATGCTGGGCGCGGCGATTCCCCCCCTGCCGTCGGACTCTGCGGGCGCGCCGGCCGGCGAGGTGAGCACCGCGCAACTGTACGTGGCGCCTCCCATCCTCGCCCTCTCGCCCGCGGCCGCATCAACGTCCGGCGCGGACTCCGCGGGCCCGTCCGTTCCGCACCGCTGGCCGCTCGACGTCCCGTCGTACCGCACCCGCGGCATGGTGACGAGCGCGAACGGGGAGGAGCTGCACCCCGGCATTGACCTCGCGGTCCCGGAGGGCTCGGACGTGCGGGCCGCCGGCGGCGGCGTCGTCGAGCGCACCGGTACCGACTCCTCGTACGGGTTGTTCGTCCTGCTGCAGCACCCCGACGGCTACGAGACCATGTACGGCCACCTCTCTCGGGTGCTCGTCGCCGCCGGGCAGGACGTCTCCGCGGGACAGGTGATCGCGCTTTCCGGAAACACCGGCCGCTCGACCGCACCCCATCTCCATTTCGAGGTGCGCCACGACGGCCGTTCGGTGGACCCGCTGTCGCTGGTCCGGGAGGGACCGTAACGATGGGCATGTTCGGCAAGGATCCAGCATCGGGGCGGGAGACGTCGCGCCCCGAGCACAAGGGCGCCCCCGCCGCACCGGGCCTCTCCATCGTAGGCGCCGGCATGACGGTGCACGGCGACCTTGAGAGCAACGGCGTCGTGAAGGTTGAAGGCATCGTGGACGGCGCCGTGCGCGCGCAGGCCCAGGTCCTGGTGGCCAAGGGAGGCGTCGTGCACGGCGACATCGAGACCACCGAGGTGGTGGTGGGCGGCACGGTCAACGGCGCCATCCACGCCCACGACCGCGTCGAGGTCCAGGCCGGAGCGTCCGTCCAGGGCGACATCACCACCAACCGCATCACCGTGGCGGAGGGGGGAAGCCTCAACGGCCTGATTCGCATGGGGGGCGGCGCGCCGGAGCGCGACGAGCGTCCGATCGGCAGGCAGGCGGAGCCGAAGCCTCAACCCGGAGCGGGCCGCGTCGCTACGGTGCCGCTGGCGCGCATCGCGGCGCCGCCGCGATCGGCGGGCCAGACCCAAGCCCAATAGCGCGAAGTGTCGTGTGGATGCCACGTCACAATACAGACGGTGACGCGACGGTCATTTTAGTCACGGCCGGAGGTTGATGCCGGGTGCGTCTCGACGATCTGGTGCAGTACCTGGACGGCTATCTGCGCACGCGCGAGATCGCTGACGACCCGCACGCCTTGAACGGGCTGCAGGTCGAGAACAGCGGCGAGGTCGGGAGCGTGGTCGTCGCGGTGGACGCCTGCCAGGCGGTCATCGAGCAGGCCGCCGAACGCGGCGCGGATCTGTTGCTGGTGCATCATGGAGTGTTCTGGTCGGGGCTGGAGCCGCTGGTGGGACGGCACTTCCGGAGGGTGGCGTCGCTGGTGCGGCACGGTATCGCGCTGTACGCGGCGCATCTTCCGCTGGATCGCCACCCCGAAGTGGGCAACAACGTGGTGCTGGCGCGGAAGCTGGGAATGGAGGTGCGGGGCTGGTTCGGGGAGTACCGCGGGGCGCCGATCGGCGCGTGGGGAGAGCTCGATTTGGCGCGGGAGGCGCTGCGCGACCGGCTGGCCGAGAGCCTGGGCACGCCGGTGCGGTTGATCGCCGGGGGGCCGCCGCGCACGCGGCGGGTGGGCATCATCACCGGCAGCGCCGGTTCGATGATCGCGCAGGCCCGCGCGGCCGACCTCGATTCCTTCATCACCGGTGAAGGGCAGCACTGGACGTACTTCGACGCGGAAGAGCTCGGGCTGAACGTGTACTACGCGGGGCACTACGCGACGGAGACCCTTGGCGTCCAGGCCCTGGCCGAGCATCTCGCCGAGCGGTTCCGGCTGCCCTGGTCGTTCGTTGACCATCCCACGGGACTGTAGGCGGGGGTCGCGCGCCGCGGCATCCGCGGCGCCCCCCCAGGCGTGATCGGCCCGCTCCTGCATGCGCCCCGGCGCGAGCCGCGGAGCGCGCCGCTGCTGCCCGGTCCCGTTCGGCGGCTGGAGAGCGCGGCGACGCACTGGGTGGAGCGGCTCACGGCCCCGCTGGGGCGCTGGCACAAGAAGCCGCTGGTGGTGGAGCGGCAGGACGTGCGGCTGCGCGACCTGGCCCCCGCCTTCGACGGCTACAGGATCGCCTTCCTGACCGACCTGCACTACTCGGCGGTGGTGCCCCGCGCGTGGATCGCCCGCGCGGTGGCGGTAGCCATGGAGCTCGCCCCGGACCTGATCCTGCTGGGCGGCGACTACGTGTCGCATCGTCCCGACTACACCGAAGCGCTGGTGGATTTGTTGCGGCCGCTCACCGCGCCGGATGGCGTCCTCGCGGTGCTGGGCAACCACGATCACTACGTCGGCGCCGCGGCGGTCCGGGACGCGCTGGCGCGCGCCGGGGTGACCGAGCTGTGGAACGCGGCCGTCACCATCCGCCGCGGCGCGGGGAGGGAGGGGGCGCTGGCGGTCGCCGGCGTCGGCGATCTGCGGTATGACGCAATCCACTTCGACGCGGCGTTGCGCGGTGTGCCGGAGCGGGTGCCGCGGATCGTGCTCTCGCACGATCCGGACGTGTTCGCCTACTGGCCGCCCGCGGTCCGGCTGGATCTGATGCTGTCCGGGCACACGCACGGGGGCCAGGCGCACCTGCCCCTGCTGGGGCCGCCGTTCGTGCCGTCGCAGTTCGGTTTCCGCTACCTCGCCGGAGCGTTCGAGGCGGACGGCCGCCGGCTGTACGTCTCGCGCGGGGTCGGCGCCATCACGGCGCCGATCCGCTGGCGCTGCCCGCCGGAAATCACGCTGCTGGTCCTGCATCCCGCCTGAGGGCGGGGACTCCCATGGCTGTAGACTACTCCAGCGGCACGACGAAGCGGACGATCAGGCGCTCGCGGCTCTGCGGGCTCACGGTGCAGAACGACTTGCCGCCCAGGAGCTTCTTGATCCCGTTGACCTCGGCTTCCCCGATGCTGGGGACGTCGCGGAAGGTGATCTCGAGCGTCTGCCCGGCCGTGGTCTCGTAGCGCACCGGCCGGCCGCGCAGGCGGTGGTAGGGGTCCACGCGGGCGAGGCCGGCGGCCAGGCTCTCCTTCACCGCCGCGACCCGGGCCTCGGGCCCCTGCTGCTTCACGCCGCCGGGCATCGAGCCGCCTGCGTGGCGCCGACCTCGCGCCGGGTGTTGCGGAGCACCGCCGCCGCGTTGCGGGCCAGACCGGCGCGGCCCGCGCGCTCCAGCGCGGTGGCGCCCAGGGCCTCGTCGAACTCCCGCTCGGTCATCGCCGCCAGCTCCGCCAGGGTGGGCCACTCCACGGCGGGCCGCGGGCGGAACCGGGGCTCCTCCGCCTCGCGCGCGAACCGCACGTTCCAGGGGCACACGTCCTGGCAGACGTCGCAGCCGAACAGGCGGTCGCCGAGGCCGCGCTCCAGCTCCGGCGGGATCGGGCCGCGCGCCTCGATGGTCAGATAGGAAACGCAGCGCGTGGCGTCCAGCACGCCCGGCGCCGGGAACGCCTGCGTCGGGCAGGCCTCGAGACAGCGCCGGCAGGTGCCGCAGCGGTCCGCGTCGAACGGCGCGTCAGGCGCCAGCGCCAGATCGGTGAGCAGCACGCCGATGAACGTCCAGGAGCCGAGTCCCGGCGCGATGAGCATCGTGTTCTTGCCCACCCAGCCCAGCCCGGCGCGGCGGGCCAGCTCGCGCTCCGGCAGCGGCCCCGCGTCCGCCCAGGCGCGGAACCGTCCGGTGCCGGCGGCCGCGGCGAGCGCGGCGCCGAGCCGCGCCAACCGCTCCTTCATCACGGCGTGATAGTCGTCTCCCAGGGCGTAGCGGGCGACGCGCCCCCGGCCCGGCGCCGGATCCACGTCGGCGTGGTAGTAGCCGTGCAGCACCACGACGGCGCTCCTCGCCTCGGGCCAGGCCAGCGCCGGCGCGCGGCGCACCGGCGCCTGGCGCTCGAGATAGGCCATCTCTCCCTGGAAGCCGGCGGCGAGCCAGCGGTCGAGCGCCGCCGCCGCGCCCGAGGGCGCGAGGTCGGTGACGCCGCAGGCGGCGAAGCCCAGCGCGCGGGCGGCCCGCTTCGCGGTGGCGGCGAGCGCCGTGGGCGACACCGCGGCCGTGGGCGTCACCCGCGCAGCAGCTCGCGCCGCCAGCGCGCCATCCGCAGCACGTCCGCCACCGGGGGAACGGCCGTCTCGTCGCCGTAGGCGGTATGCATGCGCCACCGCAGGTACTCCGGCGGCGGCAGGGGCAGGAAGGGGAACGCGCGGTGCCAGCCGCGCCGGCGCAGCGACCAGGCGAGGCTCACGAGGTCCACGGCCACCCGCGGATTGACCAAGGCGCGCGCGAACAGCGCGAGCGACAGCGAGCGCCACGAGCGCATCACATTCCTTTGTGCGGCGTTCCGTGAATCTGTATATTCGCGCCTTCTCCCCGTCGCAAGAGGGCCACGGATGCCATCACCAGACGACCGGCGGAGCGGGCCGAGGCGCCTCGGACCGACCGAGGACGAGCGGTTGTTCAGCGTTCCGCAGCCCGCCGAGCGGAAGTCCGCGATGCTCTCCAGCGACCCCTGGCGGGTGCTCCGGATCATGGGCGAGTTCGTGGAGGGCTTCGACACCCTCGCGGGAGTGCGCTCGGGCGTCACCTTCTTCGGCTCGGCGCGCACCCGGCAGGACGATCCGCACTACGCGGCCGCGACCGAGACGGCGCGACTGTTCGCGGAGGCCGGGTTCGCCGTCATCACCGGCGGCGGGCCGGGGATCATGGAGGCGGCCAACCGGGGTGCGCAGCTGGGCAACGGCCCGTCGATCGGACTGAACATCGAGCTTCCCTTCGAGCAGGGCACCAATGCGTACGTGGATACCGCGATGCACTTCCGGTACTTCTTCGTGCGCAAGACGATGTTCGTGAAGTACTCGATGGGGTTCGTCGTGTTCCCCGGCGGCTACGGCACCCTCGACGAGCTGTTCGAGGCGCTCACCCTCATTCAGACGGGCAAGATCAAGCACTTCCCGCTGGTGCTGTTCGGGACCGCGTACTGGAAGGGGCTGCTCGACTGGCTGCGCGGAACGGTGGCCGCCGCGCACAACATCGGGTCCGCCGACCTCGACATCTTCCACCTGACCGACGATCCGCGGGACGCCGTGGAAGTCGTCACGCACGCCCGCGAGCGGCTGGAAGCCTCGCGCGCGAAGCCCGGGACCGGCGGCCGCTCCGTGCGGGGATTGCCGTAGGCCGGCGCGCGTCGCCATCCGGCATGAGCCCCGACCGCGCCGCTCCCCGCCACGGCAGCCGCTACGTCTGGTACGCCCTCGGGCTGCTGGCCTTCGGGAACCTGCTGAACTACCTCGACCGCAACATCATCCTGGCGCTGTTCGAGCCGATCAAGCACGAACTCCACATCACCGACACCCAGCTCGGGTGGCTGGGCTCCTCGTTCGCCATCACCTTCGCGCTCGGCGCCCTGATCACCGGCGTGCTCTCCGACCTGTGGTCGCGGCGCACCATCATCGCGGGCGGGCTGGCGGTGTGGAGCGGGTTCACCGCGCTGGGCGGCGTGGCGGGGTCGTACTGGCACCTGCTCACCACGCGTGGGGTGGTCGGCTTCGCGGAGTCGTCGTACCTGCCCTCGGCGCAGGCGCTGCTCGCCGACTACTTCCCCCGCAAGGGCCGCGCGCAGGCGATGGGCATCTTCTGGATCGGGCTCGCCGTGGGGGGCGTCCTGGCCGTGTGGCTGGGAGGCCGCCTGGCGACCACCTTCGGATGGCGTACGGCGCTGGTCGTCGTGGGCCTGCCGGGGCTGCTGTTCGCGCTGCTCCTGCGGCGGCTCGAGGATCCGCGCCCGCGGCGCGCGCCCTCCGGGAAGCCGCCCGCGCGGCCCTTCCCGATCACCACCCGGCTGGTGTTCCGGGCCGCGCTGCCGCTCCTGGTGGCGATCCTGGTGGGCGCCGCGGCGTTCGGGTTCCTGGGGCTGGCGCGGGGCCTGCCACCGCGGCTCGACACCGCCGTGTTCGTCTCGGTCGTCGGCCTGGGCCTGGTGTGGACCGTGGTCAAGTGGGTGCGCATCGCGCTGCGGCGGCGCCCGCTCCTGGCCTCCGCGCCGGCCGACGCGGTGGACGAGATGCTGGAGGCGGCCGGCGTCGTGCTGCGGACGCCGACGCTCATCTGGATGTTCGTGGGCGGCGCCCTGACCGCGGCGGCGATGAACTCGCTGGTGGCCTGGTCCGCGAGCTACCTGCAGCGCGTGCTCGACCTCACGCTCGTCCAGGCGGGCCGGCAGATCGGGCTGGTCGGCCTGGTGGCCGGCGTGCTCGGCTCGTGGATCGGGGGGCGGCTCGGCGACCGCCTCATGGAGGTGACCCCCGCGGGGCGGGTGATCGCCAGCGCGATGGGCTTCCTGCTCGGGGCGCCGGTGTGCGTGGTGCTGCTGCTGGTGAGCGACGTGCGGCTGTTCTCGGCGCTGTTCTTCGTGGTCGTCTTCTGCTTCACGTGGTACAACGGCCCGATCGCCGCGGTGCTGTTCGACGTCGTGCCGCGCGGGATCGCCGCCACGGTGATGGGCGTGTACGTGTTCTTCATCCACATCGGCGGGGACGCCATCGCCCTGCCCGTGGTGGGCTACCTGTCGGACCGCTACGGGTTGCGCCTCGCGCTGATGACCCTGCCGGCGGTGGGCCTGCTGGGCGGCGCGCTGCTGCTGCTGGCCGTGCCGACGGTGGCGCGCGACATGGCCAGGGTCAGGCCGGCGGAGCCGGCGTGAGCGCCTCCCGCATCCGGCGCACCTCGCCGAGGTAGTCGGCCAGCGACTCCGCCTCGCGGGCCGCGTCCCAGTCCAGCTCCCGCGCCAGCAGGCCGGCCACGACCGGGGACGCCTCGGTGCCCTGGCCGGGGTGCTCGTGGAACATCCGGGTGCGGCGCATCATGACGTCGCTCACGGTCAGCGCCATCTCGCGGCGGGCCTGGTACGGCACTTCGGCGCGGAGGGTCGCGAAGCCCGGGGCCAGGGGCTGCGCCAGATCCGGGTCCAGGGCGGCCAGGTTCGCCACCGCCAGCGCCTCGGAGCCGTAGCGCGCCACGAGGTGCCGCGCGGTCGCCTCCGGCACCGCTTCCTTCACCAGCTCCTGGACGAGCAGGTCGAGATCCGCGACTTCGCCGCCGGGCAGCGGCAGCGCCGCGGTCGCTGCCCGGGCGGGCCGCCGCCGGCCGTCGAGGCGCTGCAGCCGCCGGGCCACGACGTCCACCAGCTCGGCGGCCATGGCGCGGAAGGTCGTGAGCTTGCCGCCGGCGATGGACAACAGGCCGCTGGCGCTCTCGACGATGCGGTGCTCCCGCGGCACGGCCGCCGTCGCCACGCCGGGCTCGGTGCGGAGCAGGGGGCGCAGTCCGGCCCACGCGGCGACGACATCCTCGGGTCCGAGCCGCGCGTCCGGGAAGAAGGCGTTCACCGAGCGGAGCAGATAGATGACGTCGGCCGCGGTCGGCCCGGCCTCCGCGGGGTCGCCGTCATAGTCGGTGTCGGTGGTACCGATGACCGTGATGGCGCCGACCGGCAGGGCGAACAGGATCCGGCCGTCGAGCGGGGAGGTCATGGTGAGCGCGCCGACGTTGCCGACCCGGCGGCGCGGGACGGCGAGGTGCACGCCCTTGGTGGGCCGCAGCAGGGGCGCGGCGGCGGGATCGTCCAGGCGCCGGAGCGTGTCGCTCCAGGGGCCGGTGGCGTTCACCACCACGTGCGCGTGGACGGCGTACCGCCGGTCGTCGAGCACGTCGTGGACCACCGCGCCGCGCAGCGCGCCGCCGGCCTTCTCGAGCGACGCGACCGCGGCGTAGCTCGCCACCAGTGCCCCACCCCGGTGTGCGGCCCGCACGTTCGCCAGGACCAGCCGCGCGTCGTCGCACCAGGCGTCGTAATAGACGGCGCCGCCCCGCAGATCCCGCTCCCGCAGCCCCGGCTCGGCCCGGCCCACGGCCTGCCGCGACAGCCCGCGGTGCGTGCGGACGTTGCGGAACAGGGCGAGCAGATCGTACAGCCACAGCCCCGCGGCCAGGCGGAGCCGGCCCACGCGGCTGCCGGCGTGCACCGGGAACAGCAGCGGCAGCGGGCGGACCAGGTGCGGGGCGATTCTGAGCAGGATGCGCCGCTCGCGGCTGGCCTCGAACACCAGGCGGAGCCAGCCGTGCTCGAGGTAACGCAGGCCGCCGTGGACCAGCCGGGTCGAGCGGCTCGACGTGCCGCCGCCGAAGTCTCCCGCGTCCACCACCGCCGTGCGGATGCCCCGCAGCGCCGCGTCTCGCGCGATTCCCGCGCCCGTGATGCCCGCGCCGACCACCAGCAGGTCCACGGGCGCGGCGGCCATCGCCGCGAGATCCGCCCGCCGCGTCTGCGCGGAAAACAGCGGGTCCATGGCTCAATCTGGCACCGAAACGGGAGTCGCGCACGCCCCAACCGGCTGGCCCGGGCCCGCCCGGCCGGGTAGCTTTGGCTGCACCGCGCGCCGCGCGCGGAGCCGGAGTGAGGCCATGGTCGCGCAGAATGGTCGTCGGGTCGCCATCGTCGCGGGCTGCCGCACGCCCTTCGCGAAATCCGGAACCGTACTCAAGGACATCGCCGCGGTCGAGCTGGCACGGCTCGCCGCCCGGGAGCTGCTGGCGCGCACGGAGCTCGAGCCGAAGCGGGTGGACCAGGTCGTCTTCGGGCAGGTCATTCCGTCGGTGCTGGCGCCCAACGTCGCGCGGGAGGTGAGCCTCCTGCCGCAGCTCCCCAGGACGGTGCCGGCCTTCTCGCTCAACCGGGCCTGCGCCTCCTCGGGGCAGGCGATCGCGGTGGCGCACGACGAGATCGTCCTGGGCCGCGCGGACGTGGTGCTCGCCGGCGGCACGGAGTCGCTGTCCGACGTGCCCATCCTGCACTCCCGGCGGTTCGCGGAGCTGCTCGTCGAGGCCAGCAAGGCGAAGAGCCTCGGCGGCCGGCTCAAGACCCTCGCCAAGACCCGGCCGCGGGACCTGATCCCGGTGACGCCGGCCATCGCGGAGCCTTCGACCGGCCTGACGATGGGCCAGTCGGCGGAAAAGATGGCCAAGGAGAACGGCATCACCCGGGAAGCGCAGGACCGCTTCGCGCTGCGCTCGCACCAGCGCGCCGCGGCGGGCACGGCCGACGGCCGGCTCACGGCCGAGATCGTGCCGCTGTTCGTCCCGCCGGGCTACGACACCGTCGTGACCAGCGACAACGGCATCCGGGCGGACAGCACCCTGGAGCAGATGGCCAGGCTCAAGCCGGTGTTCGACCGCCGCTACGGGACGGTGACGGCCGCCAACGCCTCGCCACTCACCGACGGCGCGGCGGCCGTCCTGGTGATGAGCGCTGAGGCCGCGCGAGCCCTGGGCTACGAGCCGCTGGCGTACGTACGCGCCTTCGCGGTGGCCGCGGTGGATCCCGGCGGGCAGCTGCTGATGGGCCCCGGCTTCGCGGTGCCCAAGGCCCTGGAGCGGGCCGGGCTCGACTGGCGGGAGCTGGGTCTGGTCGAGATGCACGAGGCGTTCGCCGTCCAGGTGCTCTCGAACATCCAGGCGATCGAGTCGGATCGCTGGGCGCGCGAGCAGCTGGGCCGGAGCGGACGAATCGGCGAGGTGAACCCGGAGACGCTCAATGTGATGGGCGGCTCGATCGCCATCGGCCACCCGTTCGGCGCGACCGGCGCGCGGCTGGTGACGACGCTGGCCCACGAGATGCGGCGCCGCGACGTGCAGTTCGGGCTGGTGTCGGTCTGCGCGCAAGGCGGCATGGGCTTTGCCATGGTCCTCGAGCGACGCTGAGGCGACCACCATGAGTGACGAAGCCGGATCGCGGGCGCTCACGACCACCGTCGAGGACGGGGTCGCCGTCGTCACCCTCGACCTGCCGGGCGAGAGCGTGAACAAGCTCTCCCGGGCGGTGCGCGAGGAGTTCGAGGCCACCTTCGACGCGCTGGAGCGCGACGGCGCCGTGCGCGCGGTGGTGGTCATCTCGGGCAAGGAAGACATGTTCGTGGCGGGCGCGGACATCGAGGAGTTCGTCGCGTTGCGCACGGCGGAGGAGGCGACGGCGCTGTCGCGCCAGGGCCAGGCGATGCTGGACCGGGTGGCTGCGTCGCCCAAGCCGGTCGTCGCGGCGATCCACGGCACCTGCCTCGGGGGCGGACTGGAGCTGGCGCTCGCCTGCCAGTACCGGATCGCCACCGACCATCCCAAGACGGTGCTGGCCTCGCCGGAAGTGCAGCTCGGCATCATTCCGGGCGCCGGCGGCTGCAACCGGCTGCCGCGGACCGTGGGCCTGCGGGGCGCGCTGGACATGGCCCTCACCGGCAAGAACATCCGCGCCGCCAAGGCGCTCAAGATGGGCCTGGTGGACGAGCTGGTGGCTCCCGCGATCCTCCGGTCGGTGGCGGTGGCGGCGGCCCGGCGGCTCGCCGAGCGGCGCCCGCGGCGGCGCCAGCCGGGGAGCTGGTTCCTGGACCGGACCGCGCTTGGTCAGGCGGTGGTGCTCCGGAAGGCGCGCGCCATGACCCTCCACCAGACCGGCGGCCACTACCCGGCCCCCCTGGCCGCGCTGGATACCATCCGCGTGAGCCTGGCCCAGGGCCTCGAGCACGGCCTGCGCTACGAGGCGGAGCAGTTCGGGAAGCTGGCCGTGACCTCGGTGTCCCGCCGCCTGGTCGAGGTGTTCTTCGCGACGACCGCGCTCAAGAAGGACCCGGGCGTGACGCCGCCCGCGCCGGCGCCCCGGCCGGTGGAGCGGCTGGGGATCCTCGGCGCCGGATTCATGGGCTCGGGCATCGCGGCCACGGCGGCGCTCACGGCGGGCGTCGGCGTGCGCCTCAAGGACGCCGAGCTGCCGCGGGTCGGCGCCGGGCTCAAGGCGGCCGCCGGGATCGTCGGCGAACGGGTGCGGCGCCGCAGCCTGACTCGGCGCGAGGGTGCGCGGGCGCAGCTGCTGATCTCCGGCGGGACCGACTTCGCGGGCTTCCACAGGGCCGACCTGATCATCGAGGCGGTGTTCGAGGATCTGGCGCTCAAGCAGCAGGTGCTGCGTGAGGTGGAAGCGGTCACCGGCGCCGGCTGCGTGTTCGCCTCCAACACGTCCACGATCCCGATCTCCCGCATCGCCGAGGCGTCGTGCCGCCCCGAGACGGTGATCGGGATGCACTTCTTCTCGCCGGTGCACCGGATGCCGCTGCTCGAGGTGGTCGTGGGCGAGCGCACCGCGCCTCAAACCGTCGTGACGGCGGTCGCGTTCGGGCGGCGGATGGGCAAGACGGTCATCGTGGTGCGCGACCTCCCCGGCTTCTTCGTCAACCGCATTCTGGCGCCGTACATCAACGAGGCCGGACACCTGCTGGCCGAGGGCGTGCCGATCGAGTCGGTGGACCGGGCGATGACCCGCTGGGGATTCCCCGTCGGCCCCTTCACCCTGCTCGACGAGGTGGGCCTCGACGTCGGGACCAAGGCGGGCGGCGTCATGCAGGAAGCCTTCGGCGACCGGCTGCGGCAGGCGATCGGCCTCCACGCCCTGGTGGCCGACGGGCGTCTCGGCCGCAAGAACGGGCGGGGGTTCTACCGCTACAAGGCGGGGAAGCGCGCGGGCGTGGACCCGTCGGTGTACCCGGTCCTGGGCGTCACGCCCCGGCCGGCGCCGCCCGACGCGCATCCCCTGGCCGAGCGGCTGGCGTTCGCCATGCTCAACGAGGCGGCGCGGGCGCTCGAGGACCGGGTGGTGCGGCAGCCGCGGGACGGCGACGTGGGCGCGATCTTCGGCATCGGTTTCCCGCCGTGGCGCGGCGGCCCGTTCCGCGCCCTCGACGCGCTGGGCGCGCCGGTCGCGGTCGCGACGCTGGAGCGCCTCGCGAACACGCACGGCGATCGGTTTCAGCCCGCCCCCTCGCTGGTCGAGCTGGCGGCCCGCGGAGGCTCCTTCTATCCATCGGACCGGTAAGCCATCCATGTTGCGCCGGACCTTCCTGTATCTCAGCGAGCAGCCCAGAGTCTTTTCCTTCATCCGGGGCAATGCCCTGGCGCGGCGCCTCGCCTCGCGCTTCGTGGCGGGTGAGACGCTCGACACGGCGGTCGCCGCCGTGCGCGAGCTCAACGGCCGCGGCATCATGGCCAGCCTCGACCTGCTGGGGGAGAGCGTCACGGCGGCCGACGACGCCCGCGCCGCCGCGGCGACGGTCGTGCAGGTGCTGGAGCGCATCGCGGCCGAACGCCTGGACTGCAACGTGTCGGTGAAGCTCACGCAGATGGGCCTCGATCTGGGGCGGGAGCTGTGCGTCGAGAACATGCGACGCATCCTGGACCGCGGCCGCGAGCTCGGCCTTCCCGTCCGGATAGATATGGAGAGCAGCGCCCACACCGAGCGCACGCTGGAGCTGTTCGAGCGGGATCTCCTGCCGGTCTATGGCGACGGGGTGGGCATCGTGATCCAGGCGTACCTGCGCCGAAGCGCCGCCGACATCGAGCGGCTCATCGGGCTCAAGGCCCGGGTCCGGCTCTGCAAGGGCGCCTACCAGGAACCGGCGGCGGTGGCCTTCCCCGCCAAGGCGGACGTGGACCGGAGCTACGGGGCGCTGATGGAGCAACTGCTCGAGCGGGGCCATCGCCCGGCCGTGGCGACGCACGACCCCGCCCTCATCGGCCGGGCGCGGCGGTTCGCGGAGGCGAAGGGCATCGCGGCGGAGCGGTTCGAGTTCCAGATGCTGTACGGCATCCGGCGCGACCTCCAGGAGGAGCTCCGCCGCGCCGGCTACCGGATGCGGGTGTACGTCCCGTTCGGGACCCAGTGGTATCCCTACCTGATGCGGCGGCTGGCCGAGCGCCCCGCGAACGTGGCGTTCATCGCGGGCAACGTGATCCGGGAATCCCTGCGCTCGTGACGGTGGGCGGCGACGACACCCTGGCGGGGTACGTGAGCGTGCACGGCCGGCCGCCCGGATTCACCGGCTGCGACGGCGGGGCCTACTCGGTGGGGGTGTTCTCCGACGACGATCCGGGGCCCGACGGTCGGTTCGGCGCGGCGCTGCTGTTCATCCGCTGGTCCGCGGGGAACAGTCCCGAGGGCCATCTCGAGAGCGACTACCTGGCGTTTGCCGTGGACGCTTCGGCCGCGGAGGCTGCGGTGGGGCGGCTGCCGCTGGCGGAGGTGAAGCGCATCCTCGACGCGCTGATCGTCGCGCGGCAGGGGGGGCCGGTCACGTGAGCGGGCAGGCCCTGTTCGCGCCGTTCCGCGGCGAGCGCTACGCCGACCCGGGCGCGCTGGCCCGGCGGCTGGCGCCCCCCTACGACGTGATCGGGCCGGCGGAGCGCGCGGAGCTGGTCCGCGGCGATCCGTACAACATCGCGGCGGTGGACCTGCCGGCGGCGCCCGCCGGCGCGGACCCGTACGCGGAGGCCGCGCGGACCCTGCGAAGCTGGCGTGACGCCCGCATCCTGGCCCGGGACGCCGAACCCACGGCCTGTGTGCTGCGCACGGCGGGGCGGTTCCCCGACGGCGTGGTGCGGGCGCGCACCGGCGTGTTCCTGGCGGCCGCGGCGGAGCCGTTCGCCCGCGGCCGGATCCGGCCGCACGAGCGGACCCACGGCGCGGCGAAGGAGGACCGCCGCCGGCTGATGCACGCGACCGGCGCCAACCTCAGCCCGGTGTTCCTGCTCGCGCCGGACCCGGCGGGGTCCCTGGCCGCGGCCCTGCGCTCGGCGACGGCGCGGGCGCCGTGGGCCGCGTGCGAGGCGCTGGGATTCGAGCAGACGGTGTGGATCATCGCGGGCGAGGAGGCCCGGAGCCTCGCGGAGGTCGCCGGCGCGGAGCCGGTGTACGTCGCGGACGGCCATCACCGGTTCGAGACGTCGGTGCTGTTCCGCGACGAGGCCCCGGAGTCATGGCGCGCGGGCGCCGCGCGGACGCTGGCCTACGTGGTCTCGTTCCGCGACCCTGGCCTGGTGATTCTGCCCACCCACCGGATGCTCGCGGGGCCGCCGCTCGATCGCGACGCCTTCGTGGCCGCGGCGGCACCGTACTTCGCGCCCGCGCCGCCCGGCGCGGCGCCAACCCTCACGGCCGTGTTTGCCGGGGGGGCGGAAGTGCCGCTGCTGCTCAAACCGGAGGCGGAGATCCCGGGGCCCGAGGGGCGCCCGCTCCATCCGGCCCTCCGGGCTCTGGAGGTCGCGGCGGCCGACGGCGTGGCGGTGGGGGTGGTGGGGAAGGCGCTGCTGGGCCGCGTGCCGGAGCTGAGCTACACCGCCGACGCGGCGGAGGCGCGCGCCGCGGCGAGCGGAGCGCGCTGTGCCTGCGCGCTGCTCCTGCCGCCGACCCGCCTCGAAGCGGTGCGCCGCGTGGCGGACGCCGGCCAGATCATGCCCCCCAAGTCCACCTTCTTCGCGCCCAAGGTGCCGACCGGCGTGGTGCTGCGGCCGCTGGACGGCCCGGCCTAGTTCGTGGGGGTGGCGGCCAGCGCCCGGATGATGGCGCGGCAGAACTGGGGCAGGTCGGCGGGCGTGCGCGACGAGATCAGGTTGCCGTCCACCACCACGGGCTCGTCGAGGTACTGCGCCCCGGCGTTGACCACGTCGTCCCGGATCGCGCGAACGCACGTCACCTTGCGGCCCTTCAGCAACCCCGCCGAAACGGGCACCCACGCCGCGTGGCAGATGAACGCCACCGGCTTGCCGGCGTCCGCGATCGCGCGCGTGATGGCGAGCGCCTTCTCCGAACGCCGGATGTGATCGGGGGCGTACCCGCCCGGGATGACCAGGCCGTCGTACACCTCGGGAAGGATGTCGTCCACCTGCCGATCCACGGTGACCGGGTAGCCCTTCTTGCCGACGTAGACGGGTTCGCCCAGCCCGACCACCACCGTCCTGGCCCCCTCCTCCTCCAGCCGGATCTTCGGGTACCACAGCTCCAGGTCCTCGTAGTGCGGGCCCGCGAAGAACAGCACCGTCCGTCCCTCGAGCGTCATGACGTCCGCCTCATGGTTTGACGTGTCCGCCGCCGCCGCCCGCGTGAGGCCCCGCCCGCCGGGTCGGCGACGGCCCGCCGGCGCGTGACCGCCCGCAGGGCGGCGGCCACCTCCTCCCTGCTCAGCAGTGTGTCACCGGCGACGACCCGCGTCCAGAGCGCCCCCACGGCGGGGCCGCCGGCCGCGATGGCCAGCGCGCGCAGTTCCGACTCGGCCACGCGGCCGTCGGCCCGCGAGCGCGCGAGCGCGAGCGCCTCGCGGGCCACGTCGTCCAGGCTGGCCGACCCGCCGGTGGAGCGGCGGATCGCGGCGTCCAGCAGCAGGGCCGCGAGCATGCCCTTGCGGTAGACCAGCAGCGTCGTGTTGTCGCCCAGCACGTTCGCCCGCGCCTCCTGGTCCATCGTCATGCGGGTGCGCCGGGGAATCCGCAGGTAGTCGTCCAGCGACCGGAAGATGAGCGTGGCGAGGTCGCCCGCCCGGCCGCTCCACTCGGACTGCAGGCGCGCGGCGTAGTAGTCGGTTACGCCCTCCGTCCACCAGCGGGCCGTCTGGAGAACGCCGCCGAACCACAGGTGCAGCGTTTCGTGAAACACGTCATGGATGCGCGGCAGCCCCAGGGAGTCGCCGCTTCCCCACAGCAGCCCGACGGTGGCGCGGCCCTGGAGACTGGCGGAGGTGCTGCCGGTCGCGCCCACGTCCGCGACGTAGGTGACGCGCGGCACCGGGACGGGCCCGAGCAGGGCGCGGGCCTCGCGGAGGCTCGCGGCGATGACGCGCGCCAGCGCCGTGTCCGCGAAGCGGCGCTCGCCCCGGATCGCGAGCACGAACCGGGTGCCCGCGGCCGTGTCGCGGTACAGCCGGAAGTCGGGGGCGGCGGCGAGGGTGGACCCGAGCAGCGCGCGGCGGTTGGGCGGAGTGAACGTGCGGTCGCCCACGCCCCAGCCCGTGACCACCTCCCAGCCCGGTGGCACGCCGACGTGAAGCCGCAGCCGGAGGGGGGCCTCCCCGGCCGGATTCGCGGCCTCGGGCGCGGCGAACAGGGCGCCGGTCACGGCGTAGAGGTGGGACGGCGAGAGGGCGGCTCCGGTGGAGACGGGAACGGTGTCGTCGAAGGTCAGCCGGTAGCGGAACCGGATCGCGCCCGCGCGGGCCGCGACGGCGTACCCGTCGCCCCCGGCGCGCACGGGGAGCGGGACGCCGCGGTCGTCCGTAGCCGTGAAGCCCTCGACCCGCGTGCCGGCGCTCGGCGCGGCGGGCGGCCCCGCGAACCGGACGTCACCCGCCCGGCGGACGGTCAGCCGTCCCTCGACGTCCAGGTGCGGCGGCGCGGCGGGGATGACCAGCAGATCGTAGATGAGGGTGTCGGGCGGCGCCTGGGCCGCGACGGGAGCCAGCGGGGCGCAGGCGGCCGCGAGGACGAGCGCGGCCGCCGTCAGGTCACTTCGCGCCGGCGTACCGCATCCCCGCCGCGTCCGGCGCGAGGGGCGTCCCGGGGCGCTCCACGCCGGCCTCGACCACCTCGCCCAACACCAGCGTGTGGTCGCCCGCCGGCATCGTCGCGACCAGCCGGCACTCCACCCAGCCCAGGCCCTCGGTCAGGATCGGCGCGCCGGTGATCGGCGCCGGGCGGGTCGGCACGCCCCGCAGCTTGTACGGGACGTGGCGTGAGGAACGCCCCAACTGGAGCGCCAGCTCGCGCTGGCCCGCGGCCAGCACGTTCACCGCGAACCCGCGGGCGTCCCGGATCATCGGCAGGCACTTGGACTCGTTCTGGAGGGCCGTCACGAGCATGGGCGGCGTGAAGGCCGCCTGCATGACCCAGTTCGCCGTGATGGCGTGGTCCTCCCCTTCGCTCATCACGGTCACGGCGTAGAGCCCGTAGGGGAAATGGCGCAGGACGGTCTGTCTGGCGGTGTCGTTCACGCTCGGCCTTGCTCCGGGGAGATCCGCAAAGCTAGCCCCGGCCGCGGCCGGACGCGAGAGAGCGGGGACGGCGTTGAGCGGGATTGGGGCCGCGGCTATCTTGCGTCCTCCATGGCCACCCGTGTCAAGCACCAGGCGGAGCCGCGGCGGCTCAGCCGGGCAGACCTGCTGGGTCTCTACCGCCTCATGCTGCTGTCCCGGCGGCTCGATGACCGGGAGATCCAGCTCAAGCGGCAGAACAAGATCTTCTTCCAGATCTCGGGCGCCGGCCACGAGGCGGTGCTGGTGGCCGCCGGCATGGCCCTGAAGCCGGGCTACGACTGGTTCTACCCGTACTACCGCGACCGGGCGCTGTGTCTCGCGCTCGGCATGACACCCACGGAGATGCTGCTGGCGGCCGTCGGGGCCGCCGCCGACCCGAACTCGGGCGGCCGGCAGATGCCGTCGCACTGGGGCCACCGCCAGCTGCACATCGTGAGCCAGTCGAGCCCCACCGGCACCCAGTGCCTGCAGGCCGCCGGCTGCGCCGAAGCGTGGTACCGCTACGACCGCATCCCGGCCATCGCGGACCGCGCCTCGCGCATGCAGCGCGACGAGGTCGTGTACTGCTCGCTGGGCGACGGGACCGTGAGCGAAGGGGAATTCTGGGAATCGCTGAACACCGCCTCGAACCTCAAGCTTCCGGTGCTGTACCTGGTGGAGGACAACGGGTACGCGATCTCGGTGCCGATCGAGGTCCAGACGGCCGGGCAGTCCGTCTCGAAGCTGGTGGCGGCCTTCCCCGATCTGCTGGTCGAGGAGGTGGACGGCTGCGATCCGATCGCCTCCTACGACGTGCTGCGCCGCGCGGTGGCGCACTGCCGCGCCCGGCGGGGTCCCGCGCTGGTGCACGCCCACGTGATCCGGCCCTACTCGCACTCCCTGTCCGACGACGAGGTCATGTACCGGCCGCCCGAGGAGCGCGCGGCGGAGGCCGCGCGCGATCCCGTGCAGCGCTTCCCGGAACGGCTGCTGGCCGAGGGAATGGCGACGGCGGAGGAGATCGAGCGGGTGCAGGCGGAGGTGGCGGCCGCGGTGGAGGCCGCGAGCGAAGCGGCGCTCGCCGCGCCGCCGCCGCCGCCGGAAACGGTGATGGACTTCGTGTATTCGCCGGACGTGGACCCCGCCGCCGCCGCCTTCGACACCGAGGACCGGCCGCGGTTCACCGGGGACCCGACCACGATGGTGGACCTGCTCAACGGGTGCCTCCGCGACGAGATGGCGCGCGACCCGCGCATCGTGGTGTTTGGCGAGGACGTCGCCGACGCGTCGCGCGAGGCCTACCTGGACCGGGTCAAGGGCAAGGGCGGGGTGTTCAAGGTCACCTGGGGCCTGCAGAAGCGGTTCGGCGGCGACCGCGTGTTCAACAGCCCGCTGGCCGAGGCGAACATCGTGGGCCGCGCGATCGGAATGGCCACGCGGGGGCTGAAGCCGGTCGTGGAGATCCAGTTCTTCGACTACATCTGGCCGGCGTACATGCAGATTCGGAACGAGCTCGCGACGCTGCGCTGGCGGTCCAACAACGCGTTCAGCGCGCCCGTCGTGGTGCGGGTGGCGTACGGGGGGTACCTCAAGGGCGGCGCGATCTACCACTCGCAGACCGGCGCGTCGCTGTTCACCCACGTGCCCGGCCTGCGCGTCGTGTGCCCGTCAACCGCGCTGGACGCCAACGGGCTGCTGCGGACCGCGATCCGGTGCGACGATCCGGTGCTGTTCCTGGAGCACAAGCATCTCTACCGGCAGACCTACAACAAGGCGCCGAACCCGGGCCCGGACTACCTGATCCCGTTCGGCAAGGCGAAGGTGGTCCGGCCGGGCACCGACCTGACCGTGGTGACCTACGGTGCGCTGGTCCAGCGCTCGCTGGTCGCGGCCAAGGAGGTGGAGGAACACGCCGGGATCCGGGCGGAAGTCATTGATCTGCGCTCGCTGGCCCCCGTGGACTGGGAGCGCCTGGCGGAATCGGTCCGGCGCACCAGTCGCCTGCTGATCGTCCACGAAGACGCCCTGTCGTGGGGCTACGGGGCGGAGCTGGCTGCGCGCGCGGCCGACGAGCTGTTCCCCTGGCTCGACGCCCCGGTGCGCCGGGTCGCCTCGATGGACACGTTCGTGGGGTACGCGCCCCAGCTCGAGGACCGCATCCTGCCACAGGTCGCGGACGTCGCCGACGCGATCCGGGAGCTGGCGGCCTTCTGATGTCCGGCTTCGCCGGCCAGCGTGCCCGGCGCGGGCTGTTCGGACTGATCTTCGCCGTATCGGGTGCCGCCGGCCTCGTGTACGAGCTGGTGTGGGTCCGGGATCTCTACGACGTCTTCGGCTCCACCATCCACTCCGTGACCACGGTGGTGGCCGCCTACATGGGCGGCCTCGGTCTCGGCGCCTGGCTGCTCGGCCGCCGCGCCGACCGGCACGCCCGTCCCGCCGCGCTGTACGGGATGCTGGAGATCGCGATCGGCCTGTTCGCGCTCGCGTCGCCGTGGGTGCTGCGGGGGGTGGAGGCGGCCTACCTGGGCGTGGCGCGGACCCTGGAACCGGGGCTGTGGGCGAGCACCGCGATCAAGTTCGCCTTCGCGTTCGTGGCGCTGCTGGTCCCCACCTTCCTCATGGGCGGGACGCTGCCGGTGCTGATCCGCGCGTTCGCGCGCGACCGGAGCGAGGCCCTGCGCGGCGAGCTGGCGCTGTTCTACGGGCTCAATACGGCCGGCGGCGTGCTGGGGTGCCTCGCCGCCGGCTACCTGCTGATCGAGCTGATCGGGCTGCGCGCCTCGCTGCTCGGCACCGGCGTCGTGAACCTGGCGCTGGGCACGGGGGCCTTGCTCCTGGCGCGGGGACCCGTCGCCACACCCGGAGCGGCAGCCGCCACGGCCACGCAGGCCGCCGGAGTGGAGGCGGAGGCCGCGACGCGGCGCCTGGCGCTCGTCCTGATCGCGGCCACGGCCTTCGCCTCCCTGCTCTACGAGATCGCCTGGACGCGGGTCCTCATTCTGGTGGTCGGCAGCTCCACGTACGCGTTCACGACCATCCTGGGGTGCTTCCTGCTCGGCATCGGGCTCGGCAGTCTTGCGGCCACCGGCCGCGGCCGGACGCCGCCGGAGTTGTTGCTCCGCGCCGCGGCCGTACAGGGCGCGATCGCGGTGCTGGCCGCGCTGCTGTTCCCGTTCTTTCGCCTGCTGCCGGCGTATGTCGTGGAAACGCTCCAGCATCCTTCGCTGACGGTGCCGGAGCTGCTCGCGCTGCACGGCGCGGCGGTGGCGCTGGTGGTCGTTCCGCCCGCGGTCGGCATGGGGATCAGCTTCCCGCTGCTGGCGGAGCTGACCTCGGCACGGAGCGGCGCGACCGGGCGCGAGGTCGGGAGGGCGTACCTGGCCAATACGCTCGGCAGCATCGCCGGCGCGGCGCTCACCGGCTTCGTGCTCATCCACGTGCTGGGCAGCGAGCACACCCTGGTGCTGGGCGTGGCGGTGAACGTCGCGGCCGCCGCGGCGCTCGCCTGGTGGGCGTACCGGCGCCGCGGCGGCGGCTATCCCGGTGCCGCGGAGGTGGCACCCGCGGCGCTGGCCGCGCTCGCGCTGCTGATCGTCCTGGGGACGCCGCCCTGGTCCGAGCGCCTGCTGGACCGCGCGCCCGCCGTGTACGGCGGCACGCCGATGTCGCCCGCGGCCGTGAATCGCTACCTGCGCGGCTACGGCGCCCGGCAGCTCAGCTTCGAGGAGGGGTGGAATTCGGCCGTGTCGGTGTGGCGGGACGGCGGCCAGACCTGGCTCAAGGTCAACGGCAAGGTGGACGCCTCCAGCGTGGCCGACATGGACACCCAGGTGTCGCTGGGCCTGCTGCCGGCCCTGGCGCACCCCGATCCCCGCCGCGCGTTCGTGGTGGGATTCGGCAGCGGGGCCACCGCGCGAACGCTCGCGGACATCCCGGGAATCACCCGGATCGACGTGGCGGAGATCGAGCGCGCGGTGCTGCGGGCGAGCCCGGACTTCCGGGACGTCAACCGGGACGTGCTGGCCGATCCGCGGGTCCACGTGATCGAGGACGACGCGCGCAGTGCGCTGCTGCTGGCTCGGAAGCCGTATGACGTCGTGGTCTCAGAGCCGTCCAATCCCTGGATCGCGGGGGTGGCGGCGCTGTTCACCCGGGACTACTTCGCGGTGGTGGCGCGCCGGCTCGCGCCCGGCGGGATCTTCTGCCAGTGGCTGCAGACCTACCGGGTGACGCCGGGCCTGGTGGCGGTGGTGATCGCCAACCTGCGCGCGGTCTTCCCCCACGTGCAGGTGTGGTTCTCGAACGCCAGCGACCTGATCGTGCTCGCTTCGGCCGCGCCGATCCGCTGGGATCGCGCGCGGGTGGCGGCGGTGCTGCGCTCCGGAACCCGTCCGGGCGCGGCGGCGCGGGACTGGCTGCGGCTGACTCGGCCCGCGGACCTGCTGGGCCACTTCCTGCTGGGTTCGCGCGGCACCGCGGCCCTGGCCGCGGGCGCGCCGTTCGCGCACACCGACGACCACCCGGCGCTGGAGTTCGAGGCCGCCCGCTCGCTGCTGGCGGGGCCCGCCACGGGGCCGGTGTTCGACTCGCTGGTCGTGCTCAAGGCCGCGGTGGGCGACTCGCTGCCGCCGCTCACGGCCTGGCCGCTCGCCCCGGGCGAGTGGCGCGCGGCCTACGCGCGCGCGCTGCCGCACGACCAGCTCGAGGCGCTGCGCTCCGCCGAGCTGGCGCTGGCGGCGGCGCCGCGGGACGCCGCACGGGAGGCGCTGCTGGCCACCGTGCTGTTCGACCGGGGCGACTTCGCCCGGGCGGCCCCGCACCTGGACGCGGGGTTGGCGGGCCGCCCGGATGACCCGCGGCTGCTCCTGGTCGGCGGCCTGATCCGGCTCCAGCTCCACGACGAGACCGGGGGGCGCGCGCTGCTGGAGCGGGTGGAGCGCGTCGGCGGCGATTCGAGCTTCGCCCTGGCGACCCTGGCGGAACTGGATGCGAGCGGGGGCCGGTTCGCCGTGGCGGAGAGCGAGGCGGCCCGGGCGATGGCCGGCCTCAAGCCGACCCTCGCCCGGCCCTTCCCGATGGCGCTGGCGCGCGCGATGGTGGTGCTCGCCCAGCGGGCGCCGGCCGAGGTCGCCGCGCCGCTGTTCGCCCGGGCGGAGGCGGAACGACCCTCGTGGCAGCTTGGCTACTGGGGTACCGCGGTGGTGAATGGCCGGGCGGGTGGAGTCGCGTGCGCGGGCGCCGTGCGGTCGGCCCTGGTGCTGAGGCGGTTCGGCTGGACCAGGCAGGAGATCGTGCGGCTGCTCGGGGCCTGCCCCGCCCGGGGGATCGTCTAGCGGGAAGCGGCTCTCAGGGCCGCGGCGACTCCGAGTCCTGGCCGGTGAGGCGGCGAATCTCGGCCGCCGCCGAGACCGCGGCGTCCACATCGCGCGAGAGCGCCCGGGCCTGCTGGGTGGCCTGAGTCAGATCGCCGAGGGCTTCCGACACGCCCGCCGAGCGCAGCCGCAGCAGGTCGAACCGCACGTTCTGCATCGCCAGCAGGCAGGCGTCGAGCTGGGACTCGAGGGCGGCGCGGCGCCCGCTCAAGTCGTGGATCGTCTGCCGCTGCCGCTGCAGCAGCGCCAGCCGGCGCTCCGTCTCGGGGCCGCGCGGCTCCTGCTCCAGCGCCGCGATGCGCCCGTCGAGCTTGTCTTCCGCGGCCGTGTCGAGGTCGCGCTCCAGCGCCGCCAGCGTCCGCGCCAGATCGGTGGCGCGCTCCTCGAGTTGCTGCACCGTGGGGGCGATGTCCGGAAGCAGCTTCCGCTCCGAGGCGGGCAGCCGCTCGAGCATGTCGTGGATGGCCGCGCGGTCGCGCCCGGCCTGCTCGACCCCGGCGGCGTGCGAGCCGAACTCCTCGGCGGGCGACAGGGCCCCGCGGGCGCCGCGGTGCATCTTGGCCTCGACGGCGTCCGGCGCCGGCGGGCGATGCAGCACGTCCCGCCACGAATAGCCCGCGGTCCACAGGCGCGAGTAGTCCCGCGCCAGTCCCCAGCCCATGAAGACCGCCGGAACGAGGAACCAGGGGTGGCCGATGCCGCCGGCAACGGTGACGTTGATCAGCATCAGCATCCCGTTGGCGGACAGGTACCGGGCCACGCGGTGCCGCATCTGCACCACCATCAGCGCCTCGCCCGACTGCGCCGCCTGCTGCGCGACCTCCCGCTCCTCGTTCCGCTGGCGGTCCAGGCGGCGCTCCGCCTTGTCGAGCCGGCGCTCCAGCCGGTCGCGGACGTGCCGGGCCCGCACGGCGCGTCGGTCGCGGCGCTGCTCGAGCCAGCGGACCGCATCCGCTTCAGCCAGGGCGGGCGCCGGGTCCCGTGAGCGGCGCGCTTGGGCGGGCTCCTCGCGCGCCTCGGCCGGGCGCGCGGAAGGGGGGGGCTCGTAATTGCCGGACTCGAGCGCGCGGCGCAGCGCGTCCGCCGTCGCCCAGCGGTCCTGCGGGTCCTTCTCGAGGCAGCGCATCACCGTGCGCGCCAGGTCCGTGGGCGTGTCCGGCCGGAGCCGGTCCACCGGCGTCGGCGTCGCGCTGATCTGCTTCATCAACAACCCGGGGACGGTGGGCGCCTGGAAGGGCAGCTCCCCGGTGAGCATCTGGAAGGCCACAACGCCGAGCGAGTAGAGATCGGAGCGGCCGTCAATCGTCCGCTCGCCCGCGGCCTGCTCCGGGCTCATGAAGGCCGGCGTGCCGATGGCGATGCCCGTGTCGGTCAGGGTGCCGCCCTCGGCGCTCAGCGCCTTCGCGATCCCGAAGTCGGTGACCATCACCCGTCCGCGCGTGCCCTCCAGCAGGATGTTGTCGGGCTTCACGTCGCGATGAATCACCCCCTGCTGATGGGCGGCGCCGAGCGCGTCGGCCGTCTCCCGCATGATCCGGCGCACCTCGTCCACCGACAGCCGGCCCCGGCGCTTGATGCGGACGGCCAGCGACTCGCCGTCCACATAGCCCATCACGAAATAGACCAGGTCGTGGGCGTCGCCAACGGTGTGAATCGGCACGATGTTCGGATGGGAGAGCCGGGCGGCCGTTTCGGCCTCACGCACGAAGCGCGCACGAATGTCGCGCCGGTACGCCAGCTCGGGGGGCAGCACCTTCACGGCGACCGTGCGCTTGAGCTTCTCGTCGTGCGCGCGGTACACCACGCCCATGCCCCCGCGGCCGATCTCGCTCTCGATCGTGTACGCGCCGGCGAAGGCCGCCGCCAGCCGGGCCTCCAGCGCGCGGTCGCCTTCGGTCGGGTTCACTGGCCGGATAGCGTCATGGCGGCGCATAGATTAGCGCCGCCGCACAGGCAGGGCAACACCGCATGGAGGCCGTCGCCGCGGGTCCGGGCCCGCCGAAAGCGCGCGGGCCGCCGACGCCCCAGCGCCGCCGCTGCCAGAATGGCACGAAACGGCCGTGGTCCCATGGCACGATCGGTGCCACTGGGGGATCCGAAGGGCCAAGGGACAATCCGAACCAGCAACCGAGATGACGATGAGCGAGCGACTGAGTCTGCCCGTGCTGCCGCTGCGGGACATGGTGCTATTCCCCGGCGTGACCGCGCCCATCAGCGCGGGGCGCACGGGGACGCTGCGGGCCATCGAGGCCGCGCTGAAGGGTGAGAAGCGGCAGATCTTCGCGGTGGCGCAGCGGGAGAACACCGAGCAGGTCACGCCTGAGAACCTCTACCAGATCGGCACCGTGGCGCGCATCGGGCAGATGCAGCGCGGGCTGGCCGGCGTGCAGCTGCTGCTGCAGGGCGAGTACCGCGCGAGCGCGGTGCACGTGGTGGAGAAGGACGGCTTCCTCGAGGCGTCCGTCCTGGAGCTGAGCGACCAGCCGCCGGCGGACGCGAACGACGCGGCGTTCGTCGCGCTGTACAAGGAGGGGCGCGAGCGCGCGGCGGAGCTGGGGCAGAAGAGCGGCCTGCCCGAGGAGATGGTGCAGCAGGTGCTGGCGTCGGTCACCGACGCGGGACGGTTCGCGGACCTGGTGGCGGGCTATCTCGACGCCAAGACGCCGGAGCGCCAGCACCTGCTGGAGATGCTGCCCGTGGAGGAGCGGCTGCGCCGGATCCTGGTCCTGGTGCAGCGGCAGATCGGGGTCATCAACGCCCAGGAGGACATCAAGTCGCAGGTGCAGGAGGAACTGGGCGAACGGCAGCGCGAGATGTACCTGCGGGAGCAGCTCAAGGCCATCCGGCGCGAGCTGGGGGAGAGCGAGGACGATCGCGACGCCGCGGCCCTGCGCGAGAAGCTGGAGAAGCTGGAGCTGCCGGAGGCGGCCAAGGAGGAGGTCGAGCGCGAGCTGGGGCGGCTGGATCGGACCGCCAAGGATTCGATGGAAGCTCAGGTGATCCGCACCTATCTGGAGTGGATCGCGGAGCTGCCTTGGAACCGCCGCTCCGACGATTCGCTGGATCTGGCGCACGCGGAGCAGGTGCTGGAGGAGGACCACTACGGGTTGCGCGACGTCAAGGATCGGGTGCTGGAGTTCCTGGCGGTGCGCCAGCTGCGCGCGCGGGAGGAGAGCGCCGAGCGGGCGAAGGCCGCCGCGGAGCCGCCGGGCCAGGCGGACGACCGGGTCCTGGCCAAGGGGCCGATCCTGCTGTTCGTCGGCCCGCCGGGCACCGGGAAGACGTCCATCGCGAAGTCCATCGCCCGGGCGATGGGCCGCAAGTACGTGCGCATCTCCCTGGGCGGCGCGCGGGACGAGGCCGACATCCGGGGCCACCGGCGCACCTACGTGGGCGCGATGCCGGGCCGGATCATTCAGGGCATGAAGCAGGCGGGCACGAAGAACCCGGTGTTCCTGCTGGACGAGGTGGACAAGCTCGGCGTCTCCTTCCAGGGTGACCCCGCGGCGGCGCTGCTCGAGGTGCTGGACCCCGCGCAGAACGACTCCTTCACGGACCACTATCTCGGCGTGCCCTTCGACCTCTCCGAGGTGCTGTTCATCGCCACCGCCAACTTCCCGCAGAACATCCCCGGGCCGCTGCTGGACCGGCTGGAAACGGTGGAGTTCACCGGGTACACGGAGCAGGAGAAGCTGGCCATCGCGCGCCAGTACCTGGTGCCGCGGCAGCTGAGCGAGAACGGGTTGACGAGCGAGCGGCTCCAGATCGAGGACTCCGCGGTCCGTGAGATCATCTCCGGCTACACCCGGGAAGCCGGGGTCCGGCAGCTCGAGCGCGAGCTCGGCCGGCTGGCGCGGAAGATCGCGCGCCAGGTCGCCAGCGACGGCGGCGCGCCGATCGTGGTGACCGGCACGGAGATCCGCGAGCGCCTCGGGCGGGCCAAGGTGAGGCCGGAACGCGCGGCCGTGAGCGACCTCGTGGGCACCGCCACCGGCATGTACTACACGCCCACCGGCGGCGACATCATGTTCGTCGAAGCCTCGCTGATGCCCGGCAAGGGCGAGCTCGTTCTGACCGGCCATCTCGGCGACGTCATGAAGGAGTCAGCGCGGGCCGCGCTGACCTACGCCAAGACCCACGCCACCGAGCTTGGCGTCGGCGAGGCGATGCTCAAGGAGCGCGAGGTCCACATCCACGTGCCCGCCGGCGCCATTCCCAAGGATGGCCCCTCGGCCGGAGTCACCATGGCCACAGCCCTGGTGAGCGCCATGACCCAGCGGAGCGCACGCCACGACCTGGCCATGACGGGCGAGATCACGCTGAGCGGCCGCGTCCTGCCGATCGGCGGCCTCAAAGAGAAGGTGCTCGGCGCCGCGCGAGCCGGGATCGCGGAGATCGTGCTGCCCAAGGAGAACGAGCCGGAGCTGGCCGACCTGCCGGAAGAGGTCCGCAAGAGCCTCGTCTTCCACCCCGTGGAGTCCCTGGAGGAGGTGCTGTCGCTGGCGCTGAGGAGCCGCGAGGCCACCGTGGTGGACGAACTGCTCTCCGCAGGCTCGTCGCCCTCGCGTAAGCGCGCTGGCGATCAACCGGGCAGTTGATCGCTAGCGCCAGGCGCAGTAGTCCGCGATGACCTGAACGATCAGGTCGCAGTAGCTCTCTCTCGCGGCCTGCGCGGCTCCTGGCGCAGCTTCAGGCGACGCTTGCCATCCAACTGATGCGGAGACAACGAGTTCCGCGATGACCTTCGGCTCGACGGTATCGCGGATGTAACCTCGCGCCTGGCCGGATCTGAGGACCTCATGTGCGCTCTCGAGGGCGCGCTGTCTCCAAGCCGGCGTCAACAAGCCGCGCTGGTCCGCCGCAGCGGCGGCCAGCGCCGCCACCAGGCTTCGGAGTTGTCTGGAGGTCGTCTCTCCGGAGGCCGTCGCGGCGCCCAGCCTCTCCGAGACGTCAGTGGCGACTGCCTGGTAGAGCCCAGCCTTTGAGCCGAAGTAGTGAAAAACCAACTGCTTATTGACGCCAGCCCTGGCGGCGATGCGGTCCACCCGTGCTCCATCGAACCCGCCCGCGAATTCCAGTTCCGCCGCCGCGAGGATCCGCTCCCGTCTGGATGGCTGTCGGCTTGGGCTGTTCACGGCGCTCTCAACCGAATGGTTGAGCACCAATTTTAACGTCATCACGTGCCGGGGCAAGCCGGCAGCGGTCAGCGCTGCGGACTCGCCTGTTGGGCAGCCAGAGAGAACGCCGCCGCGATGCTCTCTATGGCGCCGTCAATGGAGCGCAGGTCGGCCGAGGAGAGAGGAGCCGCGGCCGCGGCCAGGTTCTGGACGAGCGTCTCCCCTTCCCGGCTGCGCACGCTGATCTGCGGGAAGCCGTACGAGCCACCGGAACCGGCCAGGCGGTGGAACGCCTGGCGCAGGCTGTTGAGCGGCTCCAGCCCCGGCGCCCCGACACCCGAGCCGAGGGCGAGTTCGGTGCGCAACCGCTTCAGCTCTTCAATGCGGGCGGCGGACGCCGCGAGATACTCGCGACGCAGCGCGCGCAGTTGCTCGGCCAGAACCCCGTCAGCATCGGACGGCACGTCGGCGCTCCAGGCTTGCGACGTCTTGGAAGATACCGGCTAGCGGGCTGGTGCGGCGAGCTCGCGCCTCAGCAGGTGGCGCAGAAAGCGCACCAGGACGGGGTGCTCCGTCGCGATGCCGCTGGCCGCTCTCCCCGCCCCTGCTCCACCGCCTCCCTCGAGCACCGCGCAAACGGCGCGGCGCCGGTCCGCGACTGCGGCGACGGGGAAGCCTCCCCAATACGCCCGAAGGTCGCCCTCCGAAACAGGGCGCACCAGCGCGCCGGCGGGAGCCGGCACGCCGAGCGACAGGACCCGCGCCCAGCGGCGTCCCTCGGTGGTGGCGAGATCCGCGTAGATATCCGAAACCCACGGCCCCACCACGGCCACCAGCTCCGACTCGGCGCCGGTCGCGCACGATGCCACGCGCTCCAGGACGGAGGCCGTGCTCCCGAGCGCTTCCACCGCCGGCGTCACGGCGACGACGCCGGCGCGAGCGACAGCGGCCAGTTGCCGGCCCAGCAGGCGCAGGTCGCTCTTGGCTTCCCGCTCCAGGCGGCTCAGGAGCGCGCCGGGCTCGGTGGCGGCGAAGCGCGCTGGGCGGCCCGGCAATCGGGCCACGGCACCCCGAGTGGCCAGCACCTCGAGCGCCCCGTACACATTGGCTCGTGCCAGGCCGGTGCCCCTGGCGAGCGCATAGCCGCTCGCGGGAGACATCTCGAGCAGTGCCAGATACACCTTGCTTTGGGTGGCTGTGAACCCGAACCGCTCGAGGCTCATGGTAGTAGCGATAGCTACTACCACCATCTCCGTCAAGCCAACGCGTTCGCCAGCCAGCCCGGCAGGCTAGTTGGTCGTGATCTCCCAGCCGGCCAGACGGGCGATGTGGGCCATGCGGAACGTGACGTCAACCTGGCGGTTCTCGAGGGTCTTGCCGTCCGCCTGGAGCGGGAAAGCGTGATACGACCAGGGCGAGGGCCCGCGCGGGATCACGCGAAGGTTCTTGGGGCTCCACACGCCGCGCTCGTCACTGTCCTTCTGCAGCCGCACCCAGAGACGCGCGGCCCCGGGGGATAGGTGGAGCACCCCGAGTCGGGCGAGCAGTTCCATCCAGTACAGGGCCAGCGGGAGATCGTCGGTCTGGCCGGAGGGGGAAACCTTGAGCGGATCGCCCAGCAGCACGAAGCTCGGCTTGAGAACCTTCTTGCCGCACAGCACGCCGAAAGTCTTCTTGAGTGGAGGCCGGGCCAGGTAGGTGCCGAGCCGCTCCACGAGGCCGGCTCGTTCGCGCTGCACGGCGGGCAGCAAAGCCAGCAGCGCCACGGAAAAGAAGGTCGGCGGATAGGCCTGCGGGTGCAGAACCCAGGATCCGGCCGCCTTGACCAGCGGTTGCTCCACCAGGTCGCTGCGCAGGAACTGGGAGACGGAGTTCGCGATCCGGTGCGCGGCGCCGCGGACACGCGGATCCTCGCCGAACCCGGCGTGGGCGAGGGCGGTGGCCGAGGCTTCGCGCACGATCTCCCGGACCCAAGGCTCCGTCCCCGGTTCGGAGACGCCGTACTTCTGGTACTCGAACAGCAGTTCCGGGTCTTCGTCGCGCGACAGGAGGCGGAACAGCAGACGGGTCCCGAGCTTCAGCGGCCGGCTCTCCGGCGTCCAGCCCAGCTCCACCAGCCGCCGGTACTGCTGCAGTGTCCCGACATCGCGGATCCCGGTGCTCTTGTTCGGGGCGACCCCCAGCAGGTTGCCGCCCCAAACGCCGGAGTCCTTCTGCTTCTTGGCGATCTGCCGGGCCGGGGGGTACGCCTCCAGTTCGGAGCGCAGGGCGGCCAGCTGGCCGGGGTCGGCGGTGCCGACGATCTCCGTCAGCGTCCGGTACTTGATCGCGGCGCAGCCGTACTGGAGCAGCCAGGAGACGGGGACGCGGTGCGACGTGGGGAAGGTCAGGCTCGCCTCCCGGAAAACGGAACGGGGCACGTGGCGCTCGGGCGCCAAACTTACCCGGCGCGCGCGCGGCTTGCCAGGGGCCGCCGCCGCGGGACGCCCGGGCGCGGCTTTGCGGCCCTGTGAGCGGCTCCCCGCGTGGCGCCAATCCTTGCCTGTCCCCGCCCCGCCGCCGATCTTACGCCCATGCCCTCATCCGTGCTCAAGCGGCGGGTCAGCCGGCTGCCGGACCAGGTGCGCCTGGCGGGACGGGTGCTGTACCTGACCGAGGACCCCGAGCTCCTGGAGCGGCAGCTCCGGGGCGAGGAGCTGGCGTGGGATCCGGCCATGAGGCTGCGGGACAACATCTCCACGGACGAGATCACGCCGGCCTACATCTGCTACTACTTCGACGAGACCCTGGGCGAGTTCCCCTACCTGGGCCTGAAGGCGGGCGACCGGTTCCCCGTCGCGCGCGGCTCGGTGAAGGCGGGGGGATTCGTGGCGTCCGTCGCCGGCAAGCGCCGCGGCAAGGGTTCGTCGCGCGAGCAGTCGCCGTACGCGGAGATGCAGGCGGGGATCCGCCTGGTGGTCGGCGAGAGCATCGAGCGCATCTACCGGGAGAACTGCCAGAACCTGGGCCTGTTGACGACCACCGACTTCTCGGTCCTCGCGCGGGTGAAGCGGGGGGAGCCGATCCCGCTCGCCGTGTTCATGGAGGGCGAGGGCCAGATCACGCGGGACATCATCAGCTTCGGCGGGCTGTTCAACTACAACGTGGCGCGGCTGCAGGGCGCGGTGCGCGTGCCGGTCGTGACCACGCCGCCGCGACCCATGACCATCGCCGAGAAGATCTTCGCCCGCCACTGGGTGACGGACGCGAGCACCGGCCGTCGCGGGGTGCCCACCGTCGCGCCCGGCGACGAGGGGTTCATCGCGACCGACATCCGCTTCAGTCACGAGTACGTCACCCCGATGTCGGCCATCTTCTTCGAGCAGTATCTCGGCCGCGACGAGCCCCTCAACGACCCCGGCTCCATCTTCTTCTTCCGCGACCACCTGACCTTCCTGCGCGACGCCATGACCCCGGAGCGCATCAAGGAGGGCCTGCTGGACGTCGCCAACCAGCTCGAGGTCAAGCAGCGGGAATTCGCGGCTGCCAAGGGCGTCAAGCTGTACGGCGAGCTGGGGCTCGGCCGCCTGGGTTCGGAGGCCATCTGCCACTCCAAGATCCTGGAGGCCCACGCGCTGCCCGGGCAGGTGATCATCGGGAGCGACTCCCACACGCCGCACGCGGGGGCCGTGGGGGCCGTGGCCTTCGGCGTCGGGACGACGGCGATCTTCAACAGCTGGCTCACCCGCGACGTCCGGGTGCGGGTCCCGCCGACCTTCCGCGTGGTGGTGCGCGGCCGGCGGCCGCGCCACGTGACGGCCAAGGACATCATGCTGCAGCTGCTGCGGCACCCCTACGTGCGCAACGGGGACGCCATCGGCCAGGTGGTGGAGTACTGCGGCGAGGTGGTGGAGTCGCTCGGCGTGGACGAGCGCGCCACCATGACCAACATGGCGGCCGAGGTCGGGGCGTTCACGGGGATCATCGCGCCCGATGCGCGGACGGTGGACTTCCTGGTGGAGCAGCGCGGCCTGCCGCGCGAAGCGGCCGTGCGGTGGTGCGAGGGGCTGGCATCGGACCGCGACGCGGAGTACGTGAAGGAGATCGTCATTGACGCGGACACCCTCCGCCCGATGGTGGCTCTTCCCGGCGATCCGGGCAACGGGATGGAGGTCGCCGAGCTCGGTGCCCGCGTGAAGATTGACACCGCCTACGCCGGGTCGTGCACGGCGGGAAAGCGGGAGGACATGGACATGTACGCCAGCGTGTTCCGGGAGGCGGCCCGCGACGGCCGCCGCGTCGCGCCCGGAGTGCGCTGCTACATCCAGTGCGGTTCGCAGGACGTATTCCGCTACTGCCAGGCGCAGGGCTACGACCGGCTGTTCGCCGAGGTGGGCGCGACCTTCATCGAGCCCTCCTGCGGCGCGTGCATCAACGCCGGTCCCGGGGTTTCCCGCACGAGCGGCGAGGTCACCATCTCGGCCATCAATCGCAACTTCCCCGGCCGCTCCGGTCCCGGCCAGCTCTATCTCGCGTCCCCCTACACGGTCGCGGCATCGGCCCTGGCCGGATACATCACGGCCTGGGAGCCCGAAAGCGTTGCCGCCAGCACGCCGTAAGCCCACGCGGGCGGCGCCGGCGCCCGCGCCCCTCGACAGCGGGGTGCGCCTGGCCCGGATGTGCAAGGCGCTCGGGCATCCGGCCCGCCTGGCGATCCTGCGTTATCTGGCGGAGCGACGGGGCACCTGCACCTGCGGCGAGATCGTCGGGCAGCTGCCGCTGGCGCAATCCACGGTCTCCCAGCACCTCAAGGTGCTGCGCGAGGCCGGTCTCGTCGCCGGAGAGGTGGAGCCGCCGCGGGTCTGCTACTGCCTCAACGAGCAGGCGCTCGAGGCCCTGAAGCGGGCGGTGGCGGCGCTGTAGCCACGCCTCAGCGGCCCGCCGCGTCCTTCAGCGCGTTGAACAGCAGCGGGAACGTGGCCAGGCTCTGGCCCCGGTACTGAGGCCGGAAGCCGAACAGGACCACCCGGCCGCGACCCTCGCGCGCCACCACCAGGGCCGCCTTCCCCGCCAGGTGCGAGGCGCCCAGCAGCCAGCCCGAGAGCAACACGGCCGTGGAGTCGTCGGGGTAGCGGGCCACCGCGCGGACCTCGCTCGGGTCGAGGATGTCGAAGGCCGGCCCCCCCTCGAACCAGGCGGCCGTGTGGGCGGGCATGCCGGCGGCGAGCCGCGCGTCCGGATCGAGCTGCAGCCGCACCAAGCTCCCCGGGCCGTAGAAGTCCCGGCGACCCAGTTCGGCGAGCGCGTCATTGATGGGCAGCCCCAGCGCCCCGATCGCGAAGTCGCACGCCTGGTTGAGCGCGATGAGCGTCCCGCCTGAATCCACGAAGCTCTTGAGGGCTGCGATGCCCCCGGTGCCGAGGCCGCCGGTGTAGCGCGCCGGGTAGCTGCCCGGCGGCAGCCCGTTGAGGATGGCGCGCGGGTCTTGGCTCGGCAGGATGATCGCGTCGTACCGCCCGACCAGGCCTCCTCCCCCGGCGCGGATCTCCGAGTCACTCACCGAGCGGTACGGTATCCCCCAGGTGTCGAGCACCCAGCGGGTCCACCCCTCGTCGTTGGACGGCACCCACGAGCGATAGACGCCGATGCGCGCCGCTCCGCCTCCCCCCAGCCTCCCCCCCACTCCCCCGATCTGCCGGCCCGCGGCCGGTCCGGCCGCCGAGAGGCCGGGGACCCGGTACACGGGCGCCGGCACGGTGACCGGCGCGGACAGCGGCACCGGCAGCGACTCGGCGACGGCCAGGACGCGGACGCCGAGGAGCAGCGGAAGGGTGTGCGCGGTGACGTCGTACGGGCGCCGCGGCGGCCCGCCAGGATACTCGCGGAGGTCGGGGTACGCCTGGCGCTCCAGCACCGCCCTGGCGAAGGCGGCGTAGGGCTGGCGCAGCACCACCACGTAGGTGCCGGGATAGAAGCGCTCGCGCCCGATCGTGAAGCCGCCGAGCGCAGCCCGGACTTCCACCTGCGCGTGGCGGAAGATCTCCAGCAGCGTGCCCAGCGCGGCGGGGTTCTGGCCGGCCGCCGGGATCACGAAGGCGTAGGGCCAGCCGGGCCAGCCGCGCACCGCGCGCTCGGCCACCCGGCGCGCGTCGCGGAGCCAGTGCGCCCGATTGCGGGCCACCTGGTCCAGGAGCGCCATCGCGCTGCCGGTCTGGTAGCGCACGGCGTCGGCGAGGGTCCACTCGCCGCCCGGCCACGGCGCCACGAAGTTCCAGCTCGAGGTCCGCGGGTCGAGGTCCCGCGTGGGGCGAAGGCTGTCCGAGGGCACCGTGACGGGGCTCGCGAGATCCGCGCTGGCCACTTCCGAGAGGATGCGCACGGCGCCGTGGTAGTGCTCGAACGCGCGACCGGGCGTCCAGGCGTCGTAGCGCGCGTGCACGGCGATCCCGGTGTACCCCTGGCCCGTCATCTCCCAGGCGACGGCGAGACCCAGGGCGTTGTCTCCTTCGAGCAGCAGGGGATCCACGTTCGGCTCCACCGGATCCAGGTACGGAGGCAGGAACAGGCGGGAGCCGTCGCTGCCCTGCTGGTGGAGGTCCAGCGTGATCTGCGGGTGCCACACGTCGTACAGGCTGTCCACCACCAGGCGCGTCTCGACCTGCGTGAAGGCGTACCAGTCCCGGTTGTCGTCGTGACCGGTGTACCGGTTGTACAGGACGGGGGGATCCGTGCCCTCGGCCGGCGTGCCGAGGGTCTGCTGGTACCACCGGGTGACGATGTCCACGCCGTCGGGGTTGAGCGAAGGCACCAGCACCACGACGGTGTTGTCCAGCACGCGGCGGATCGCCGGGGTGTCGCCCGTGGCCAGCTGATAGGCGATGTCGAGCGGCGAAAAGAAGCCCGCCACCTCGTTGGAGTGGATCGCGGAGGTGATCAGGACGAATGCCTTGTCGGCGGCGATGAGGCGCTCGGCCTCGGCGGAGTCGGGCGCGAGCCGCGGGTCCGCCAGCCGCTGCTGGTCGCGCCGCAGCGTGCCGAGCCTGGCGAGGTTGGCGGGACTGGAGATGAACGCGACGATGAACGGAGCCCCGTCGGTCGAGCGCCCGATCTGGCGCACCACCACGCGATCGCTGGCGGCGTCCAGCGCGCGGAAGTAGCGCACCACGGTGTCCCATTCCACCAGCTTGCGCGCGGTTCCCGGCACGAAGCCCAGCACCGCGCTGGGCGCCGGCACGCGGGCGGCCCCGCGCTCGCGCGGCCGGACGCGCTGCGCCGCGAGCGGCGGCGCGACGGCCGCCAGGAGCAGGAGAACGACGCTGGCACGGCGCATAGGGGCGGCTTCCGGATCAGGCCGATGCGACCCCGTCCCGATCGTGCGGGGCGGCGCTCGAAGCTAAGCGGATTCGGCCGCTGGCACTACTGGAATCGCGTGAAGGTCGTGCGCGCCCGGCGCCGCTCGGGTTCCGCGCGCAAGCGAGGCGCGGGCGCCACACCACCGCAGGGGCGATCTCCCCCGGCCGCGCCACCCCCAAACGACGAGCCCCGTCCCGCTGTTCCGGGACGGGGCTCGAGGTTACTCGACCGCCGAGGCCGAAGCTACTGCAGGCGCTTGACCTCGATGCGGCGGTTCTCGGCGCGACCGCGCGCCGTGCGGTTGGTGGCGATCGGGTTCGCGGGCCCGAACCCGGCCACGGTGATACTCGCGGCGCTCACGCCCTTGTCCACCAGATAGTCCTTCACCGCCTGGGCGCGCTCGCGGGA
>JAJYLI010000045.1 GCA_021787855.1 bacterium | reverse complement strand
GCCGCCGCCGCGCCGGCCGCCGCCACGCCTCGCGCGGCGCCCCCGCCGCCGGCTCCCGACCCCGGGAAGCCGGCCCAACCGCAGCGCTAGACCGACCCCGGGAGTGAGGGATGGCGACGCTCGACAAGTTCATCCAGGTCATGTTCCAGCAGCGCGCCACGGCCATGCGCCTGGCCAGCGGAGCGGCGGTCATGCTGGAGGCCGAGGGCGGCGCGGGCGAGCGGCCGGTGACCCGGGAGCCGCTGACCGGCCCCAAGATCATGGCCCTGGTCCGCGAGATCGCCCCCGAGGGCATGAAGGACCATCTGGACGCCGAGTCGCGCATGGCCTTCGGCTACGCGGTGGACGGCCTGCGCGTGGACGTCGAGATCCTGCACATGGGCGACGAGGTCCAGGTGACCATCGGCCCGGCCAAGCCGCGGCGCTCCAGCGCCGCGATCTCGATGCCGATGGAGGCCCGTGCGCCCGCCCAGGCGCCGTCCCCGGCTCCCGCCCCGGGCCGGCGCCCGGCGGCGGCGGCCACGGCCGATGCCACCGCCGCGGCCGAGGAGCGCCTCCAGGATCTGCTCAAGACCCTGGTCGAGTCCGGCTCTTCCGACCTGCACCTCAGGGTCGGCGAGCCGGCCATCATCCGCAAGCAGGGCGAGATGCAACGCCTGCAGGGCCGCGAGCCCATCGGCGTCGAGGAGATGGAGGCGCTGGTCTTCTCCATCATGCCCGAGCGCAACAAGAAGGAGTTCGCCGAGACCAACGACACCGACTTCGCCTACGAGATCCTCGACCTCGCCCGGTTCCGCTGCAACGCGCTCCGCGACCGCAAGGGCCCCGCGGCCGTCTTCCGCGTCATCCCCACCAAGGTGCAGACCGCGGAGGAGCTGGGGGTCAGCGAGGAGGTGCAGAAGCTGTGCTTCCTCACCAAGGGCCTGGTGCTGGTGACGGGCCCCACGGGCTCGGGCAAGTCCACCACGCTGGCGGCGATGATTGATCTGATCAACCGCAAGCGCACGGACCACATCATCACCATCGAGGACCCGATCGAGTTCGTCCACCCCAACAAGAGCTGCGTCATCACCCAGCGGCAGGTGGCGCTGCACACCGACTCGTTCAAGCGCGCGCTGCGCGCCGCGCTGCGCGAAGACCCGGACATCGTGCTGGTGGGCGAGATGCGCGACCTGGAGACGGTGGCCATCGCCATCGAAACCGCCGAGACCGGGCACCTGGTCTTCGGCACCCTCCACACCACCACGGCCGCCTCGACCGTGGACCGGATCATTGACCAGTTCCCCGCGGACCGGCAGAGCCAGATCCGGGTGATGCTCTCCGAGTCGCTCAAGGGCGTGGTGGCGCAGGTGCTGTGCAAGAAGATCGGCGGCGGCCGGGTGGCGGTGCGCGAGATCTTGCTCACGATCCCGGCCATCGCGAACCTGATCCGCGAGGGCAAGACCTTCCAGATCCCCTCGATGATCCAGACCAACAAGAAGCTGGGGATGGTCACCCTCAACGACGCCCTGATGGACGTCGTCGAGAAGAAGCTGGTGGAGCCGGCGGAAGCCTACATGAAGGCCGTGGACAAGGCCGGGCTCGAGGCCATGCTGCGGGCCAGGAACCACGACATGAGCTTCCTCAAGACCATGCAGGCCTGACGGCTACTTCTTCTTGCCCCCATTGACCGCCATGGCCGCCATGTGCTCGTACAGCCGCCACCGGTCCGCGATGTCCTGGCGCGCCAGCTCCAGCAGCGCGCGGGCGGCGGCCGGATCGGTCTGCTCCAGCCGCGTGTAGCGCGTCTCCTTCCCGGTGTACTGCTCCAGCGGCAACGACGGCGCCTTGGAGTCGAGCTGCAGCGGGTTCTGGCCCTCCGCCGCGCGCGCGGGGTTGTAGCGGAACAGCGGCCAGTGGCCGGCCGCGACCGCGGCCCGCTGCTGCTCCAGGCCGTGGGCCATGTCGTAGCCGTGCTCGATGCAGTGGGCGTAGGCGACGATGATGCTGGGGCCGGGATAGGCGTCCGCCTCCAGGAAGGCGCGCACCAGCTGTCCGTCGTCGGCGCCCAGCGCCACCCGCGCCACGTACACCGAGCCGTAGGCCATGGCCATCAGGGTGAGGTCCTTCTTGGCCCCGGGCTTGCCGCCGGCCGCGAACCGGGCCACGGCGCCGCGCGGCGTGGCCTTCGACGCCTGCCCGCCGGTGTTGGAGTACACCTCGGTGTCCAGGACCAGCACGTTCACGTTGCGGCCCGAGGCGAGCACGTGGTCGAGGCCGCCGTAGCCGATGTCGTAGGCCCAGCCGTCGCCCCCCACGATCCACACGCTCTTCCGCACCAGCGCGTCGGCCAGCGCCTCCAGGCGGCGCGCCGCGGGGTCGGTCAGCTCGGCCAGCCGCGCCTTGAGGCTCGCCACCCGCTCGCGTTGCGCGGCGATGCCCGCCTCACCGCTCTGCTCCGCCTGCAGCAGCTCGGCCGGGAGCCCGTCGCCCAGCCGGGCGCCCAGGCGCTCCACCAGCTCGCGCGCCATGCGCGCCTGCTGGTCCAGGGAGACCCGCATCCCCAGCCCGAACTCGGCGTTGTCCTCGAACAGCGAGTTGGACCACGCGGGGCCGCGCCCCTCGGCGTTCACCGCCCACGGCGTGGTGGGCAGGTTGCCGCCGTAGATCGAGGAGCAGCCGGTGGCGTTCGCCACCACGGTCCGGTCCCCGAACAGCTGGGTGAGGAGCTTCAGGTACGGCGTCTCGCCGCACCCCGAGCACGCGCCCGAGAACTCGAACAGGGGCCGGAACAGCTGCACGTCCTTGACCTGGTCCGCCCGCAGCGCGCCGCGGTCCGCCTCGGGCAGGGCGAGGAAGAACGCCCAGTTGGCGGCTTCCTGCTCCCGCAGCGGCGGCTGCGGCATCATCGTGAGCGCCTTGTGCGTGGGGTCGCTCTTGCTCTTCGCGGGGCACACGTCCACGCACAGGGTGCAGCCCGTGCAGTCCTCGGGCGCCACCTGGAGCACGTAGCGGCGGTCCTTGAACGCGCGCCACCGCGCCGGCGCGCTCTTCAGGGTGGGCGGCGCGCCGGCCAGCGCGGCCGGCTCCACCACCTTGGCCCGGATCACCGCGTGCGGGCAGACCAGCACGCACTTGCCGCACTGGATGCACAGCGACTCGTCCAGCACCGGGATCTCCAGCGCGATGTTGCGCCGCTCCCACTGCGTCGTGCCGCTGGGGTAGGTGCCGTCGTCGGGCAGCGCGCTCACCGGCAGGGCGTTGCCGCGACCCGCGATGATCTCCGCGGTCACGTTCTGCACGAACTCCGGCGCCTCCGCCGGCACCGCCGGGTGGAGGTCGAAGCCGCTGGTGACGCGGGAGGGCGTCGGCACCTCGTGAAGCTGGTCGAGCGCGGCGTCCACCGCGGCGAAGTTCTGCCGCACGACCGCCTCGCCCTTGCGGCCGTAGGTGTGCCGGATCGCCTCCTTGATGGCCGCGATGGCCTGGTCGCGGGGCAGCACCCCGCTGATGGCGAAGAAGCAGGCCTGCATCACCGTGCTGATGCGGTTGCCCAGGCCGGCCTTCTGCGCCACGGCGACGGCGTCAATGACGTACAACCGCAGCCGCTTGGTGACGATCTCGTCCTGGATCGTGCGCGGCAGCCGGTCCCACACCTCCCCCGGCCCGTAGGGACTGTTGAGCAGGAAGGTCGCCCCCGGCTCCGCCGCGGCGAGCAGGTCGTAGCGCTCCAGGAAGGTGAAGTTGTGGCAGGCCACGAAGCTGGCCCGGTTCACCAGATAGGTGGAGCGGATGGGCCGGCGCCCGAAGCGCAGGTGGGACGTCGTCATCGTCCCGGACTTCTTCGAGTCGTAGACGAAGTAGCCCTGGGCGTAGTTGTCGGTGCCCTCGCCGATGATCTTGATGGAGTTCTTGTTGGCGCTCACCGTGCCGTCGGAGCCGAGCCCGTAGAACAGGGCGCGCACCGTGCCGGGGTCCTCGGAGTTGAACGCCGGATCGTACGCGAGGCTGGTGCCGGTGACGTCGTCCTCGATCCCGATGGTGAAGTGGTTCTTGGGCGCGGCGCCCCCCAGCTCGTCCAGCACGCCCTTGACCATCGCCGGCGTGAACTCCTTCGACGACAGCCCGTAGCGGCCCCCGATGACCCTCGGCATCGCCGCGAGCGGCGGCTCGGAGCCGCCCATCGTCTCCGCCAGCGCCGCCACCACATCCAGGTACAGCGGCTCGCCCGCGCTGCCGGGCTCCTTGGTGCGGTCCAGCACCGCGATCGCCTCGACGCTCCGGGGGAGCGCCGCGACGAAGTGCGCCGCCGAGAACGGCCGGTACAGGTGCACCTTCAGCACGCCGACCTTCTCCCCGTGGGCCGTCAGGTACTCCACGGCCTCTTCGGCCGCCTCGGCCCCGGAGCCCATGAGCACCAGGACCCGCTCGGCGTCCGGCGCGCCGACGTAGTCGAACAGGTGGTAGGCCCGCCCCACCTGGTGGGCGAACCGGTCCATGGCGCGCTGCACGATCGCCGGGCAGGCCAGGTAGGCCGGGTTCGCCGCCTCCCGCGCCTGGAAGAACACGTCGGGGTTCTGGGCCGTGCCCCGCACCACCGGGTGGTCCGGCGAGAGCGCCCGGGCCCGGTGGGCGTGGATCGCCTCCGCGTCAATCATCGCCTGGAGGTCGGCGGTCGCCAGCTCCTCGATCTTCGACACCTCGTGGGAGGTGCGGAACCCGTCGAAGAAGTGCACGAACGGCACCCGCGACTCCAGCGTCGCGGCCTGCGCGATCAGCGCGAAATCCATCGCCTCCTGCACGGAGTTCGAGGCCAGCAGGGCGAAGCCCGTCGTCCGGGCCGCCATGACGTCGCTGTGGTCGCCGAAGATCGAAAGCGCCTGCGCCGCCACGGAGCGCGCCGCCACGTGGAAGACCGCCGCCGTCAGCTCCCCCGCGATCTTGTACATGTTCGGGATCATCAGCAGCAGGCCCTGCGAGGCCGTGAACGTCGTCGCCAGCGCCCCGGTCTGCAACGCCCCGTGGATCGCCCCCGCCGCCCCGCCCTCGCTCTGCATCTCCACCACCGTCGGGACGGTGCCCCACAAATTGGGCCGCTTCTCCGCCGCCCACTGGTCCGCCCACTCGCCCATCGGGGACGAGGGCGTGATCGGATAGATGGCGATGACCTCGCTGAGCTGGTATGCGACCCGCGCGGCCGCCTCGTTCCCGTCTATCGTGACCTTCGCCTTGCCCATGATCTCTCCGGCCCTGGGGACCCCGGCGGGGGGCTCGCCTCCAACAGGCGCGCCACGCCGCCAGCAAGCGGGATGCTCCCGCTCGCGCCGTCAGTGCCGCAAGTTGCGTTCCGTAGGGGGGGCGATGGCGAACGCCGGTTAACCCATTGCCCTGAAAGAAAATAGAAACCGGCCGGAGCCGTGTTCCGCTCCGGCCGGCAATTCCGATGGGACTACTCGGCTAAAGCGACGTCGGGGACGGCGACGTGGATTTCGGGGCGGTGCATCAGCGTGTGATGGACGGTGCAGCTCTCCGCCACCCGCACCACCGCGTCCTTGTACTGGGGCGGAATGCCCTTGGGAACGGTGACCGTGACGTCGAATCGTCCGATGCGGTGCGGATTCGCCGCGCCGGCGGTCGTGACCTGCACCTCGATGCCGGTGGCATCGAGCCCGCGCGTCACGAGGAACTGCTGGACGAACAGCGCCACGCAGGTCGCCAGTGAGGCGGGCAGCAGCTCCAGGGGCATGGGGCCGGCGTCTTCGCCGCCGCCCTGGGGGGGCTGGTCCACCGTGATCTTGTGGCCGCGGACGTCGGCGGTGAAGCGCACGCCGCCGTCCCAGGTGACGGTGATCGGCCTCATGCGGTCTTCGCCTTCTCGGCCGTGAGGTGCTTGTCGAGCATTTCCTTGAAGAAGGGCAGGGGCGCGGCGCCGAGCACGCCGTCCACCACTTCGCCGCCGTGGAACAGCGCCACGGTGGGAATGCTCCGGATCCCGTAGGTCTGCGCGGTGACCGGGTTCTCGTCCACGTTCAGCTTGACGACCTGCACCTTGCCGGCGTACTGCTCGGCGACCTTGTCCAGCACCGGGGCCACCATGCGGCAGGGGCCGCACCACGGCGCCCAGAAGTCCACCAGAGTCGGCAGCTCGGCCTTCAGCACGTCGGTTTCGAAGGTCGCGTCGGAAACAACCTTGGCATTGGACACGTTCAACTCCCCTTCAGTGATGGTTGCGGCGCCGCCGCGGTCTCGCGCACCTGCGCCAGCACCTGCTGGAGCAGGGCCCGCACCTCGGCCGCCATGGGTTCCATGTCGGGGCGGCCGGTCAGCCCTAACAGAGCCACGGGATCCAGGACCGCCACGACGCTCGTGCCGGGCTCGTCCCCGGCGTGGACGACGACATTGCAGGGCAGGAGCAGCCCGATCGGCAGCTCGGCCGTGAGGGCGCGGTGCGCCAGCGGCGGGTTGCACGCGCCCAGGATCACGTACGGGCGGAAGTCCGCGTCGAGCTTCTTCTTCATCGTGGCGCGCACGTCAATCTCCGTCAGCACCCCGAAGCCCCGCGCCGCCAGCGCGTCCCGGGTCAACGCGACCGCCGCCTCGTAGGCGAGCGGCACTTCGACCTGGAATCCGTACTTGAGGTTCGCTCCAGCCACGGTACGCCTCCCTGCCGCTTAGAGATTCCGGTCCGCGGCCACACTCGCCGGCAGGTCGCACTGCCTCAGACAGTCCAGCATTCGCACGACCCGCGTGTCCGCGATCACGTACCACACGTTCGAGCCGCGTCGCTGGCCCGTGACGATCCCCGCCGCCCGCATCCGCGCCAACTGCTGCGAGACCAGCGCCTGCGGCGCATCGAGCTCGGCCTGGAGCTGCGTCACCGTCTGCTCGCCCGCCTCCAGCAGCTCGACGATCCGGAGCCGGACCGGGTGGCCCAGGACCCGCACCATTTCCGCCGCTTGGGCCAGGACTCGAGGGTCCAGCGGCGCCTGCCGGAGAGTGGTAGCCATGGCGATATCGTAATATAGGCATTTAGCTATGTCAAGGGCTGTTCGGAGCTCCCGGGGATGGGGCGGGTCTGGTCCTCTCACGCTCCCCGGCCTCTCACGTCTTTCGATCCCCGCTCACCTCTCACCCTGACGGTGTATCTTGTTGGCATGTCAACACCTCCCTCCACGCGAGCCCAGTCCGAAGGTGCGGTCCTGGCCTTGGTGTCGGCCGGCGAGCCGGCCGGGTTCGGGCGCCTGCTGGAGCGGCTCGCCGCCGCGCTGCAGTCGGGCTTCCCGCACTACACCGGGGTCTATTTCTACTGGCTGAAGGGCGACGCTATGCTGGAGCTGGTGGCCTACCACGGCCGGCCGACCGAGCACGAGCGGATTCCCGTGGGGCAGGGGATCTGCGGGCGGGCGGCGCGCGAGGGTCGCACGGTCGTCGTGGACGACGTGAACGCGGATCCCGCGTACCTGGCGTGCAGCCTCGAGACGCGGAGCGAGATCGTCGTCCCCGTCGTGCGGGACGGGCGCGTGCTGGGCGAGATAGATATTGATTCCGACGTGCCGGCGGCGTTCACGGCGGGCGACCGCGAATTCCTCGAGAAGCTGGCGGGCCTGATCGCGGGGAAGGCTTCTCACGGGGAGTGATGCGGTGATGCCGCGCCCCGATGCCCGTGCTCACCGGCGCGCCTCATCACGTCATCACATCCCCGTCAGGTCACGGTGTACTCCGGCCCGCTCCCGCCCTCGGGCGGAGTGAGCCGCCCCCCCTTGGCGCTGATGGCTCCGCACTGCACGCAGTTGGGCGCGTTCACGCGCAGCCGGCGCCGGCCCTGCTCGTCGGTGGCCCATTCGTACACGCCGGCCGGGCACATGTTGATCCACGCGGTGCCCACTTCCTCCGGCACGTCGGTCCTCACCAGCAAGTGGTTCGGCTGGGTGTCGCGCGTGCGGTTGCCGCTGGCGTACACGCTGGAGAGCTTGTCGAAGACCAGCTTGCCGTCCGGCTTGGGATAGTCCCGCGGCCGCGGGGCCACCGGGCGCGCGGCGTCGGCGTCGGAGGCGAACCGCCAGCCGGGGAACGCGCCGCGGGTGAGCGTCATCAGGCCGGCCATGGCGGCGCCGGGCACGAGCCCCGCGCCGAACGCCTGGCGCATGTTCCTCACCCGCCTGAGGTCGCTCCAGATGAAGCTGTTCCGCACCGCGTCGTCGTAGGCCGCCAGCGCGCCCGGGGCCGACGGCTCGCGTCCCTGCTCGAGGCAGGCGAAGACCGTCTCCGCGGCCAGCAGGCCCGACCACATCGCGTAGTGGATGCCCTTCAGGGCCGGCACGTTGACGAAGCCGGCGGCGTCGCCCGTGAGGAGGGCGCCCGCGACGCTCAGCCGCGAGGGCAGCGCGTAGAATCCCCCCTCCGGGATGGTCCTGGCGCCCCAGCCGTGCTCGGCCCGGGAGCCGCCGTCGAGCACGCGGCGCACCAGCGGGTGCAGCTTCAGCTCCTGGAGCAGGTCGTGCACCGACAGCGAGGCGTCGGCGCAGTCGAGGCCCGCGACGAGCCCGATGGAGACCTGGCGCTCGCCCAGCGGATAGAGGAAGCTCCCGCCGAACTCGGCGGCCCGGCGTCCCCACCGGAGCGGCCAGCCCATCGTGTGGATGACCCGGTCCAGCGGGCGGGGCACGTCCCAGACTTCCTTGACCCCCAGGGCGTAGATCTGCGGGTTGCGTCCCCGGAGGCCGAAGTGGTGCGTCAGCGCGGAGGCCAGGTGCCCCGCGGATCCTTCGGCCAGCACGGTGGCCTGCGCGCGGACCTCCACGCCGGGCTCGAAGTTGGCCATCGGGCCGCCGTCGCGGCCGCGGCCCTTGTCGCCGGTCACGACCCCGCGCACCGCGCCGTCCTGGACCAGGGCGCGCACGGCGCTGGTCTCGGTCAGCACGGTCACGCCCAGCGCTTCGGCGCGCTCACCCATCCAGCGCGCGATCTCGCTCAGGGAGCCGGCCCAGTTGCCGTGGTTGCGCATCGTGGGCGGCATCGCCGGCGCCGCGATGGCCCGGCGCCGCGTCAGCAGATACAGCGCCTCGCGCGTGACCGGGGTACGCAGGGGAAGCTCGCGGTCGGTCAGATCCGGAAACAGGGCGCGCAGCGCCACCGGGTTCACGACCGCCCCGGAGACCTGATGCGCCCCCGGATACTTCCCCTTCTCGATCACGGCGACGGGGACTTCGCCCAGGCGCTCCTTCACGGCGGGCGCCGACTCGAGCAGTTGCGCGAGCCGGATGGCGCCCGCCAGGCCGGCGGGGCCGGCGCCCACGAACAGCACGCCCACGTCAATGCGCGCGTCGGGGCCCGCCTCGGGAACGGCGAGGTACTGCGTGTGATCCACGGGAACGCGGTAATCCGAAGGTCGTGCCGCCACTGGTCCTCCGCTGGGTGCACGAAAGTAGCGCGCTCCCCGGGGGTCGGGCGAGGGTGCGTCCGGGGCGACGCCGGGGCGACCCATGGCGCGGCGCCAGCCGGGTAGCGTCCTGGTCCGCCGCCCGACGATATTTTACGCATGGCGACCGCGAACTCCTTCGGCAGCCGGGCCCTCCTCCGGGTGGGCGACCGGCCCTACACCATCTACCGGCTCGACGCCCTCGAGAAGTCAGGTGTCGCGATCAGCCGGCTTCCGTTCACCCTGCGGATTCTGCTGGAGAACCTGCTCCGGCTCGAGGACGGACTGGCCGTCCGGCACGAGGACGTCGAGGCGCTCGCGCGCTGGGACGCGCGGGCGACGCCCGCGCACGAGATCGCCTTCATGCCGGCCCGGGTGCTCCTCCAGGACTTCACCGGCGTGCCGGCGGTGGTGGATCTGGCCGCGATGCGCGACGCGATGCGCCGCCTGGGCGGAGATCCGCGGAAGATCAACCCGCTGCTGCCGGCCGAGCTGGTGATTGACCATTCGGTGCAGGTGGACGCGTTCGGCGTCCCCACGGCGTTCCAGACCAACGCGGAGCGGGAGTTCCAGCGGAACCAGGAGCGCTACGCCTTCCTCCGATGGGGGCAGCGCGCGTTCCGCAACTTCCGCGTCGTGCCGCCCGACACCGGGATCGTGCACCAGGTGAACCTCGAGCATCTGGCGCGGGTGGTGTTCACCACCGACGAGGACAAGCCGCAGGCCTATCCCGACACGCTGGTCGGCACCGACTCGCACACCACCATGGTGAACGGGCTGGGCGTGCTGGGCTGGGGCGTCGGCGGCATCGAGGCCGAGGCGGCCATGCTCGGCCAGCCGATGACGATGCTGATTCCGCAGGTGGTCGGCTTCCGGCTCAGCGGCCGGCTCGCGCCGGGCGCGACGGCGACGGACCTGGTGCTGACGGTCACCGAGATGCTGCGGAAGAAGGGCGTGGTGGGGAAGTTCGTGGAGTTCTTCGGTCCCGGCGTGGCGACGCTGCCGCTGGCCGACCGGGCCACCATCGGCAACATGGCGCCGGAGTACGGGGCCACCTGCGGCTTCTTCCCCGTGGACGAGGAGTCGCTGCGGTACCTCCGGTTCACCGGCCGGCCCGCGTGGCGCGTGGCGCTGGTCGAGGCGTACGCCAAGGAGCAGGGGCTGTTCCACACGCCGGACGCGCCGGAGCCCGAGTTCAGCGACCTGCTGGCGCTGGACCTCGCCACGGTGGAGCCGAGCATCGCGGGGCCCAAGCGGCCGCAGGACCGGATCGCCCTGAAGCGCGCCAAGGAAGCCTGGGCGGCCGCGCTGCCCTCCCTGGCGCAGGCGGCCGGCAAGGGACCGGGCAAGGCGACGGTGCGGGTGAACGGCGGCCAGCACGCGATCACGCACGGCGCCGTCGTCATCGCCGCGATCACGAGCTGCACCAACACGTCCAACCCGTCGGTGATGGTGGCCGCCGGGCTGCTGGCGAAGAAGGCCGTGGAGCGCGGGCTCACCACCCGGCCGTGGGTCAAGACCAGCCTGGCGCCGGGCTCCAAGGTGGTGAGCGACTACCTCGACGCGGCGGGGCTGACGCCGTACCTGGAGACGCTGCGGTTCCACCTGGTGGGGTACGGGTGCACCACCTGCATCGGCAACAGCGGGCCACTGCCCGAGCCCGTGTCGGCGGCCATCCGCGAGGGCAAGCTGGTGGCGCTGTCGGTGCTGTCGGGGAACCGCAACTTCGAGGGCCGCATCCAGTCCGAGGTGCGCGGCAACTACCTCATGTCGCCCCCCCTGGTCGTGGCGTACGCCCTGGCCGGGCGCATGGACATTGATCTCACGACCGAGCCGCTGGGCAAGGACGCGCGGGGCCGGCCGGTCTATCTGCGGGACATCTGGCCCGACGCCAGTGAGGTCGCGGCCACGGTGGAGCACGCGCTGCACGCGGAGATGTTCGCCGAGGAGTACGCGTCGGTGTTCGAGGGCGACGCGCGGTGGAAGGGCCTGCCGGTCCCCGAGGGCGAGCTGTACGCGTGGGCCGACGCTTCGAGCTACATCCGCCGGGCACCGTACTTCGACGCCATGCCGAAGACGCCGGCGGCGACGGGGGATCTGAGCGGCGCGCGGGTGCTGGCCTACCTGGGCGACAGCATCACCACCGACCACATCTCGCCGGCCGGGTCCATCCGCAAGGACGGGCCGGCGGGCGCCTACCTGATCGAGCGGGGCGTCGAGCCCGGGGACTTCAACTCCTACGGCTCACGCCGCGGCAACCACGAGGTGATGGTCCGCGGGACGTTCGCCAACGTGCGGATCCGCAACAGGCTGGTGCCCGGGGTCGAGGGCGGCGTCACGCGCCACCTGCCCGACGGCACCCAGCTCCCCATCTACGACGCCGCGATGCGCTACCAGGCCGAGGGCGTGCCGCTGGTCGTCCTGGCGGGCAAGGAGTACGGCACCGGCAGCTCGCGCGACTGGGCGGCGAAAGGGGCGCGGCTGCTGGGCGTGCGGGTGGTGATCGCCGAGAGCTTCGAGCGGATCCACCGCAGCAACCTCGTCGGGATGGGGATCCTGCCGCTGCAGTTCCGGCCGGGGGAATCGGCGGAGTCGCTGGGGCTCACGGGCGAGGAGGTGGTCGAGGTCGCCGGGATCGCGCGGGCGCTGGCGGAGGGGGGCGACAAGGCGGTGACCGTGCGCGCGCGCGCGGCCGCCGGGGCGGGGAAGGCCGGGCGCGAGGTGATCGAGTTCACGACGGTCGCGCGCGTGGATACGCCGAAGGAGGCCGAGTACTACCGGCACGGCGGGATCCTGGAGTTCGTGCTGCGGCAGCTGCTGAGCCCGGCCTAGTCCCCCGGCGGCAGCAGCCGGTCGTGCTGCGCCGCCTTGACCCCGAGCCCCACGCCGACGCCCAGCGCCACGGCGGCCACGCCGGTCACCAGCGGGAGCAGCGTGACCGGCGCGGCGACCAGCGCCGCCGCCACGCCCGCCACCCAGGGCGCCGGCCGGGTGTGGACGGCGTCCACGAAGCGTAACCGGCGGCCCACGAAGCTCTTGGTCCAGCCGTAGCCGCCCACCAGGGCCACGGCGGCGATGGCCAGATGCGCCAGTTCGATGATCATGGGTTACCTACGGCGCCCCGCGGCCGAGAGATTCACCGCCGGCCCCTAGTCGAGCCAGAGCGTCCGCGCGGCCGGGTCGCCGCGGCGCGTCGGCTCGGCCGCGTCGGCCGGCCGGCCGAGCGAGACGATCGCCACGATGCGGTGGGTGGCCGGGGCCCGCACCAGCTCGCGCAGCGCGGGGTCGTTCATGATCCCGCCCGTGCGGACATAGCTGCCCAGCCCCGCGGCGGTGGCCGCGATCAGCAGATTCTGGGTGGCCATCATCACGGCGGCGAAGTCCTCTTCCCGCCGCACCGGGTCGTCGGACACCGCGCTCAGCACCACCACGAAGGCCGGCGTCTCCAGCGCCTCGCGGTAGGCCCGCTCGACGGCGCGCGCGGCCTCCGGGGCGGCGGGATCGGGGAACTTGGCGGCCCGATAGGCCCGCCGCAGCTCGGCGAAGCGGCGCGCGGCGCCGCCGCCGAGGATCGCGAACCGCCACGGCTCCGTGAGCTTGTGGTTGGGGGCGCGCACCGCCGCGGCCAGCAGCCGCTCGATCTCCTCCCGGGGCACGCGGTCCGGCGTGAACCGGCGCGTCGAGGTCCGGCGGGCGATGGCTTCGAAGGCGTCCATGCGGCCAATCATAGCGACGGACCCTTGTCGGCGGCATCCCCGGCACGTACCCTTGTCCGCTTCGCGCGCCCGCCCGGGGCGGGGAGGAAGAGGCCATGCGGCGTACCGAGTTCATCAGCACCGGGATGTACGTGCCCGAGCGCGTCGTCACCAACGACGAGTTCACCCAGTGGATGGACACCTCCGACGAGTGGATCCGCACCCGCACCGGCATCGTGGAGCGCCGCTGGGTCGCGGACGGCGAAACCGGGGCGGACATGGCCTACGTGGCCACCACCCGCGCGCTGGAGCGCGCCGGCCTCCAGGCGTCCGACCTGGACGCGATCGTCTACTGCACGCTCTCGCCCGACTACTTCTTCCCCGGCACCGGGGTGTTCCTGCAGCGCAAGCTCGGCCTGCCGGGGGTGCCGTGCCTCGACGTGCGCAACCAGTGCTCGGGCTTCCTGTACGGCCTGTCGGTGGCGGACGCGTGGATCAAGAGCGGGCAGTACCGCCGCGTGCTGCTGGTGGGCTCGGAGGTGCACTCGACGGGGATGGACCTCACCACCCGCGGCCGGGACCTCGCCGTGCTGTTCGGCGACGGAGCGGGCGTGGCGATCCTGGGCCCCACCGAGGACGGCGGCCGCGGCGTGCTCTCGACCCACATCTTCGCCGACGGCACCTACGCCGAGCTGCTGTTCTGCGACGCCCCCGCTTCGGCCCGGCGACCGCGGCTCAGCCACGAGGACCTCGACACGGCCCGCATCTACCCGGTGATGAACGGCAAGGAGGTCTTCAAGCACGCCTCCACCCGCATGCCGGAGGCCGTCCAGCTGGCGCTCAAGACCAGCGGGCTCACCACGAAGGACATCAAGATGTTCATTCCCCACCAGGCCAACCTGCGGATCGCGGAGATGGTGCGGCGGCAGCTCGACCTGAGCGAGGACCAGATCTACAACAACATCCAGAAGTACGGGAACACCACGGCGGGCTCGATCCCCATCGCGCTGGACGAGGTGGTGCAGGCGGGCAGGCTCGCGCGGGGGGACCTGCTGGTGCTCGCCGCGTTCGGCAGCGGGTTCACGTGGGGGAGCGCGGCGATTCGCTGGTGAAGCGTGAGGGGTGAGCCGCCCGGCTCACCTCTCACTCCTCGCCTCTCGCCAGGAACGCCGCGTGTCTGGGGGCGGGCATCGGGGCCGGCCCCTTCACCGAAGCCCAGATCTCCCGGTTCAACACCTGGTCGTTGGCCATGTCCGGCCGCAGGAACACCTGCGGGGCGAGCGCCGAACGGCTGCCCGGCGGGTTGAGCTGCTCCAGCGGCCAGCGTGCCGGCAGGGCGGCGAACGCCGCCGTGTCCGGCCGGTTGGTGAAGGCGGTGTACAGCGGCGTCGCGGCCGCGTCGAACACGCTCATCGGTTTCAGGTGCAGGATCAGCTCGATGGTCCGGAGCACCGACGCCGTGGTGTAGAAGCCGTGGTCCACCAGGCCGCGGCGCACCCACGGTCCCGCGACCAGCAGGGGCGAGCGATGGCAGTCCACGTGATCGGGGCCGTTCTGCGCGTCGTCCTCCAGCACGAACACCGCGCTCGAGGACCAGAACGGTGAGCGCGACAGGGCCGCGACGATCCGGCCCAGCGCCCGGTCGTTCTCGGCCACCATGGCGCGCGGCGACGGCCGGCCCGGCGCCAGCCCGTAGGTGTGGTCCCGCGGCAGCCACAGGATCATCAGCTTCGGCAGGTCGCCCGACCGCTCGTAGCCCCGGAGCTCGCGGATGAACTCGTCGGCCCGCACGCTGTCGGGGATCTCGAGGACGAAGCCGGGATAGCGCCGGTCGGTGACGCCGACGAGCCCCGGCGGCGTGGGCGTGGCGCGGCCGGTGGAGTCGTCCCACTGGGTCGCCTCGCCGAAGTTGCGCAGCGGGACGCCGGCGGCGCGCGCCGCGTCCCAGAGGTAGCCGGCCAGCGGGTCCATGACGGGCAGCCCGGCGTCGAAATCCCACTGGCGGCGTCCGCTGTACTGCGCCGGCCAGTTCTTCTCGAGGTAGTCGCTGGCGTACGCGGCATCGGACCACATGTGGCCGTCGGCGCTCACGTCGCCGTTGACGTAGAAGTTGTCGAACAGGACGAACTGGTTGGCCAGGGCGTGCGCGTTGGGCGTGATGGTGTCGCCGAAGATGGCCAGCCGCGGGTCACCGTTGCCGCGCGGGTCGTCGCCCAGCACCTGGTCGTAGGTCCGGTTCTCGCGGATGATGTACAGCACGTGCTGGATCGGCGACGCGCCGTCCAGCGTGCGCGGGATCGGCGAGCGGCGCGGCCAGGACTCCCGCGTGAGCAGCGCGTCGCGGTACGGGGAGTTGGCGAACACCCGCCGCGTGTCGCGGCGCAGCGCCGCCGGGCCGGGCAGCGGGATGATCGAGAGGCTGCCCGTGAGCAGCGCCGCGATGTACTGGTCGCGGCGGGAGCCGGGGGCCGTCGGGCCCTCGGGATTGGGGTGCGAGCCCTGCCCCTTGCCGTTGGCGACGTACAGGGTGCGTCCGTCCGGCGAGACCGCCACGGCGGTGGGGTACCACCCCACCGGGATCAGCCCCAGGACGCGGGGGCCGTCGTCCCCGTCCCCGTCCGCCGCGGCCGCCCCGTCCCGGCCGGCGCCGCGGTCCACCGCGACGACCGCCACGTCGTTGTTGTCGGCGTTGGCCACGTACAGCGTGCGGCCGTCGGGGGAGAGGGCCAGGGCGTTGGGGCCCGTGCCGTGCGGCGCGCGCGGGGTGAGCCCCAGGGCGATGGTCGCCTCGACGTGCCCCGCTCCGGACCCCGCCAGGCCCACCACCGAGACCTCGTCCGCGGCGGCGTGCGCCACGTACAGCGTCCGCCCGTCGGGCGAGAGGGCCATGGCGGAGGGCCGCGGCGGCACCGCGATGCGGCCCTCGGGCTCGAGCGACCCCGTCCCGACCGCGTAGCGGCTCAGCGTGCTGTCACCCCAGTTCGAGACCAGCACGGTCCGCCCGCCGTCGGTGAACAGGGCGGTGTACGGGTGGCTGCCCGTCGCGGCCGCGGCGGCGCGCGTCAACGTGGCCGCATCGAGCAGATACACCGAGTCGTCGAGCTGGCCGACCACCGCGAGCCAGCGGCCGTCGGGCGAGAGCGCGAGGCCGGCGGCGAACACGGGCGCGCCCGAGTCGGCCAGCACGGCGCTGTCGGCGCGCGCCCACCGCCCGCCCGTCTCCACCAGGTGCCACACCCGGTTGGTGGTGCCGCCCGAGACGTAGGCCCCTTCGCCGGGGGGGGGCGCCACGGCCAGCCCCAGCCACGCGGCGCTCAGGGGCACCGAGTCGGTGAGGCGGGCGCGGGCCGGATCCACCACGAACAGGCCCTCGGTCGAGAAGCCGCTCGCCAGGGCCAGCACGCGCCCGTCCGCCACCGCCAGGTTGAGCGGCATGGGCGGCAGGCCCACGCTCCGGCCGGCCGGCGTCAGCCGCCAGCCGCTCGGCAGCAGGGTCGTGCGGTCGGGCTGCGGGCCGGGCCGCCGCGTCTGCGCCGCGGCGCGCGGGGTGGCGAGTGGCGCCGCCGCGAGCGCGGCGGCGAGGAGCACGGGTCGGAGCGGCGGGCGCAGGCGCATTGGTTCGCAACGGGCAAGAGGGAATGTAGATTGCGTGACCATGCCATCACCTGACAAACTTACGTCCGCCGATCCGGATCTGCTGTGCATCAACACCATCCGGACGCTCGCGATGGACGCCGTGCAGCGCGCCGACTCCGGGCATCCGGGGACGCCCATGGCGCTGGCCCCCCTGGCCTACGTGCTGTTCACCCGGCACCTGCGCCACAATCCCCGGGACCCCGACTGGCCCGACCGCGACCGCTTCGTGCTGTCGTGCGGCCACGCCTCGATGCTGCTGTACGCGACGCTGCACCTGGCCGGCTACGACCTGTCGCTGCAGGACCTCGAGCAGTTCCGGCAATGGGGCAGCCGGACGCCCGGACACCCCGAGCACGGGGTCGCGCCCGGGGTGGAGACCACCACGGGTCCCCTGGGGCAGGGATTCGCCAACGGGGTGGGCATGGCGATCGCCGAGGCGCACCTCGCGGCGCGCTTCAACCGCCCGGGCCACGAGCTGGTGAACCACCGGACCTGGGCGTTCGTGAGCGACGGCGACCTGATGGAGGGCATCTCCCACGAGGCGGCCTCGCTGGCGGGGCACCTCCGCCTGGGCAAGCTGGTCTACTGTTACGACGACAACCACATCACCATCGAGGGCTCCACCGACCTGGCCTTCAGCGAGGACGTCGGCCGCCGCTTCGAGGGCTACGGCTGGCACGTGCAGCATGTCGCCGACGGCAACGACCTGGCGGCCCTCGACGCGGCCCTGACGGCGGCGGAGGCGGTCCCCGATCGCCCGTCGCTGATCGTGGTGCGGACCCACATCGCCTGGGGCAGTCCCCACAAGCAGGACACCGCGGAGGCGCACGGCGCGCCGCTGGGCGCCGAGGAGATCGCGCTCACCAAGGCCGCCTACGGCTGGCCGCCCGCCCCGCCGTTTCTGGTGCCCGACCTGGCGCGGCGGCACTTCGGGCGCTGCGTCGAGCGCGGGGAGGCGCTGGAGCGCGAGTGGCGGGACCGGCTGGCGGCCTACGAGCGGGCGTACCCGGAGCCGGCCGCCGAGTGGCGCGCGGCGCTGGCGGGGGAGCTGCCCGCGGGCTGGGAGGCTCGGCTGCCCGACTTCACCGCGTCCGACAGCGGGGCGGCGACCCGGGCCTGGTCCTCGAAGGTCATCAACGCCCTGGCGCCGGCGATCCCCACGCTGGTGGGCGGGGCCGCCGATCTGGCGCCCTCCACCAACACGCTCATCAAGGGCGAGGGCGACCTCGAGGCCGGGCGCTACGGCGCCCGCAACATGCACTTTGGGATCCGCGAGCACGCCATGGGCGGGGTGTTGAACGGCATGGCGCTGCACCGGGGCGTGCGTCCCTACGGCTCGACCTTCCTGATCTTCTCCGACTACATGCGGCCCTCCATCCGCCTGGCCGCGCTCATGGCGCTGCCGGTCATCTACGTGTTCACGCACGACAGCATCGGGCTGGGGGAGGACGGCCCCACCCACCAGCCGATCGAGCAGCTCGCCGCGCTGCGGGCGATCCCGCACCTGGTGGTCATCCGGCCGGCC
>JAJYLI010000044.1 GCA_021787855.1 bacterium | reverse complement strand
GCCGGCCTCCGTCTCCCCGGCCGCCGCGCCGATCGCCGCGTCCAGCGTGGCCACCACCCCGCGCACCGCGGCCTCCGCCTGGCCGGCGTGGCGCAGGATGAAGTCCGGGACGCGCGCGACGCCCGCCTCGCGCATCGCCGCCTCCAGGTTGGCGACGTAGCGGGGCAGGCGGCCGTAGCCGCCGGGACGCAGCAGGTCCGTGCAGGTGGTGGTGGGCACCAGGTTCATCGCCACGGCGCCGGCCACGTTGTGGGCGTCGAGGCCGGCGGAGAACGAGATCGGCACCGTGGCGCCGAGCGATTCTCGCAGCACGCGCACCAGGTTCATGGTGATGACGTGCAGCGGAGGGCCCGACAGGTACATCACCTCGTCGGTGAAGAACGCGCGGTGGTTCTTCACCACCAGGGTGTTGCTGCACTTGACCGCGAAACCGCGGCCGTGCGCGCGCGCCACGCCCAGCAGCCGCGGGATCATGGCCAGCGCGTCGGGGAGCTGGAGGTCCTTGGCGAACGCCTCCGCCGTGGTCTGCACCTCGTGGTAGCCCAGCACGTCGTGCAGCAGATGGTCCACCCGCTCCCGGCCCAGCAGCGTGGGGTTGAGCTTGACGCACACGTCCACGCCCAGCTCGGTGAGCAGGTAGGTCGCGATCCCCTCGATCTCCTCCGCCGGGCAGCCGTGGAAGGTGGACAGCGTGATCGAGTCGCTGATCCGGGTGGGGAAGGGCAGGTCCCGGTACCCGGCCAAAGGGCCGGTGAGCCGGCCGCGCAGCTCGTCCACGACCGCCGCGGCGTCCATCATCGAGCGAATCCATCCCGTGACGCGGTCGGAGCGGATGCCCTCGAGATTGTACCCGACGCTCATGTCGAACAGCGTCTCCAGCCCCGCGGGCGGCCCGCCGGGGATCCCGGCCGCCTTGAGGATCTCGATCAGCATCGCGGCGCCCACGTACTCGCGCAGCGACCGTTCGAGCTTCAGCTCCTGCGACCACTCGACGTTGTAGCCCACGTTGGCGGCGTCAATGCAGGGCCGCGGGATCTCGAGCTCGTCGAGGATCTGGACGGTCTTGAGCTCGATGATCCGGGCGCCGGCGAGCCACGCCAGCACGACGTTCTGCGCCAGCTGGTCGTGGGGGCCCGCCGCGGGCCCCACCGGCGTCGCGGCGCGGCGCCCGTGGAAGCGCACCGACGTGTCGAGCGCCGGGTCGCCGCGGAAGAACTTCGCCTTCGGCAGGTCGAAGATCGCGCCCTCGCGCTCGTGCTCCAGCAGGGCGCGCCGGCCCAGGACATCGAGCGGAAGCGGGACCAGCTCCGTCACTAGGCCTGCTCGAGCGTGTGCCGGAAGACCTGCGGGAAGGCGGTGTAGAACGCGGTGGCCGCCACCAGGTGCTCGACCGGGACACGCTCCCGCGCGCTGTGCGCGTTGTCCTCCTCGCCCGGCCCGAACCCGATGGTGGGCACCTTCATGATGCCCATCGTGGCCACCCCGTTGGTGCTGAACGTCCACTTGTCCACCACCGGGGCCGCGCCGCTGAGCGCGCGCCAGGCCGCGACGCCGGAGCGCACCAGCGGGTGCGTCTCCTCCAGGACCCAGGTGGGATAGTACTTCTCCATCCCGTACTCGAGGCCCCGCCAGCTCTTCACCTGGTACCGCAGCACCTCGACCTCGGCGTCCTGGAGCGAGGGCAGCGCCCTGATCTCCGCCACCGCGCTCTCCTTCGTCTCGCCCGCGGTGAGCCGGCGGTCGAGGTGGAAGGTCGCCGAGGAGGGCACCGCGCACAGCGACGGCGTCGCGGCCCGGATGTCGGTGACCGCGATCGTGCCCTTGCCCAGGAACGCGTCCTGCTTCAAGCGCCCGTTGAGCGCCTCGACCTCCTGGATGATGCGCGTGGCCTTGTAGATCGGGTTCACGCCGCGCTCCGGCGCGCTGGCGTGGCAGCTCACCCCGGGCACGTGGACTTCGATCTCCATCCGGCCGCGATGGCCGCGATAGACCCGCAGGTTCGTCGGCTCGGTGATCACGATGCCGTCCGGCTTGATCCCGTCCTCGCGCAGGATGTACAGCCACCCGATGCCGTCGCTGTCCTCCTCCTCGACCGAGCCGACCATCCAGACGGTGACGCCGTCCAGCAGGCCGTGCCGCTTGAGCAGCTTCCCCGCGTGGACGAGGCACGCGATGCCCGCCCGCTGGTCGCTGGCGCCGCGGCCCCACACGCAGCCGTCCTCCACCTTGCCCTGGTAGGGATCGAAGGTCCACTCCCTGGGGTCGCCCACGCCCACGGTGTCGAGGTGCGAGTCCATCATGATCACGCGCTTCCCCGAGCCGATCCGGCCGAGCACGTTGCCCAGGCCGTCCACGCGGACCTCGTCGAAGCCGACCCGTTCCATCTCGCGCCGCACGCGCTCGACCACGGGCCCCTCCTGGCAGCTCGTGGCGGGAATCGCGATCAGGTCCCGGAGGAACCGGACGATATCGTCCTGGTGGGCGCGGGCGTCCTGGAGGATGGCGTCCTTCTTCGCCCGCACCGCTTCGAGCCCGTTCATCGCCTGCCTCCCAGCGCCGCGAGCACCGCGTCGGGGCGGATCGGGAGCCGGCGGAACCTGAGGCCGGTGGCGTCGAACGCGGCGTTGGCCACCGCGGGCGCGACGCCGTTGATCCCCACCTCCGCGATGGACTTGGCGCCGAAGGGCCCGAGCGGCTCCTCGGTCTCCACCAGGATGGTCGTGAGCTTCGGCATGTCCTTGGCCGTGAAGATCTTGTAGTCGCAGAAGTTCGCGTTCGCCGGGCGGCCCCGGCCGTCCAGCACCAGCTCCTCGGCCAGCGCGTAGCCCAGGCCCTGGGCCACCGCCCCCTCGGCCTGGCCCTCGGCCTGCATCGGGTTGATGGCCACACCGAGATCCACCGCGGTCACCAGGTGCACCGGCCGCACCCGGCCCGTCTCCGTGTCCACCTCGACTTCCGCGAAGGTGGCGCAGAAGGGCGGCGGGCTGTCGGTGTTGAAGTGCGACGCGCCCTCCATGACCTGGGTCTTTTCCTTATAGAGGGCGTGCACCGCCACCTCCGCCATGGAGACGGACTTCCCGCCCGGGGCGAAGACGCGGTTGTCGCGGCAGACCAGGTCCTCGGGCGGAGCGTCGAGCAGCTGCGCCGCGAAGCAGCACATGTCGTCGCGGACCTTCTCGGCCGCCTTCTTGACGGCGCCGCCCGAGATGATGGTGGTGCTGGAGGCGTAGGCGCCCACGTCGAACGGCGTGAAGTCGGTGTCGGAGGAGTAGATCAGGATCTTGTCGAGGCTCACGCCCAGCGTCTCGGCGGCGATCTGCGCCAGCACCGTGTCGCTCCCGGTGCCCAGGTCCGTGGCGCCCACCTGGAGATTGAACGAGCCGTCCTCGTTCGCCTTGAGGAACGCGCCGGCGAAGTCCACGCCCGCGATGCCGCTGCCCTGCATGGTGGTCGCGACGCCCACCCCCCTGAGCAGCCGGCCCGGCCGGCGGACGCCGCCGTTGCGCTGCTCCTTCCAGCCGATGGCGGCCGCGCCCTTCTCCAGGCACTCGGGCAGGCCGCAGCTCCGGATGGTGCGCGGCAGGCCCTTCTTGCCCTCGCCCAGCTGCGCGGACAGCTCGTCCACGTCGCCCTGGCGGATCGCGTTCTTGAGCCGGAAGGCGATGGGGTCCATCCCCAGCTCGTGGGCGATCTCGTCCACCAGGCTCTCCTGCGCGAAGTACCCCTGCGGGCAGCCGTAGCCGCGGAACGCGCCGGCCTGCGGCGTGGTGAGGTACACCACGTCGCAGTCGAACCGGAGGTGGGGCGCGCGGTACAGCGGCAGCACCTTGCTGCCGGTGTTGCCCTGGACGGTGGTGCAGTGGCTGCCGTAGGCGCCGGTCGCCGCCAGCACCCTCATGTGGTGGGCGACGATGGTGCCGTCGCGCTTGACGCCCATCCGCAGCCGCAGGATCTGCGGGTGCCGGGTGCGCGCCATGAAGAACTCCTCGTGGCGCGAGTACTCCAGCTTCACCGGGCGGCCGGAGGCCAGCGTGAGGGCGGCGCAGAGGTCCTCGAGCACCATTTCCTGCTTGCCGCCGAAGCCGCCGCCGATGCGCGGCTTGATCACCCGGATGCGGCTCACCGGGATCCGCAGGATCATCGCCACCTGGCGCCGCACGTGGAACGGGATCTGGGTGCTGGTGCGGATCACCAGGCGGTTGTCGGCGTCGAGCCAGCAGATGACGATGTGCGGCTCCAGCATCGCGTGCTGCTGCCGCGGGGTGCGGTACTCGCGCTCCAGGATCAGGTCCGACTCGCGGAAGCCGGCCTCGACGTCGCCGATGTGGGTGTGGATGTCGCCCGCGAGATTGCGCGCGGCGTCCCTGATGCCGGTGGCGTCGGGCTCGTCGTGGATCACCGCGGTGCCCGGGTCCATGGCGTGCTCCATGTCGAGCACGGGCGGCAGCACCTCCCAGTCCACCTCGATCAGCCGCAGCGCCTCCTCGGCGACGGCGCGGGTCTCCGCGGCCACGGCCGCCACGCGGTCGCCCACGAAGCGGACCTTCGAGTCGAGCAGGTAGGTGTCGTACGGCGACGGCTCGGGCCACGCCTGGCCGGCGGTGGTGTGCGGCACGCGCGGCACGTCTTTCCAGGTCAGCACCGCGTGCACGCCCGGCAGCGCCTTCGCCCGCCGCGTGTCAATGTCGCGGATGCGGGCGTGGGCGTGGGGGCTCGCGAGGATGCGGCCGACGAGCAGGCCCGGCAGCGCGATGTCGTCGGTGAAGGCGGTCCGGCCGGTGACCAGCTTGAAGCCGTCCACCTTGCGGACGCGGCGGCCCACCACCGCGCGGCGGGAGGGGGGGGAAGGGGGCGAGGCGCCGCTCATCGTGCCGCCGCCTTCCGCGCGGGCTTCCGGCCGGCGGGCGGGGCCGCCGGGCGGGCATCGGCCAGCCGCGCCGCCGCCGCGAGCACCGCCTCGACCGGTTTCTTGAAGCCGGTGCAGCGGCAGAACACGCCGGACAGGGCTTCGCGCACCTCGTCCTCGGTGGGCCGGGGCGTGCGCGCCAGCAGGGCCCTGGTCACCAGGATCATCGCCGGGGTGCAGTAGCCGCACTGCACGCCGCCGTGGTCGAGGAACGCCTCCTGCACGGGATCGAGCCGGTCGCCGGCGGCCACGCCCTCGACGGTCTCGATCCGCCGGCCGTCGGCCTGGGCCGCGAACACCAGGCAGGAGTTGACCGGCTCGCCGTCCAGCAGCACGGCGCAGGCGCCGCACTCGCCGGTCTCGCAGCCGTTCTTGACGCCCCAGTAGCCCTCGCGCCGCAGCACGTCGAGCAGCAGGTCGCCCGGCGCGACGGTCCAGCGGCGGGGCGCGCCGTTCACGGTGGCGCGGATCACCAGCTCGCCCACGGGTCCCTCCCCATGCGCTCGAGGCACTCGTCCAGGGCGCGTCCGACCAGCACGCGGCTCATCTCGCGCCGGTAGTCCGCGGTGGCGCGCACGTCGCTCACGGGCCGGGTCTCGCCGGCGGCGCGCGCGGCCGCCGCCTGGGCGGCGTCGCGGTCGAAGGGCCGGCCCACGAGCAGCGCCTCGGCCCGCCGCGCCCGCAGCGGGGTCGGCCCCGCGGCGCCGATGGCGATGCGGGCCCAGCGGCAGCGGCAGTCGCTGCCCACGATGACGCCGGCCGCGGCGTTCACCACCGCGATGTCGCTCTGCAGGCGGCCGAGCTTCTGGAACGCCCAGGCGGCGCGGCCGCCCCGCGGCACGGGCGGCGCGGGGATCACGATCTCGACCAGCAGGCCGCCGTTGAGCGCCGGGCGGCCGGGGCCGCGGAAGAAGCGCTCGAGCGCCACCGTGCGGCGGCCTCCGGCGGCCTTGCGGGCCCCCGCCGCCCCGCCCGCGATGACGGCGGACGCGTCCAGCGCCAGCAGCGGCGGCGCGAGATCGCACGCCGGGGAGGCGTTGGCGAGGTTGCCCCCGATGGTCCCCCGGTTGCGGATCTGCGGCGAGCCGGCCGTGGCGGCCGCGTCGCACAGCACGCCGTCGGCGAACCGGCGCAGCGCGGCCGACCGCTCCAGGTCCGCCATGGTCGTGGTCGAGCCGATGGTCCAGCCGCCGCCGGCTCCCCGCCGGCGGACGTAGCGCAGGGGGAGGAGGGAGAGGTCCACCACCCAGCGGAGCGAGCCGTCGCCCTGGACGACGAGGTCGGTGCCGCCGGCGACGAACGCGCCGCGGCCTCCGGCCCGGCGCTCGGCGGTCGCCAGGCGCAGGGCCGCCGCGACGGTGGCGGGACGGTGAAACGCGCGGAGCCGGTCAAACATGGCGAGTCCTCACGGGTGCTAACGTGGCGCGTGGCCGGCCGGGAGCGCAAGAAGGATGCCGGGCGGCACCCGCGCCCCGGATGTAATTTCCGTGGCTTCGATTCCAGCGTGGTGGGAGGGAGATCGCCGGTGGGGGCACCCTGGGTCGTGCTGAAGTTCGGCGGCACGTCGGTCGCCGCGATCGAGCACTGGCGCACCATCGCGCGCCAGGTGGAGAGCCACGCCCGGGAGCGGCGCGTCCTGCTGGTCTGCTCCGCGCTGGCCGGCACGACCGACCTGCTGGAGCAGGGGCTGGCCGCCGCGCGCGAGGGCCGCGAGTCGGACGCGCTGGACCGGATCGAGCGCACGCACGCCGATCTCGCGGCCGCGGCCGGCCTCGACCCGGCGGCGCCGGCGCTGGAGCCGATGCGCGCCCATCTCGAGGAGGCGCGGCGCCTCCTCGAGGGCGTCGCCCTGACGCGCGAGGCCCCGCCCCGGCTCGCGGCGCGGGTGCTGGCGGTGGGCGAGCTGGCGGCCACGCGGCTGGGCGCGGTCATCCTCGAGGCGCTGGGCGTGCGGGCCCGGTGGCTGGACGCGCGCGAGCTGCTGGTGAGCGCGCCGCCCCCGCTGGCGGGCGACGAGCGGCGCTACCTCGCCGCGCCCGTGCCGCCGCGCCGGGACCCCGAGGCGGTCGAGCGCGCGGCGGCGGGCGCCGCCGTGGTCCTCACGCAGGGCTTCATCGCCCGGACGCCTCCGCCCGACGGCGAGACCTGCCTGCTGGGCCGCGGCGGCAGCGATACCTCCGCGTCGCTCCTGGCGGCGCTGGCCGGCGCCGAACTGCTGGAGATCTGGACCGACGTGCCGGGCCTGTTCACCGCCGATCCGCGCGAGGTCCCCGCCGCCCGCCTGATCCGCCGCATCGGCTATCGCGAGGCCCGGGAGCTGGCCTCGCTCGGCGCCAAGGTGCTGCACCCGTCCTGCCTCGAGCCGGTCGCGCGCCACGGCATCCCCGTCACCATCCGGTGCACGCCGCATCCCGACCTGGCGGGCACGCGGATCGAGCGGGAGCGCGAGGACCACCCGGCGGTGACCGCCGTGACGTGCCGGCGCGGCGCCACGCTGCTCAGCGTCTCGACCGTCGCCATGTGGAACACGCCGGGCTTCCTGGCGCGGTTCTTCCGCCCGTTCGAGGAGCTGGGCGTCTCCGTGGACCTGATCGGCACCTCGGAGTCCGCCGTCAGCGTGACGCTCGACGCCGTGCCGGGCGGCGTGGGCGCGCGATCGGAGGCGGGAGCGGGCGACGGGGGCGGCGCGCGCGGCCCCGGCGGCCGGCTGTTCCAGCGGCTGCTGGAGGGGCTGGGCGAGCTGGGCGAGGTGCGGGTCGTCCACCCCTGCGCCGTGGTTTCGATCGTCGGCCGCCGCATCCGGGCGACGCTCGCGGAGGTGGCCCCGGCGCTCACGGCGTTCCAGGAGCGCCCCGTCCATCTGATCAGCAACTCGGCCGAGGACCTGAACCTGTCCTTCGTGGTGGACGAGGACGAGGGCGCCACCCTGGTGCAGCGCCTGCACGACCTGCTGTTCTCCTCCCGCGGCGACGACCCGCGGCTGGGGCCGACCTGGGAGCTGCTGCGTGGCGCGCCGCGACCGGAACACACCGGGGCATGGTGGGTGGGGCGCCGCACCGCGCTGCTGGAGCGGATGCGCGACGGCCGGCCCCGCTACGTGTACGACCTGGCCACCGTGCGCGAGAGGGCCCGCCGTCTCAAGGGCGAGCTGCCGTCGGTCGGCCGGTTCTACTACTCGATGAAGGCCAATCCCCACCCCGAGATCCTCGCCGCGCTGGCGGGCGAAGGCTTCGGCGTCGAGTGCGTGTCCGTCGAGGAGGTCGAGGCCGCGCGCGCGTGCCTGGGCGGCGAGGTGCCGCTGCTGTTCACCCCGAACTTCTGCCCCGCCGCCGAGTACGAGCGCGCCGCGGCGCTGGGCGCGGAGCTGACCGTGGACGGGCCGCAGCTCGGCGAGGATCCGGCGGGACCGCTGCGCGGGCGCGCGGTGGCGGTGCGGCTGGACCCCGGGTGGGGCGCGGGGCACCACGACAAGGTGCGCACCGGCGGGCCGCAGTCCAAGTTCGGGCACCCGGCGGAGGACTTCGAGGCGCTGCGCGCCGCGCTCGAGGCCGCGGGCGCGAAGATCGTCGGCCTGCACGCGCACCTGGGCAGCGGCATCCTGGAGCCCGACGCCTGGCCGTCGCTGGCGCGGCTGCTCGTGGCCGTGGCCGAATCCGCCGGCGACGGCCTCAAGTGGATTGACCTGGGCGGCGGGCTGGGAGTGCCGGAGCGGCCGGGGCAGCCCGAGCTGGACCTGGCCGCGGTCGAGGCCGGTCTCGCGCCCATCGCCCGGGCGCTGCCCGGGGTCGAGCTGCGGCTCGAGCCGGGGCGCTACCTGGTCGCCGAGGCGGGCGTGCTCCTCGCGCCCGTCACCCAGGTGCGGCACAAGGGCAGGACCGTGTTCGTGGGTGTCGCCACGGGAATGAACTCCCTCATCCGGCCGGCGCTCTACGGCGCGTGGCATCCCATCGTGAACCTCACCCGGTATCCGGCCCCCGCGGACCAGTTCGTTCAGGTGGTGGGGCCCATCTGCGAGAGCGGCGACGTGCTGGGCCGCGATCGCTGGCTGGCGGCGCCGCGGCCTGGCGACGTCCTGCTGATCGGCAACGCCGGGGCGTACGGCCACGCGATGGCTTCGCACTACAACCTCCGCCCGCCGGCCGTGGAGGTGGTGCTGGCGTAGCGTTCGCGCGGAGATCGCGAACGTGCTGGTGCGGGGGGCGAGTCTGCCGGCAGGCGGCGTATGCGGCGCTCGCGCGCGCGGGGGAAACCCTTGCAGCTGCGCCGGCAGCGGGCCGGGATCTATCCTCCCATCGTGGAGCTGCCGGGCTAGCGCCTCGCGCCGCGCGGCCCCGCCACCATCCGCGCCGCCGCCCGGCGGTGCCGCGCCAGCACCGGCTCCAGGCTCAGGGTCCGCAGCTCGCCGTCCTCCACCACCACGCGCCCGTCCACCACCAGCGTGTGCACCCTCGTCGGCGCGCACAACAGCAGCGCCAGCAGCGGGTCGCCCGCGCCGCTGTAACCCACGTCGCGGAGGTCGAACAGCGCCACGTCGGCGCGCCGGCCCGGTTCGAGCACGCCGATGTCGTCGCGGCCCAGGCAGGCGGCGCCCCCCAGCGTCGCCATCCGCAGCGCGTCCTCGACCTTCACGGCGTCCGCGCCCCGCGCCACCCGCCCCAGCAGCATCGCCTGGCGCGCCTCGGCGAGGAGGTGCCCCGCGTCGTTCGACGCGCTGCCGTCCACGCCGAGCCCCACGGGACTGCCGGCCCGGGCCAGCCGGTCCACCGGCGCGATGCCCGAGCCCAGCCGCATGTTGGAGGACGGGCAGTGCGCCACGCCCACGCGGGCGCGGCCCAGGCGCCGGATCTCCGCGGCGTCGAGGTGGATGCCGTGGGCCACCCAGGTGCGGTCGTTCAGCCAGCCGGCGTCGGCCACGAAGTCCACGGGCCGGCGGCCGAAGCGCCGCAGGCAGTCGTCCTCCTCGTCCTTCGTCTCGGCCAGGTGGGTGTGCAGTCGCACGTCGTGCCGCGCCGCCAGCGCGGCCGTCTCGCGCATGAGCCGCTCGGACACCGAGAAGGGCGAGCACGGCGCCAGCGCCACCCGCAGCATCGCGCCCGGGCGCGGATCGTGATACGCCGCGATCACGCGCTCGGAGTCGGCCAGGATCTCGTCCTCGTCCTGCACCACGGAGTCGGGCGGCAGGCCGCCCCGGGACCGCCCCAGGCTCATGGAGCCCCGGGTGGCGTGGAAGCGCACGCCGATCTCGCGCGCCGCCGCGATCTCGGCGTCCACCAGCCCGGTCTGGCCGCGCGGGAACAGGTAGTGGTGGTCGGACGTCGTGGTGCAGCCCGAGAGCATCAGCTCCGCCAGGCCCACCAGCGCGGCCAGGTGCATCGCCTCCTCGTCGAGTCGCGCCCACACGGGATAGAGCGTGGTGAGCCAGTCGAACAGCTTGGCGTCGGCGGCGCCGGGGTGCGCCCGCGTCAGCGTCTGGCACAGGTGGTGATGCGTGTTCACCAGCCCGGGCACGGCCACGGCCCACGGCGCCCGGATGGTGCGCTGCGCCCGGAGGCCCGCGGGCACGCGCGAGCCGATCGCCCGGATCGCGCCGTCCACCGCGTACAGGTAGCCGCCGGCCAGCTTCCGGCCCCGGCCGTCCATGGTGACGAGCAGCCCCACGTCGCGGATCAGCAGGGAGCGGGGCCGGGTCATCGCTCGACCACCGCCGCCACCGCGTCGAGGTCGGGCGGCACCTCGATCGGGCGCGGGGCGGCCTCCAGGGCGGAGCGGGTGTCCTTGAGGCCGTTGCCCGTGATCACGGCCAGCGTGACGGCGCGGCGCGGCACCACGCCCTCGCGCGCGGCGCGGGCCAGGCCCGCCACGCCGGCGGCGGCCGCGGGCTCGGCGAACACGCCGGCCAGCGCGCCGGTCGCGCGCATCGCCTCGCGGATCTCCTCGTCGGACACGTTGATCATCGTGCCGCCCGACTCCCGCACCGCGTCCACCGCCTTCTTCCAGTTGCGCGGCACGCCCACGGCGATGCTGTCGGCCATGGTCCGGGGCTCGACCGGCCGCAGCGGCTCGCCGGAACGGAACGCGGCGGTGACCGGCGCGGCGCCCTCCGCCTGCACGCCGAGCAGCTTCGGGGTGCGCCGGGTGAGGCCCAGCAGCCGCAGCTCGCGGAACCCCTTCCAGGTGCCGGCGATGGTGCAGCCGTCGCCCACCGAGACCGCGACCCAGTCCGGGACCTCCCAGCCGAGCTGCTCGCCGATCTCCAGGCTCACCGTCTTCTTCCCCTCCACCAGGTACGGGTTGACCGCGCAGTTGCGGTTGTACCAGCCCCAGCGCTCGCACGCCCGCTGGCACAGCTCCCACGCCTGGTCGTAGCCGCCGCGCACCCTGAGGACCGTGGCGCCGAAGATCAGGAGCTGCGCCAGCTTGGGCTCGGGCGCGCGCTCGGGGACGAAGATGATGGCCTTCAGCCCCATCGCGGCCGCCATCCCCGCCAGCGAGGAGGCGGCGTTGCCCGTGCTGGCGCACGCGATCACCCGGCGGTGCGCCTCGACCGCCTTGACCGCGCCCACCGCGCTGGCCCGGTCCTTGAGCGAGGCCGAGGGGTTGCGGCCGTCGTCCTTGAGGAGCAGCGTGCCCAGGCCGAGCCGGCGGGCCAGCGCCGCCGCGGGCCGCAGGGGCGAGCCGCCGACCGCCAGGGCCGGCAGGCGCGCCCGCTCGCCGATGGGCAGCAGCTCGCGCCAGCGCCACTGGCCGGGATCGGGCCGCGCCGCCAGCGCGCGCCGGGTGAGGCGGCGCTTGACCGCCGCGTAGTCGTACTCGACGTCCAGGATCCCGGTGACGCCGCACTTGGGGCAGGTCATCACGGTCCGGGCGGGGTACCGGGCGCCGCAGAACACGCACTTGAGGCCGGTCACGAAGGACATAGGGCTCCGGAGCCGCAACTCGGGTGACCAGTACGGTGTAGCTCTCCGTCCCCGAGCGGAAGAGGCGACGCGTGATTAGCTTCCCGCGATCCATGACCAGAACCCCGGCGTCCTCGCGCCGCCTGGCGCTGGTGGCGTGGCTGCTGGCCGCGCCCGCCGCGCTGGCGGCCCAGCCCCTGAAGCCGGCCGGCACGGGCGGCATCGCCGCGCTCGACCTGGCGCTGCGCCATCTGGGCCAGAACAAGCGCGTGCTGATGATCGGCGCGCACCCCGACGACGAGAACACCGAGCTGCTGACCTGGCTGTCGCGCGGGACGGGAGCGGGGGCCGCCTACCTGTCGCTGTCGCGCGGCGAAGGGGGCCAGGACCTGATCGGCCCGCAGCTCGGCGCGTCGCTCGGCCTGCTCCGGACCGAGGAGCTGCTGTCGGCCCGCGCGGTGGACGGAGCCCGCCAGTACTTCTCGCGCGCCTACGACTTCGGGTTCTCCAAGACGCTGCGGGAGTCGCTGCACTTCTGGCCGCGGGACTCGGTCCTGGAGGACGTGGTGCGGGTGATCCGCCGCTTCCGGCCCCAGGTCATCATCTCGATCTTCACCGGCACGCCGCGCGACGGGCACGGCCAGCACCAGGTGGCCGGGGTGGTGGCGCGCCAGGCGTTCGACCTGCTGCGGGACTCGACCTGGGGGCCCCGGAAGTTCTACATCGCCGCCTACAACGACACGGCCGCGACGCTGGTGCTCCAGAGCGGCGCGCTGGACCCGCTGTGGGGCGAGTCCTACCACCAGATCGCCATGGCGGACCGCAGCCTGCACCGCTCGCAGAACATGGGGCGGCTCCAGGACATCGGGAACTCCGAGGTGCACCTGCGCCTGGTGGAGGACCTCACCGGCCGCGGCGCCGGCGGCGTGTTCGCGGGCGTGGACACCGCCCTGGCGCCGGGCCTGGCGCGCTACGGCGCCCTGATAGATTCGGCCCGCGCGCTGCTCGACCCGGACGATCCGGGCCGCGTCGTCCCGCTGCTGGCCGCGGCCCTGACGGAGCTGCGGCTGCACGCGCGGCCGGCCTTCCGCGCGCGCAAGGAGCCGATGCTGGAGGAGGCGCTGGCGAACGCGGCCGGCGTCGTGGCGGACGCCCTGGCGGACGACGGGCGCGTGGTGCCGGGCGAGACGTTCGGCGTGGTGGGGGCGCTGTGGCCGAGCCCGGGAGGCGCGGGAGCGAGGCTGGACAGCGTCGCGCTGGAGGTGCCGGCGGGCTGGAGCGTCGCGCCGGGCGGGACCGCGCCGCCGGTGGTGCCGCGGAGCTTCTTCTCCGCGGAGCCGCGGAGCATCGCCGCCCGCCACTTCCAGGTGACCCTCCCGGCCGACGCGCCGCTCACCGAGCCGTACTTCCTGGCGCGGCCCCGGATCGGCGACCTGTACGACTGGAGCGGCGTGCCCGACAGCCTGAAGGGGGAGCCGTTCCAGCCGCCGCCGGTGTTCGCGCGGATCGCGGCCACCATCGCCGGCGTGCCGGTGACGCTGCGGCGCGAGGTGGTCTTCCGCCGCGACGACGAGGCGGTGGGCGAGGTGCGCACGCCGCTGTGCGTGGTGCCGGCGGTGGGCGTGGAGATCGCGCCGCGCGCGCTGCTCTGGCCGCTGGCGCCGCGGCGCCCGCGCGAGGTGACGGTCACCCTCACCAACGGCAACCGCGCGCCCACGTCCGGAGAGGTCGCGCTGGAACTGCCGCCCGGCTGGCCGGCGGTCGCCCCCCAGGCCTTCGCGCTCCAGGGCGAGGACGCGCAGGAGAGCTACACGTTCACGGTGCGGGCGCCGGCCGGCGTCCGCCCGGGCCCGGTGGACATCCGCGCCGTCGCCACCGCCGGCGGCGCGCGCTACGATCGCGCGACCGAGACCGTGAGCTACCCGCACATCCGCCCGGTGTGCTACGTGCGTGACGCGGTGCTGCGGGTGCAGGTGGCGGACCTCAGACTCCCCGTGCTGGCGCGCGTGGGCTACGTGCGCGGCATCACGGGCTCGGTGCCGGGGGCGCTGGAGGCGATCGGCGTCCCGGTGACCGTGCTCACGCCCGCCGAGCTGGAGCGCGGGAACCTGTCGCGCTACGACGTCATCGTCGTCGGCAGCCGCGCCTACGAGACCAATCCCGAGCTGCTCACGGCCAACGGGCGGCTGCTGAGCTACGCCCGCGCGGGCGGCCGGCTCATCGTGCAGTACCAGGAGTACAAGTTCGTCAACGGCCCCTACGCGCCGTACCCGCTCACCATGGCGCGGCCGGAGGACCGGGTGACGGACGAGACCTCGCCGGTCACCATCCTCCAGCCCCGGAACGCGCTGTTCCTCTCGCCCAACCGCATCGGGCCCGACGACTGGACGGGCTGGGTGCAGGACCGGGGGCTGTATTTCCCCCACACCTGGGACCCGCGCTATCACCCGATGCTCCAGATGGGCGACGCGGGCGAGAAGCTCGACGGCGCCCTGCTGGTGGCCCGGCTGGGCCGCGGGCTCTACGTGTACACGGGCATCTGCTTCTTCCGCGAGCTGCCCGACAACGTGCCGGGGGCGTACCGGCTGTTCGCCAACCTGCTGGCCCTGAAGCCCGGGGACGTCCCGTGACGCGCGGCCGGCCGCGGGCCTGGGCGCTGGCCGCGGCCGCGGCGCTGGCGGCCGGCTGCTCGGGCGGCCGCACGCCCCTGGTCATCTACTCGCCCCACGGCCGCGACCTGCTGACCCTGGTGGCGCAGGAGTTCGATTCGCTGCACCCCGGCGTCCACGTCGAGTGGCTCGACATGGGCTCGCAGGAGGTGCTCGACCGGGTGCGCTCCGAGCGGGCCAACCCGCAGGCCGACGTGTGGTTCGGCGGGCCGTCGCCGCTGTTCGCCCAGGGCGCGCGGGACTCGCTGCTGGAGCCGGTGGATTCCGGCGGGCCGATGTACCTGTCGGTGTACCGCACGCCCGCGGTGATCGAGTACAGCACCGCGTTCCTCACCCCGGCCCAGGCGCCGCACGACTGGGACGACTTCCTGCTGCCCCGATGGAAGGGCAAGGTCGTGATCCGCGACCCGCTGGCGAGCGGCACCATGCGCGCGATCTTCGAGATGATCATGATGCGCAGCCTCGAGCGGACCGGGGACACCACGGCCGGCTGGGCGTGGCTGCGGCGGCTGGACGGGCAGACCCGCGAGTACGTGCAGAACCCGGCGCTGCTGCACACCATGCTGGAGCGGGGCGACGGGCTGGTCTCGATGTGGGACCTGCCCGACATGCAGCTGCTCCAGCGGGACGGCCGGAAGCTGGGCTACCTGTTCCCGACCAGCGGGACGCCGGTCATTGACGACGCCATCGCGCTGGTGCGCGGGGCGAAACACCCGGCGCTGGCCCGGACGTTCATCCGCTGGGTGCGCACCCGGCACATGGAGATCGTCGCGGCCCGCGACGAGTTCCGGCTGCCCGCGCGCACCGACATCCCGGCCGACTCGCTGCCGCCCTGGGTGCGCGACGTGGAGGCGCACCTGGTCGTCGAGCCCATCAACTTCGACACCGTGGCCACCCAGGGGGCGAAGTGGATGGGTTACTGGGACAGGAACGTGCGGGGAACGGGTACGAGGTGAATGCGTGAGCGGTGAGAAGTGAGCGGTGGGACGGATGGGTGAGAGGCCGTGTGACACCTTCTGACGTCTCGCGCCTCACTCCTCACGCGGATACCGAGGCGGCTACGGATCCATACCTGCGCATCACGCGTCTCTCCAAGTCCTTCGACGGGGCCGCCGCCGTGCGGGATCTCACCCTCGAGGTGGGGAGGGGCGAGATCCTCGCGCTGCTGGGGCCCAGCGGGAGCGGCAAGACCACCACGCTGCGGCTGCTGGCCGGCTTCGAGCGCCCCGACGCGGGCACGATCGTCGTGGACGGGGAGGACGTCACGGCCGCGGCGCCGGCGGCGCGGCGGTTCGGCATGGTGTTCCAGCACTACGCGCTGTTCCCCCACCTGGATGTCGCCGCCAACGTCGCGTTCGGCCTCGGGACGCGCGGGGAGGCGGCCTCCCGCCGGGTGCGCGAGGTCCTGGCCATGGTGGACCTGGAGGGGTTCCAGCACCGCCCGGTGACGGCCCTCTCGGGCGGCCAGCAGCAGCGGGTGGCGCTGGCCCGCTCCCTCGCTCCGGCGCCGCGGGTGCTGCTGCTGGACGAGCCGCTGTCGAACCTGGACCCGGCGCTGCGGGAGCGCACCCGGCGGGAGCTGCGGCGCGCCATCCGGCAGGTCGGGATCACCACCGTGTTCGTCACCCACGAGCAGGAGGAGGCGTTCGACCTCGCCGAGCGGGTCGCCGTGCTGCACCAGGGCGGGCTGGAGCAGGTGGGCACGCCCGACGCGCTGTACGACGCGCCGGCGACGGCGTTCGTGGCGGGGTTCGTCGGGCGCACCAACGCGCTGCCGGGCGCGCTGCTTGGCGGGCGCCCCGGCACCCGGGCGCTGGTGCGGCCGGAGGCCATGCACCTGGTGGCGCCGGGGGCCTCGGGGGGAGGGGGAGGAGCGGGGCTGCGGGGCGTGGTCGTGGAGCGGCGGTTCGTCGGCGGGCAGGTGTGCTTCACGGTGGACACGGGCGGCGGCCTGCTGGTGGACGTCCCCGCTCCGCACGGCGCCGCGCAGGTCGGCGAGCCGGTGGGCATCGCCGTGGACCGCGTGCTGTGGTGGACGGAGGCGGACGGCGCCGGCGACGCGGGGGATGGCGGGGGTGCGGCGCCGTGAAGCCCGGTGACCGCGTGACGGGGCGGGATCCCGCGGGCGGCGCGAGAGGCCGTTCCGGAGCCGGGGCGGGGTCCGGCCGGCGCGGCGACCTGGTCGCGCTGCTGGTGGTGCTCGGCCTCGCCTGGCTGGTGCTCTATCCGCTGCTCCTCGTCGGGACCCAGGCCTCCCACGCGCACCTCGGCGTCTTCCTGCACTCCCGCGCGGAGTGGGAGGCGCTGTGGGGGAGCCTGTGGATCGCCGTGGCCAGCGTGGCGCTGGCGGCGCTGATCGGCGTGCCGCTGGCGCTGGTGTTCGAGCGCTACGACTTCCCCGGGCGCCGGGTGCTGGGCGCGCTGCTGGCCCTGCCGGCGGTGCTGCCGCCGCTGGTGGGCGTGATCGCGTTCCTGTTCCTGTACGGCGAGGGCGGGTTCGTCGCCCGGGGCGTGCAGGCCGTGCTGGGCCTCGCCCACTCCCCGTGGCGGCTGCAGGGGGCCGGCGCGATCCTGCTGGTCCACGCCTACTCCATGTACGTGTACTTCTACCTGTTCGCCCGCGCCGGCCTGGCGCGCCTGGACGGCTCGATGCTGGAGGCCGCCGCCTCGCTGGGGGCGGGCCCGTGGCGCACCTTCCGGCGCGTCACGCTGCCGCTGCTGGCGCCGGCGCTGTGGGGCGCGGCGCTGCTCACCTTCATGACCGCGCTGGCCTCCTTCAGCGCCCCCTACATCTTCGGCGGCGGGTTCCGCGTGATGACCACGCAGATCGTGGCCACCAAGCTGAACGGCGACCTGCCGAGGGCGATGCTCGAGACCGTGGCGCTCGCGGTCCTGGCCCTCGCCGGGTTCGCGATCGTGCAGCGGACCGAGCGCGGCGACCGGCTGGTCGTGGCGGTGGGCAAGGGCACGGCCCCGGCGCTGCGGCCCATCACGCACCCGCTGGCGCGCCGCGCGGCCGCCGCCGCGGGCTGGGCGGTGGCGCTCGTGATGCTGCTGCCCCACCTGACGCTGATCCTGGTGTCGCTGGTGCCCACGGGCACCTGGACCACGCAGGCCCTGCCGCCGGTGCTGAGCCTGGTCAACTACGCCCGCCTGGTCTCCGAGCCGGAGCGCCTGCGGCCCCTGGTGACGTCGCTGTGGATGGCGGCGGTGGCCACCGCCGGCGCCGTGGGGATCGCGCTGCTGGCCGGCCACCTGGTGGTCCGCCGGCGCGTGCGGCTGCGCCGCGCGATCGAGACCCTGCTGGCGCTGCCGTGGGCCGTGCCGGGCACGGTCGTCGCCATCGCCCTCGCGGTCATGTTCAGCGCGGACCGGCCGCTGCTGCTGCGCTTCCTGCTGGTGGGCACGGCGGCCATCCTGCCGCTGGCCTACCTGGTCCGCAGCCTGCCGCTCACGGGCCGCGCGCTGCTGGCCGGCTACCGGCAGCTCGATCCGTCGCTGGAGGAGGCGGCGGCGTCGCTGGGCGCCGGCCGCGCGCGGCGGCTGGTGCGCGTGACCCTGCCGCTGCTCCGGCCCGCGCTGGCCGCCGGGGCCAGCCTGGCGTTCATCACCGCCCTGGGCGACTTCGTGACCTCGATCCTGCTGTACACCTACAGCACCCGGCCCATCTCGATCGAGATCCTCTCCAGCCTGCGGCTCTCCGACGTCGGCGTGGCGGCCGCGTTCGGCGTGATCCTCATGGCGGTGAGCGCCGCCGCGCTCGGCCTGGGCGCCCGTGGCGGATGGGGCGGCGCGGGCGCGGCGGGCGGCGCGGGC
>JAJYLI010000043.1 GCA_021787855.1 bacterium | reverse complement strand
CGGCGCCCCCAGCCGGGGGGCCGCGGTGCCCGCCCGCGGCGAGTACGGGAACACGTGCAGGTAGGTGAAGGGGAGCTGCTCGATCAGTCGCACCGTCGCCCGGTGGTCGGCCTCCGACTCGCCGGGGAAGCCGACGATCACGTCGGCCCCGAGGCCCAGCGGGCTCACCCGCGCCGCCAGCCGCTCGACCGCGGCCCGATACGTGGCCGCGCTGTACCAGTGGCGGCCCATGCGCTTCAACACCCGGTCGCTCCCCGACTGCAGCGGCGCGTGCAGGTGCGGCGCGAGCCGGTCCGGCGCGGCCGCCATCACGTCCGCCAGCGGCTCGTCCACCTCCGTGGCCTCCAGCGAGGAGAGCCGGAAGCGCACCCGCGGCACCCGCGCCAGCAGCAGCGCCACCAGGCCCGACAGCGAGCCGCGCGGCTCCAGCTCGCGCCCCCAGGCGCCGATGTGCACCCCGGTGAGGACGATCTCCGCGTGCCCGGCGGCCAGCGCCGCCGCCTCGCGCACCAGCGCCTCGCCCGGGCGCGAGCGCGCCTCGCCGCGCGCCAGCACCGTCGCGCAGAACGTGCAGTGCTCGTCGCAGCCGTCCTGGATCCTGAGCCACGCGCGCGACCCCGAGGCGAAGCGCCGCAGCGCGCCCCCTCCCTCCTCCGGGACCGGCGGCGCCACGCCCAAAGCGCTCGCCACCGCCGCGCCGTCCGCTCCCCCGCCCCCCACGACGGCCGCCACGTTGGGCAGCGCCGCCAGCCGGCCGTCGTCCAGCGCGGCGGCGCACCCCATGACCACCGTGCGGATCGCCGGGTTGCGCCGCGCCAGCCGCCGCACCAGGGTCCGCAGCTTCGCTTCCCCCACGTGCGTGACCGCGCACGAGTTGACCACCGCGGCGTCCGCCGCGTCCGGCGAGGCGACCACGGCGCACCCGGCGTCCTCCAGGCGCTGCCGCACCACCTCCGTATCGTACTGGTTGGCTTTGCAGCCGAACGTGTGGAGGAAGACCTTCACGGCCGGATCGTCACGCCCAGCAGCAGGGCCCGGTAGTGCTCGGTGAGGCCGCTCACGCCGCGCCGCCCGACCTGCACCGCCGCGTCCACGGTCGCGCGGCCGCCCGCCCCCGTCAGCCCCAGCCCCCCGGTGAACGCGCTCTCGGTGAGCGTCCCGCCCCCGATGGGGAACGGCAGCTGGCGCCACTCGTAGCCCAGCCGCAGCGGCAGCGGCTGGCCCCCCATGTGCAGCGCCGCCACCTCCGCGCCGACCCCCAGGCTCCAGACGTTGCGCGCCCCCTGCTGCCCGGCGGCGACGAGGTCCGCCGACGCCCGCGACCACGTCGCGTAGCCCAGCGACGCCGCCACGACCACCCCCGGCACCAACCCGTACTCCGCGCCGAAGTTCAGCTCCACGGGCATGCGCACGTGCGCCACCGTGTCCACGGTGGTCGCCTTGAGCGCACCGTTGACCCGCAGGCTCGCCCCCACCAGCAGATTCGGCAGAGGACCCGCGATGGCCCCGAGTGACAGCCCCACACCCGAGAAATCGGTGGTGCCCTGCTGGTTGAACGTGTGGTACGACGAGTCGTTCGGGAACTGGCGGGTCACGCTCAGCCGGGTGGCGCCCGTCAGGGCGTGCAGCCCCAGGCCCACCGTCACGCCGGTCAGCCGGTACGCGAACGCCAGCCCCAGGTCCGACACCCCGCCCAGGGACTCGGTCTGGTCGCTGGTGACCACCGTGTCCCCGGGCGCGATCGTGTCCACCCCCGGCTGCGAGACGGACCAGTTGCGGTCGAGATAGTCCGACACCGTCAGGGCCACCCGGAGCTGCCGGCTCACCGTCCCGGCGACGCCCAGGAGCGGAAACCGCGTCGAGCTCAGCGACGCGCTGCCGGTGCCGGGATTGAACGTGCGATCCGACGCCATGCCCACCGCCCAGCCGGCCGTGGCGTCCCACGAGCCGATGGCCGCCGGATTGACCGGCGACTCGGCGTCCAGCGCGGCGAGCGCGCCGCCCATCCCCGCCGTCCGCGCCGACCCGCTCCGGTCCCAGTAGCCCAGGCCGCGGATCCCGAACACCGAGTCCTGCGCCGCGGCCGGAGCCGCCAGCGCGATCACCGCCGCCAGCGCCGCGAGCGGCGCCGCCCAGCCCGTGGGGCGCCTCACGGCACCCCGAAGGCGTACGGCTTCACGTACGTCACCTTGAGCTGCGGCGCCAGCGCCCCCGCCGCCCGGCCCGCGAACGCCGCCGAGCCCAGGATCGAGCCCTCCGGATAGACGCGCAGCACGATGAGCCGCGGCGTGGAATCCCCCACCGTCGTGCCCCAGAACCGCAGGATCGGCTCCACGTCAATGCTCACCGCCCCGGTCTGCCCCTGGTGCAGCCGAACCGATCCGCTCACCGTCGAGTCCGGATACAGAATGGACTTGACCCCGTAGTCCCGGACCACCGGCTGAGCGATGACGTAGAAGCTGTCCCGTGCGAACCCGCCCACCGCGCCCACGGTGTTCAGGATCAGGCTCGCCCGCACCACGCTGGTCGAGTCGGTGACGATCTTGGGCAGCGACAGGTAGATGGTCGAGCGTGCCGTCGGCAGGCCCCCCACCGCCAGCACCCCCGGGGCCGGCTGGGCGGGCGGCGGGTTCGTCACGAACGTGGCCACGAACGGCTGGTACGAAAACTCGTTCGCCAGCGTGTCGAACGGCGCCTTCGCGTGCACGTAGTACTGCAGCGTCGGCGCGCTGGTGAAGGTGTTGAGATTGCCGGACTCCAGCGTGAGCATCGTCCCCGAGTCCGAGGCGAGGGCCAGCCCCAGCGACACCACACCGGAATCCCCGGGCGGAATCAGCAGGCTGTCCGCGATCTTCAGCTCCAGGTCGCCGCCGTTGCTGGCCGTGTCCGCGATCGGCACGGTGTCCACCAGCGTCGAGTCCGCGAAATACGGCAGAATGGAGGCGTAGGTCGCGGCCGTGTCGAACCGCGCGGGGAGGCGGTACACCAGCAGCTTGAGGTTCTTGACCGACGTGTCCCGCTGCCCGATGTGCAGCGACAGCTTCACGCTATCCATGCGGCCGACGTAGAACGTGTCCACCGGCTTGGTCGTGGAATACCACACCGTGTCCAGCGCCGAGAAGCGGATGAGGGTCAGTGCCTTCAGCGTGTCCTCATTCGCGGCGAGCAGGTAGGACGCCTCGCGGACCAGCACGAACCCGCGCACGCTGGTGTCGGCGGTGTCCGCCAGGGTGAGCAGCGTATCGGCGAGCTGCACGTTGCTGGTGGGGCACAGCGCCGGGCACTGGCCGGGCGCGGTGAGCTTCTCCGTGCATCCCGCCACGGCGCCGGCCGCCAGCGCCGCCAGCACGGCCTTACGCCAGGCGGACATTCTTCCCCTTGGCCTCGAAGCTGTCCACGATGGCCATGATGACCGCGTCCACCGGCCGGTCCTTGGTGGTCGGCGTCTGGCGCGCCGAGGAGCCGGAGGCGTACAGCACCACCTCGCTCGCCCCCGCGCCCACCGCGTCCACGGCCACCACGTAGCTCCCCTCGGCCCGCATCTCGGGCGAGAGGTTCTCGACCACCAGGAGCTTGACCCCGACGAGCGACGGGTCCTTGCGGGTCGCGACCACCGACCCGACGACGCGGCCCATTCTCATGGAATCTCCCCGAGCTGGCTGCGGGTGAACGCGTGGGGCAGCAGGGCGTCGAGGCGCCAGGTCGCCTGCGCGCCCCGGGCGCCGACGGACACGATTTCCAGATCCAGTCCGAACTCCGCCAGCAGCTGGCGGCACAGCCCGCACGGCGCCACCGGCTCCTCGGCGTCGCTGGTCAGCGCCAGCCGCCGGAACGCCCGGTGCCCCGCCGCCACGGCCGTGACCAGGGCCGTCCGCTCGGCGCAGATGGTCCCGCCGTACGAGGCGCTCTCCACGTTGCAGCCGGCGAACACCGCTCCGTCCGCGGCCTCGAGCGCGGCCCCCACGTGGAACCGCGAGTACGGCGCGTAGGCCCGTCCCCGGGCCGCCCGGGCCGCCTCGATGAGGGCGTCGCTCACCCGAGGATGTCCGCGAGGAACGAGGTCCCGGTGGCGAGCGCTCCCGCGCCCAGGTACTCCGCCGCCGTCTGGCCCAGATCCGCGAACGTGGTCCGGACGCCCAGCGCGACCGGCCGCACCCGCGGCCCGCAGACCAGCACCGGCACGTTCTCCCGCGCGTGGTCGGTCGAGGGCGTCGTGGGATCGTTGCCGTGATCGGCCGTCAGCGCGAACAGGTCGTCCTCCCGCAGCAGCGGCAGCATCGCGCCCAGCTCCCGGTCCAGCTCCTGCAGCCCCCGGTGGAACCCCGCCACGTCGTTGCGGTGCCCCCAGCTCTGGTCGAACTCGATGACGTTCACGAACACGAGCCCGGAATCTACATGCCGGAGGGCGTCCCGAATAAGCCGGTAGGCCTCCGGATTGGTCGGCGTGTGGGTGGAGGCGATGTTCCGGCCCGCGAACAGGTCGTCCACCTTCCCGATGCCGAGCCGCGGCACCCCGCGCTCCGCCAGCGCGTCCAGCAGCGTCGGGCCCACCGGATCGAGCGAGTAGTCCTTGCGGTGTCCGGTGCGGGTGAAGGCGCCGGGCGCGCCGACGAACGGCCGGGCGATGACCCGCGAGACGCCGTGCGGGCCGTCGGCCGTGAGCATCGCGCGCGCCGTGGCGCAGGCGTCGTACAGCTCGGCCAGCGGGACCTTCTCCTCGTGCGCCGCGACCTGGAAGACGGAGTCCGCCGAGGTGTACACGATCCAGTCGCCGGTGGCGAGGTGCCGCGCCCCCAGCTCCTCGATGATCGCCGTGCCGGAGGCCGCCCGGTTGCCCAGCACCCCGCGCCCGGTGCGCCGCGTGAACTCCGCGATCACCTCGGCGGGGAAGCCGCGCGGATAGGTCGGGAACGGCTTCGCGACCGTGAGCCCGCACAGCTCCCAGTGGCCGGTGGTGCTGTCCTTGCCGGCGCTCGCGGGCCGCATCAGGCCCCACGCGGCCCCGGGCCGCGGCACCGCGGCCACGCCCGCCAGCGGGCGGATCGCCCCGAGGCCCAGGCGCTCCAGCACCGGCAGCGTGAGCCCGCCGACCGCGCGCGCCACGTTGCCCAGCGTGTCGCTGCCGGCGTCGCCGTACGCCGCCGCGTCGGGCGCCTCGCCGCAGCCCACGCCGTCCAGCACGATCAGGAAGAACCGCTTCACCGGTACACCCGCCGCACCCGCCTCCCCAGGCCCGTGAGGATCTCGTAGCTGATGGTCCCCGCCTGCGCGGCGACGTCCTCCACGGCGATGGTCTCGCCACCGTCGGTGCCGATCAGCGTGGCGGCCGCGCCGGGCTCGGGCCCGGGACCGTCCACGGCCACCATGGTGAAGTCCATCGTCACCCGGCCGACGATGGGCGCGCGGCGCCCGCCGATCAGCGCCGCGCCGCTGTTGGACAGCGCGCGCGGCAGCCCGTCGGCGTATCCCGCCGCCAGCGTGGCCACGCGGGTGCGCGCCGCCGCGCGCCAGGTGGCGCCGTAGCTCACCGTCCCGCCCGGCTCGACCCAGCGGGTGCCCAGCACCACCGCCCGCCACTCGACCACGGGCCGCGGCCGGAGCGGGCCCGACCCCGCCCGCCCGCCGTACAGGAAGATGCCCGGCCGCACCAGGTCGCCCGCGGTCTCCGGGCACTCCAGCGCCGCGGTGCTGTTGGCCGCGTGCACCAGCGGCGGCCGCGACGGCAGGGCCGCCAGCGCCGCCTGCAGCCGCTCCCACTGCTCGCGCACCGACGCGGGATCCTCGGGCGCGGAATGGAAGTGCGTGAACAGTCCCTGGAAGCCGGGCGCCGCGCCCAGCCGCTCCGCCGCCGCGCCGAGCGCGTCCCACGGCACACCCCAGCGCGCCATCCCCGTGTCCACCTCGACGTGGAACGGCCGGCCCGGCGCCAGCGCCGTCCATGCGGCGATCTGCTCGAGGCTCCCCAGCGCGGGGGTCAGGCCGTGCGCGGCCACCAGCTCGAGCCCGGCCGTCTGCGGGCCCATCACCAGGACCGGCCGCGTGATGCCGGCCTCGCGCAGCTCGGCGCCCTCGTGCGCGGTGGCGACCGCGAAGCCCCACGGGTCCACGCGCTCCAGGGCGCGCGCCACGGGCACCGCGCCGAGCCCGTACGCGTTCGCCTTCACCATCGGCAGCAGCCGCGCCGCGGGCACCCGCGCCTGCAGGGTGCGGGCGTTGGCCACCAGGGCTTCCAGGTCCACCTCGACCCAGGTGCGGTCCGGCACGCTCGATTGCTCTCGCATCGCAAACTGAGTACCGTACGCCGCTCGGAGGCTAAATGCAAGACGATTCGACGTTTGCCGCGTGCCTGGCGCTGGTCCGCGACCTGCGGCAGCGGTGTGACTGGGACCGGGCGCAGACCCGCGACACGCTCCGCCCCTATCTGCGGGAAGAGGTCGCCGAGCTGGACGAGGCGCTGGCCCTGGACGACGAGGCGAAGATCGTCGCGGAGCTCGGCGATCTGCTGCTCCACCTGTGCTTCCAGCTCGTGATCGCCGAGGAGCGCGGCAGCTTCAGCTTCGCGGACGTGGTCGCGGGCCTCGACGCCAAGATGCGCCGCCGCCACCCGCACCTCTTCGCCGACGGGCCGAAGCCGCAGTGGGAGCGCTTCAAGGCGGAGGAGCGCCGCCGCGACGCCGCGGGCCGCGGCGAGCCGGCCGGCGTCCTCGGCACCCTGCCCCCCGGGCTGCCCGAGCTGGACCGCGCCTTCCGCTTCCAGGAACGCGCCGCCGCCGTCGGCTTCGACTGGGACGACCTCGCGGGCCCGCTCGCCAAGCTGGAGGAGGAGGTGCGCGAGACGCGCGCCCAGCCCGGGGGCGAGATCGGCGACGTGCTGTTCGCGGCGGTCAACGTGGCCCGCAAGGCGGGCGTGCACCCCTCGGCCGCGCTGCGCGCCGCCACCGACAAGTTCGTGCGGCGCTTCGGCGCGCTCGAGCACCGCGCCCGGGAGCGCGGCGTGGAGCTCGGCCGCGCCGACCTCGCGGCGCTGGACCGGCTGTGGGACGAGGTGAAGGCGGCCGAGCCTAGGGGTTGAGCCGGTACAGCATCCGCGGGAAGGCGATGGCCTCGCGGATGTGCTGCAGGCCGCAGATCCAGGCCACCGTCCGCTCGAGGCCGAGCCCGAAGCCCGAGTGCACGAACGTGCCGTACTTGCGCAGGTCCAGGTACCAGCCGTACGCGTCTTCGGGCAGCCCCTGCTCGCGGATCCGGGCCGCCAGGCGGTCGTAGTCGTCCTCGCGCTGGCTGCCGCCGATGATCTCGCCGTAACCCTCGGGCGCGAGGCAGTCGTCGCACAGCACGGTCCGCGGGTCGTCGGGGTTCTCCTTCATGTAGAACGCCTTGGCGCCCCGCGGGTAGTTGTACACGAACACCGGGCGGTCCCGGGCCTCGGCGATCCGGGTCTCGTCCTCGGCCCCGAGGTCCTGGCCCCACTCGATGGCCGAGCCCTGGGCCCGGAGCAGCGCCACGGCCTCGGTGTACGAGAGCCGGGGGAACGGCGCCACGATCGAGGCCAGCTTCGCCGTGTCGCGCTCCAGCTCCTTCAGCTCCTCGGCGCGGCGATCCAGGACCCGCGCCACCAGGGAGGTGACGAAATCCTCCTGGAGACGCATGTTGTCGTCGGAGGTGGCGAAGGCCACCTCGGGCTCGACCATCCAGAACTCGGTCAGGTGGCGGCGCGTCTTGGACTTCTCGGCGCGGAAGGTGGGACCGAAGCAGTACACCTTGCCCAGCGCCGCGCACGCCGCCTCGACGTACAGCTGGCCGGTCTGCGCGAGGTAGGCCTTGCCCAGGTCGAAGTACTCGGTCTCGAACAGCGAGCCGCCCGACTCGCCGATGCTGCCGGTGAGGATCGGCGTGTCCACGAGAAAGAAGCCGCGCTGATGAAAGAAGTCGCGGATCCCCTGGATGATCTCGTGCCGCACCTTCATGATCGCCACCTGGCGCCGGCTGCGGAGCCACAGGTGGCGGTGCTCCATCAGGAAGGCGGTGCCGTGCTCCTTGGGCGTGATCGGGAAGTCCCGGCTCGGCCCCAGCACCTCCAGGTCGCGGACGGCCAGCTCGACGCCGCCCGGCGAACGGGCGTCGGCGCGCACCTCGCCCGCCAGGCGCACCGTGGTTTCCTGGGTGAGGGTGGCGAAGCGCTCCCACACCGCCGGCGGCACGTCGGCCCGGGCCAGGACGCCCTGGACGTAGCCCGAGCCGTCGCGCACCACGACGAACGCGATCTTCCCCGACGAGCGGGTCGTGAGCACCCATCCGGTGACGGCGACGGTCGAACCGATGTGCTCGCGGAGCGCGGAAATCTCGACACGGGTCGGCATGTGGCGTGGCGGGTCATTCTAGCGGCGGCCGCGGTGGGCGTCAACGCGTGCGCCTCGGTGGGCGGCGTCGCGCCGGCGTTCCAGACGCGGGCCTGGCGCACCTACCTGGGCTCGGACCAGCGGGCCCCGGCCGCCGCGGACAGCCTCTCCCCCGATCCGACCCCCGCCTGGCAGGCGAAGGTGGCCCGCGGCCTGGTCGGATCGCCGGCGCTGACCGAACAGCTGGTCGTGCTGGCGCAGGTGGACCAGCAGGTGGCCGTGCTGGATCGGGCCACCGGCAAGCTCCTGTGGCGCCGCGGGACGGGCGAGTACCTCGGCAGCGGGCCGCTGGTGGACTACGACCAGGTGTACGTGGCCACCCAGAGCGGCGAGGGGCACGTCCTCGCCTTCGATCTGCGCAACGGAAAGCGGCTGTGGACCACGAGGGTGGGGCCGACGGCCGCCCCGCTCGCCGCGGACCACCGGCGGGTGTTCGCGGCCGGCGAGCGCGGCGAAGTCACCGCGCTCGCCAGAAGCGGCGGGCGCCAGTGGCGCACCCGGCTCCAGGGCGGCGTGCGCGCCGCCCCGCTGGTGGCGGGCCCCTACCTCGCGGTCGCCACCACGTCCGACACGCTGTACCTGCTGAAGCGCGACGACGGAGCCGTCGTGGCGCGGCATCCCACCGACGGCGCCGTCGTGGCCGCGCCGGCCCTGGCCGACGGCGTGATCCTGATCGGCAGCGCCGGCGGCCGCCTGGAGGCGTGCGACACCGCGACCCTCGCCACCCGGTGGAGCGTCGCGGTCGGCAGCGGCGTGGTGGGCGCGGTGGCCGTGCGGGCGGACACCGCCTGGGTCCTCACCGACGCCGGCGACCTGTGGCGCGTGCCGCTCGCCGCCCCGGCGCAGGCCACCAAGCTCTCCCTCGGTATCGTCTCCCGCGCCGCGCCGACGCCGGTCCGGGGCGGGACCCTCGTCACCGGGGTGGACGGCCGGATCCTCCTGGCCGCGCCCACGGGGGCGACGCTGTGGAGCACCCGGATCCCGACGCCGGTGGATCAGCCGGTGCTGGTGGATGGCCGGTTCCTGCTCGCCGTCTCCAAGCGCGGCGACGTGGTGGCGTTCCGGTGAGCGCGGCCCGGCGTCTGGCGGTGGCCGCGGTCCTCCTCGCCGCGCTCGCGCGGCCCGCCGCCGCGCAGACGGATTCCGCCTCGCGGCCGGACGCTCGCGCGAGCGCGGCCGTCCCCGCCCCCCCGCGCGCCGCCTCAGCCGTGCCGGGCGCCGTACGCTGGGGCAAGTGGGCCGCGGCCTCGCTCGCGGCGGGCTTCACGGTGCTGGGCATTCACCAGCACGACGTGGCCGACCGCGCGTTCGCTTCGCTGGTGGGCTACTGCGGCACCGTCACCTGCACCCTGGCCGCCGACGGGCGCTACGCCGATCCCGCCGCGGAGGCGACCTACCAGCGGGTGGTGCGGAACGACCGCTCCGCCCGCGCCTGGTTCATCGCCGGGGAAGCCGCCGCGGTCGGAACCGCGGCGCTGTTCGTGGTCCAGCTCCTGCACCCCACGGAGGAGCCGAATATCCCCTATTCGGGACTCCAGGTGGATTCAAGGAACGGAGTACTGAGGCTGAGCGTGCGGATTCCCGTCAGGATCGGCGACGGAGAGACGATGAAGTGACGTCCCCGCGTGGCTGGCTCAGACGCCGTACTTCGCGAATGCCTCCACCAGATGTTCCGCGATCTCCGGCGCATCCCTTCCCTCGATCTCCTGCCGCTGCATCATGAACACCAGCCGGCCGTCGCGAAACAGCGCCACCTGGGGCGACGTCGGGGGATGCCCCTCGAAGTAGCTCCGCGCCCGCGTCGTCGCCTCGCGGTCCTGGCCCGCGAACACCGTCAGCAACCGCTGGGGACGCGGACCCCGCTGGAGGGCCAGGGCCACCCCCGGCCGCGCCCGGCCCGCGGCGCAGCCGCAGATCGAGTTCACGACGACCAGCGTCGTGCCCTTCTGCCCCGGCAGCTTCGCGTCCACCTCCTCGGCTGTCCGCAGCTCCTCGAACCCCAGGCGCACCAGCTCCTGGCGCATCGGAGTCACGAACGCCTCGTCATACATGCCCTGCGCGGCGGCCGCAGCCTGCCGCATAATGGGGAGTTGTGTCATAGGAAATGAAATATAGTGCCCGGCGGGGCCTGAAGTTCCCCGCCCGGGCCTAGCCCTCGCCGCGCAGGGCCCGGATCCGCTCCGCGGAATGGCCGGCGGCCATGAGTTGGCGATCCATCGTCAGCCGCTGGACGGCGGCCTTGAGCGTGCTCAGGGCCAGCGTGGCGCACCTCGGCCGCGCCTTCACCAGGTCGTCGCCCAGGAGCGCCGTCATCTCCTCGTAGGTGTAGCCCCGCACCTCTTCCAGCGTGGGCCGCTCGCGGTTCACGCGCTCGGCCAGGATGGAGGCCGCCGCCTGGCTCAGGGTGCAGCCGGAGCCCTCGAAAGTGAGCGCCGCCACGCGGTCCGTGCCGGGCTCGACGCGCACGTGCATCGTCACGACGTCGCCGCAGCCGGGGTTCCCGCCCGGCATCCGCACGTCGGCCTCCGGCAGGGCGCCCTTGTGCCGCGGATGCTGCGCGTGATCGAGCAGCCAGGCTAGCCGCGTTTCGCTGTCCACCGATGACTCGCTTCCGGTGACCACCGGCCACCTGCCGTCCGGCAGCTGTTCCGGATGCTCATGGCTTCTCGACGGGCGCCCTGACCAGGTTTCCCCATTCGGTCCAGGAACCGTCGTAGTTCCGCACCTTCGCATAGCCGAGCAGGTACTTGAGCGCGAACCACGAGTGGGACGAGCGCTCGCCGATCCGGCAATAGACGATGACGTCGTCGTTCTTGCCGAGCCCGTTCTCCTCCTGGTAGATGGTCCTGAGCTCGGCCGCCGGGCGGAAGCAGTGGGTGTCCGGGCTCACCGCGCGGTTCCAGGGAATGCTCTTGGCGCCGGGGATGTGGCCTCCCCGCAGCGCTCCCTCGTTGGGGTACTCGGGCATGTGCATCCGCTCGCCCCGGTACTCCTCGGGGCTCCGCACGTCCACCAGCTTGTGGTGCGCCTGCACGTGCGCCAGCACGTCGTCACGGAAGGCGCGGATCGCGCGATCGTTCCGCTCGCCCACCTTGATGTGGCCGCGCGGATGCTTCGGCATCTCGGTCACCAGCGGCCGCCCCTCCTCCGACCAGCGCTGCCGGCCGCCGTCCATGACCTTGAGGTTCCTCAGGCCGAACAGCCGGAACGCCCAGAAGGCGTAGGTCGCCCACCAGTTGTTCTTGTCCCCGTAGAAGACGATGGTGGTGTCGTCGCTGATGCCGCGGGCCTCGAGCAGCGCGGCGAACCGGTCGCGGCTCACGTAGTCCCGGACCACCGGGTCGTTGAGATCGCTCACCCAGTCCACCTTGACGGCGCCGGGCAGGTGGCCGGTCTCGTACAGCAGCACGTCCTCGTCGGACTCGACGATCCGGACCGCGGGGTCCCGCAGGTGCCCGGCCACCCACTCGGTGGGGACCAGGACCTCGGGATGCGCGTAGCCGCGCTCGGCGATGGGGGTGACGGCGGGGACGCCGTGCGGGTCGGCCATGGGACGGCTCCTGCGTATCGGTGATGACTCCATATACCGGCCCCGGGACCAACAGTTCCGGGAGTCGCGAGGAAGGAACGCAACCGGGCTAGCCGGGAATGGCCCGGAACAGTTCCAGCCCCCGCTCGAACCGCCGCCCGATTTGACGAACGACCGGCCTCAGGCCGGGCGCGCTCAGCGCCGGGTCGGCGGCGATCACGTCGCGCGCCAGCCGGTGGGCGAGGGCCAGCAGGTCGCCGTCCTTCGACCAGTCGGCGTAGCGCAGCTCGACCGCCCCGGCCTGCCGGGCGCCGACCAGCTCCCCGTGCCCGCGCTCGGCCAGGTCCAGCTCCGCGATGGCGAACCCGTCCTGCGTGGCGGCGAAGCGCCGCAGCCGTTCCTGGGCGGCCGGGTTGCGCGCGCCGTCCTCCAGCATGAGGATGCAGTGGCTGGCCGCCGCTCCGCGCCCGATGCGCCCGCGGAGCTGGTGGAGCTGGGCCAGGCCGAAGCGGTCGGGGTGCTCGATCAGCATGATGGTCGCGTTGGGCACGTCAATGCCGACCTCGATGACCGAGGTCGCGACCAGGATCGGGATCTCGCCCGCGCGGAACCGCCGCATCGCGGCCTCGCGCGCGTCCGCCGGCAGCCGGCCGTGCACCAGCCCGACTTCGAGCCCGCGGAAGATCTCGCGGCCGAGATACGCGGCCATCCTGGTCGCGGCCTTGAGGTCCAGCTTCTCGGTCTCGTCAATGACCGGATAGACCACGTAAGCCTGGTGACCCGCCGCGACCTCGCGGCGCACGAAGTCGTACACCCCGACCCGCGCGCGGTCGCCCCGGATCGCCGTGCGCACCGGCTTGCGGCCCGGCGGCATCTCGTCCAGCCGGGACACGTCGAGGTCGCCGTACAGCGCCAGCGCCAGGGTGCGGGGGATCGGCGTCGCCGACAGCAGCAGCACGTCCGGGCCCGCGGCCTGGTTCTTCTCCGCCAGCAGCGCGCGCTGCTCGACGCCGAAGCGGTGCTGCTCGTCTATCACCGCCAGGCCCAGCCGGTGGAACGCGACGTCGCCCTGGATCAGCGCGTGCGTCCCCACCACCAGCCGGGCGGCGCCCGTCTCCAGGCGCGCCCGCACCGCGGCCTTCTCCGCCGCGGGCAGCCGCCCGAGCAGCAGCTCCGGCCGGACCCCCAGCGGCTCGAGCAGTCGCGTCAGCGTCGCGGCGTGCTGTTCGGCCAGCAGCTCGGTCGGGGCCATCAGCGCCGCCTGGAAGCCGTTCTCCACGGCCAGCAGCATGGCGAACAGCGCCACCACGGTCTTGCCCGAGCCGACGTCGCCCTGCAGCAGGCGATGCATGCGGACCGGCGCGGTCTGGTCCGCCACGATTTCCTTGATGCAGCGCCGCTGCGCGGCGGTGAGCTCGAAGGGCAGGTGTTGGCGCAGCGCGGTGGTGAGGTCGCGCCGCACCGTGAAGCGGATGCCCGCGCGCGAGCGCTTGGCGAGCCAGCGCGCCCGCGCCAGCACCAGCTGGAACAGCATCAGCTCCTCGAACGCGAGGCGCCGGCGGCCCGCCTCCGCCGCCGCCACGGTCTCGGGCCGGTGGACCGCCCGCAGCGCGTCCGGCAGCGGCACGACGTCCGCGGCCGCGCGCCACGCCGCCGGCAGCTCCTCGACCACGCCGGCCAGCAGGCCGTCCAGGTGGCGGTCGAGGAGCGCGCGGACCTGGCGCACCGTGAGCCCCTCCGTCACCCGGTACACCGGCAGCACCTGGCCGCGGGGCTCTTCGTCCTCGCCGCCCAGCACGATCCACTCCCGCGGCTGGAGCTGCTTGCCGTGGAAGTGGCGCACCGGTCCGGTCGCCAGCAGGAGCTGGCCCCGCGTGATGCTGCGCTCGAGGAACGGCCGGCCCGGCCAGCCGCACTCGATCAGCCCGGAGGCGTCCTGCAGCACGGCCTGGAAGACCCTGAGCCCGCGGTGGGTGGGGATCACGCCGGTCGAGATGACGCGGCCGACGACGGTGATCTCCGCGCCGACCGCCGCGCCCCGCGCCCGCGCCAGGGGGGTGATCTGCGTGGCGTCGAGGTAGCGGAACGGCAGGTGGCGCAGCAGGTCGCCGGCGGTGCGGATGCCGAGGCGGCCGAGCAGCTCGGCGCGCCGCTCGCCCACACCCTTGAGGAACTGGACCGGCGCGTCGAGCCGCAAGGCGGCGGCGCCGCCTCGCCGCGCGTCGGGGCGGCCAGGCGCCCGCGCGCCCGGCCCGTCAGGCATCCAGCAGTCTCCGGGCGTAGGCCGCGGGGTCGAACACCTCCAGGTCTTCCGGTCCCTCCCCGACGCCGAGGAACCGCACGGGGAGGCCGAGCTCCTTGCGCAGGGCCACCACCGCGCCGCCGCGGCCCGTGCCGTCGAGCTTGGTCACCACCAGGCCCGTGAGCGGCAGCGCGCCCTTGAAGGCCCTGCCCTGCTGGACCGCGTTCTGGCCGGTCGAGCCGTCCACCACCAGGAGCGTCTCGTGCGGCGCGCCCGGGAGCTTGCGCCCCGCCACGCGCGCGACCTTCACCAGCTCCTTCATCAGGTCGTCCTGGGTGTGGAGCCGGCCGGCCGTGTCGGCGATGATCACCTCGCGGTTGCGGGTGCGGGCGGCCTCGACCGCGTCGAAGACCACCGCCGCCGGGTCCCCGCCCCGCGCGCCCTTGACGCAGGGCACGCCCAGCCGCTCCGCCCACCGCTCCAACTGTTCGGTGGCGCCCGCGCGGTAGGTGTCCGCGGCCACCAGCAGCACCGGCCGGCCCTGCCGCTCGAGCCGCCAGGCCAGCTTGGCGGCGGCCGTGGTCTTGCCGGTGCCGTTGACCCCGACCAGCAGCAGGACCGTGGGTCCCCCTCCCGGTGCGGCGCGCGCCACCGCGCCCGGGTCGCCGGAGCCGGGCGCGGCGAGGATGGCCGTCAGGCGCGCGAGCAGCGCGGCGCGGACGTCGTCCGCCGTCTTGAGCCTCCCGCGGCGCACCTCTTCGGCCACCAGCGCCACCAGCTCTTCGGCCGCGGCGACGCCCAGGTCGGCCTCGATCAGCGTGCGCTCGAACTGCTCCAGGTCGGCCTTGCCCAGGCCCCGGAGGAGCGCGCCGACGTCGGTCACGGCCAGACGCTTGATGCGGGACCACAACCCTGCCATCTGCCCCCTCCCCTAGAATGCCGCGACGGGCAGGTGACGAGGTGATGACCTCCCCGTCATGGCATTCCCCTTCGCCTCCGCGCCCACCACTCCAACATGAGCGCGACCAGCGCCACCGCATAGGGCCACGGCGATGCCCGCAGCGGCTCGCGCTCTTCCGGCCCCGCCACCGCGACGCCCGGCTGATCGTGGAGCGTCCGCGGCCGCGGCAGCAGCTCGTCCACCGGGCGGTCCAGGGACTCGCTCCGCGCCGCCAGCGAGTCCGCGGCCAGCGCTCCCGCGCCTTCTCCCCGTGAGGCCGGCGCGAGCAGCCAGTCGGTGAGCGCGCCGACCAGCGAGCGGTAGGCCTCACGCGCGATGCCGCCCTGGCTCGCCCAGCGCCACAGCCCCGTGCCCAGCGTCCGCACCACCCGGCGGCCCGCGCTGTCGCGGCCCACGATGAACGGGACGGCGGGGCCGCGGCGGGCGAGCTGCGCCACCACACCGACCCACGCCGCCGTATCCGCGGGCGCCGGAGCGGGCTCCACGGCCAGGGAGGTCAACGGCGGCAGGCTGTCCGGCGGCACGCCGGCCAGCGCGGCCCCGACGGGCGAGGCGCCGGCGGCCGGCTCCACGTACCAGTCGCCCGCCACCGCCGCGGCCGCGCTCGCGCCGGTGGTCCAGGTCCACAGCGCGTGACGCGCCAGCCGGGCGAGGGCCGCCGTCCCCCGCGCCGTGCCCTGCACCACGACCAACGCGGCGTCCCGCGCGGCCTGCCGCGCGACCCCGGTTCCCGCCGGGGAGAGGCTGTCGGCGTCCAGCCACGCGCCCCGCGGCGTCAGGCGGAGGAAGCCGCGCACCGGCACGCCGCTGGTGCGTTTGAGCGTCACCGCCAGCCAGCGAAAGTCCCAGTCGGGGCTGTCGGAGAACAGCGCGATGGCGGAGGCGCGCGACACGAGCGCCAGGCTCACCCGCGCGTCGTCGCGCGGCTCCCGGTCGCCCCTGACGCCCGTCACGCGGGCGGTGAACCGCTGCACCTCACCCGCCGCGTCCTCCGCCGCCGACCCCGCGGAGCGTGGCGGCGCCAGCGGGACGAACCGCAGGTCCCGGGCGAAGCTGCCTCCGCCACCCGCGCCCACGGCGACGCGCTCGCGCGCCACGACCCGCGCGCCCTGCAGCAGCACCAGCCGCGCGGTGTCCCCGGGCGCGGTGTGCGCCGCCACCAGGACCACGCGGGCCGTCGCGGTGTCGCCGGCCCTCAGCGCCTCGGGCAGCGACAGCGCCGCCACGCCGACGTCCTTGGCCGGCGGCCGCGGCAGGACCACGATGCGCGCGGTGGCCAGCGCGCCGCCCGGCAGGGCCGCCGCGTCGCCCACCTCGCCGTCGGTCACGATGGCGATCGGCCCGCCCAGGGCCACCGCCTCCCGCCAGGCGGGCACGAGCCGGGTCGCCGGCGCGTCGGGGCGCGCGCCCGGCCGGTACGCCGCGGGCCGCGCCCCGAACAGGAGGATGCGGCCGCGCCGGCCCGCCAGCGCCCGCGCGGTGTCGAGCGCGGCGCGCCACCGCGGGCCTCCGCCCGCCGTGTCGCCCGGCGTGCTCATGGAGAGGGACTGGTCCAGCAGGACCACCGGCGGGACGGCGACGCCCCGGCGCTCGCACCCCGGGTCCAGCAGCAGCGCCGCCAGCGCGGCCCACGCCAGGGCCCGGAGCAGCGCCAGCGGCAACCCCGCCGCGCCCACGCGCTCCACCACGAGATACAGGGTCAGCGCCGCGGCGAGGGCCGCCAGCGCCACGACGACCGTCAGCATGAGGGAAACCTGGCGCGCGAGGCGCGCCTCAGGAGCGCGGCGCGGCGGCGATCAGGCCCGCGGGCGCGGGCTCGAGCAGTCGCAGCAGCCGCTGCCGGTCCGCCTCGAACCCCGCGCGCTCCGCGGACGGGATGGGCGCGCCCGGCGCCGAGCCGCCGAGGGCGTGCAGCGGATTCACCGCCCGCCCGTGGATGCGGACCTCGAAGTGCAGGTGCGGCCCGGTGGAGAGCCCCGTGCTCCCCACGTAACCGATCTCCTGCCCCTGCGTGACCCGCGCGCCCGGGCGGATGCCGCGCGCGAAGCGCTCCAGGTGCCCGTAGCGCGTCTGGACGCCGTTGGGATGCCGGATCTCGATGAGATTGCCGTACCCGCCGTCCCAGCCGGCGAACGTCACCACGCCGTCGCCGATCGCGCGCACCGGGGTCCCCAGCGCCGCCGCGTAGTCGGTCCCCAGGTGCGGCCGGTAGATGTGCAGGATCGGCTGCCAGCGCGAGTGGCTGAACCGGCTGCTGATGCGCCGGAAGCGCAGCGGGTTGTGCAGGAACGCGCGCCGCAACGAGTGGCCCGTCTCGTCGTAGAACTCGCTGCTGTCGCCGTGGTCGTAGCGGAAGGCGTACAGCGGCTTGCCCGCCAGGTCCAGCCGCGCGGCCAGGATGCGCCCGAACAGCACGTCCCCGTCCGGCGCGACCAGCCGCTCGGCCACGATCCCGAAGGCGTCCCCCGGCTGCAGGTCCCGGGAGAAGTCCACCTCCCAGTCGTACACGTCGGCCAGCGCCCAGACCATCTGGGCGCGCTCGGACGCGGGCAGCACCGTGTCGCTCACCGCGGCGTCCACGGCGTCGTAGACCGAGTTGGTCTCGCGCGTGACGCTCGCGCCCACCGTGACGGTCTCGACCTGCCAGGGAATCTGCTCCACCGACGCGACCCAGCGCTCGGCCACGCGGGTCAGGATCAGCCGCTGCCGGGGCGAGACGCGTGCCGTCACCCGGTGCGGCGCCGCGCCGGCCCGATGCTGGAACAGCAGCGCCAGGCCCGCCTTGAGGCGTCCGGGGTCGAAGTTCCGCGCCGCCTGCGTGACGGCGGACCAGTCCACCCCGGTGACGTCGTGGCGCTCGAGCACCTGGGAGATGGTTTCGCCGCGCCGCAGCGTGTCGACGACGGAGATGAGCGGCGCGGCGGACACCACCACCGGCGGCGCCGTCTTGAGCCCGCCCAGGTGCCCCGTCGCGCGGGCCGCCAGCGCCGCGCCGACCATCACGAGCAGCGCCGCGGCCGCCGTGGCGGTGCGGGACAGCGGCCGCCCCGCGCTCAATCCATCTGCCTGCGGATGAACGTGGGGATCTCCATGTCCGACAGCGGCTCCAGCGGGACCGCCGCGCTGCCGGTGCTCCCGCCGGCCGTCCCGCCGGCCGCCGGGCCGGCGCGCCGCAGGCCCGGCCCCGC
>JAJYLI010000209.1 GCA_021787855.1 bacterium | reverse complement strand
GGTTCCCGGTGACCCGGTACACCGGCACCATCAGCGACTGGTCCCGGAGCGCCAGCAGCGACACGTTGGCGGCCGCGGCGGCAAGGTCCGACAGCTCGCCGGCACTCCGCGCCAGATCGAGATAGTTCGGCGCCGAGAACGGGAAGGTGTTGGACTGGGGCGTGGTGCGGTACACGCTCACCAGCCGCCCGGAATCCCGGAACGGCAGCGGCAGCAGCAGCGCGCGGTCCACCGCGCTCGAAATGGCCGCCGTGGCGCCGAGGCCGAAAGCCAGGCAGAGGATCGCGGCGGCCGCCACGACCGGCTCGCGGCGCATGCCGCGCACGGCGGCGCGGATGTCAGCGGTTGCGACGAGACTCATGCCTGGCCCCCCTGATGTCGTTGGACACCACCGGGCCGGCGCGGGTTGAAGAAGCCGCCTCCGCCGCGCTCGCCCGCTTTTTGCTCCGATTGGCTGGTCGGCTACTTTTCACCGGCGCGCGGGGCGCTCACCACGGCCCACCGGCCGCCCGCGGAAGCCCCGCAAGGCTGCGCACCACTCATCTCTTCAGGTTGCGTACGGTATGGAGAACCCCATGCGTTTCCTCGTCATCGGCGCCGGCAAGCAGGGCGCGGCGTGCGCGTTCGATCTGCTGCGCCAGCCGGGCAAGCGGACCGTCGTCCTGGCCGACGTCACGCTCGACCATCTGCCCGCGTTCCTGGAGCCGTACCAGAAGGGCGCGCTGGAGCTGCTGCACCTCGACGTGAAGGACCCGAAGGCGCTGGCGGCGGCCCTGCGCGGCGCCAATGTCGTGCTCTCGGCCGCGCCGTACTACTTCAACTACGACCTCGCCCGCGCGGCGGTTTCGGCCGGCGCCCACTTCGCCGACCTGGGCGGCAACACCGACATCGTCTTCAAGCAGCAGAAGGAGCTGGCGGCGGAGGCCACGAAGAAGGGCGTGTCGGTCGTCCCCGACTGCGGCCTCGCGCCGGGCATGGTCAACATCCTCGCGGCCGAGGGCATCCGGCGGCTGGACACGACGGACAGCGTGAAGATCTTCGTGGGCGGCCTGCCGCAGCACCCCGAGCCGCCGCTCAACTACATGGTCGTGTATTCGATCGAAGGCGTGCTGGACTACTACACGACGCCGAGCTGGGTGCTGCGCGACGGCAAGCCCGCGCAGGTGGAGGCGCTCTCCGAGATCGAGCACGTGGTCTTCCCCGACCCCATCGGCAAGCTCGAGGCGTTCCACACGGCCGGCGGGATCTCGACCCTGCCGTTCCGCTACGAGGGCAAGGTCCGCACGATGGAGTACAAGACCCTGCGCTATCCGGGTCACGCCGCCATCATGCGGCCGATCCGCGAGCTGGGCCTGCTGGACCTGGAGCCCGTCGAGGTGAACGGCGGCCGGATCCGCCCGCGCGATGCGTTCGTCGCGACCGTGGGCCCGCGGCTCACGCGGCCCCAGGGGCGGGACCTCGTCGCCCTCCAGGTGGACGTGCGCGGCACCAAGGACGGCAAGTCCGCGGGCACCCGGTGGCGGCTGGTGGACCGCTACGACGAGCAGTTCGGGGTGACCTCGATGATGCGCACCACCGGCTACTCGCTGGCCATCACCGGCCTGCTGCTGGCGGACGGCCTGATCGCCGCGAAGGGCGTACACACGCCCGACGAGTGCGTGCCCGCGGCCCCGTACGTCGAGGCGCTGGCCAAGCGCGGGATCGTGATCGAGGAAACGCGCGCCTGAGCGAGACGATCCACCTCCAGAGCTTCGTCGCCGCCCCGCGCGAAGCCGTGTGGGAGCGGCTGCTGGGACGCGCGGACGTCGTCCTGGACGCGCTGCCGCTCCGCGCCTGGCCCGACGGGCGGACGGAAGAGCGGCCGGCGCGGCTCAAGGTGAGCTGGCCGCGGGGCCCGATGGCGGGTGGGGGCGCGCGGACGGGTGAGCCCGCGGACGGCGAGCCGGCGGTCGAGATCGCGCTCCACGAGGTTGCCGGCGGCACGGTGGTGGACCTGCGCCACGAGGGCTGGCCGGAGAGCCCCGATCCCGCGGCCCAGGACGCCATCGCCGGCCATTTCGCGGGCTGGCTCCAGGGCCTGGCGGCGCTGGGGCTGCTGACGGAGACCGGCAAGGACCCGTGCGCCTCGACGCCGGCGCTCGCCGCCCGGCCCCGCTACTTCGCCTCGGCCGAGGTCCCCGGGAGCGCGGACGCCGTGTATCGCGCCCTCACCGATCCGGCGGTGCTGGCGCGCTGGAGCCAGGGCGCCCTGGAGGGCGCCGTGGCGGCCGACGGCGTCGAAAGCCGCTTGCTCAGGTGGGGCCTGCCGCCCGCGAGCGAAGGCGGGCAGGCGGGCGCGCGGGAACTGGTGATGGTGCTGCGCCCCACGCCGCGCGGCACCCACGTGGCGCTGGCGGAGTACGGCGTGGCGGGGAGCTCGGCCTCGACGCGCTGGCCCCGGATGCTGGAGCGCCTGGCGCAGTTCCTCGGCTAGATTAGACCCCATGCCCGATCTCAACCGCCTGTTCGCCTACGACCGGTGGGCCAACCGCGAGACGCTGGCCTCGCTGCGCGCCGCCGGCGTCCCCCCCGCCCCCCCCGCCTCCCCCGGCCCCCCCGAGCGCGCGCGGCAGCTCATGGCGCACGTGATCGCCGCCGAGCTGCTGTGGCACGCGCGCCTGAACCGAGTGCCCGCGCCGCTCCCGGTCTGGCCCGACCTCACGCTGGAGCAGTGCGAGGGCCGGCTGGCCGAGTTGGAGCAGCTCTGGCCCCTCTACCTGGCGCAGGCCGTGCCCGCGCGGCTCGGCGAGAAGGTCCAGTACACCAACACCAAGGGCGAAGCGTTCACCAGCACCGTGGACGACGTCCTGACGCACCTGATCGTCCACGGCGGCTATCACCGCGGCCAGATCGCCGCGGCGCTGCGCGCCGCCGGCCACCAGCCCGCCTACACCGACTTCATCCACGCCGCCCGGACGGGCCGGCTCGCGTGACCGGGCCCGCCGAGGAGCTGGACTACGCCGCGGTCGGCCTGATCGCGGGACTCGAGGTCCACCAGCAGCTTCTCACCGCCAACAAGATGTTCTGCCGCTGTCCCGCGGGCCGCTACACCACCACTCACGACGGGTCGGTGCTGCGGCACATGCGGCCCACGCTCTCCGAGCTGGGGGAGTACGACGGCACCGCGCTGATGGAGTTCAAGACCAAGAAGAACATCATCTACCTGCTGCACGAGGAGAACGTCTGCACCTACGAGATGGACGACACGCCGCCGTTCCTGGTCAACCAGCAGGCGGTGGACATCGCCATCGAGCAGTGCGAGATGCTGGGCTGCGACATCGTGGACGAGGTGCACATCGCGCGCAAGCAGTACCTCGACGGGTCCATCCCGACCGGCTTCCAGCGCACGGCCATCGTGGGGGTGAACGGCCGGCTGCCGTTCCGCGGTCGGGAGCTCTCGATCACGCAGGTGAGCGTGGAGGAGGACTCGTGCCGCGAGGTGTCCGATCGCGGGCACCTGATCGTGTGGCGCACCGACCGGCTGGGGATGCCGCTCATCGAGACGGTGACGGGCCCGGACCTGCGGACGCCGGAGGAGGTCGAGGAGGCCATCCTGCTCGTGGGCCGCGTGTGCCGCAGCACCGGGCACGTGCGGGTGGGGATGGGCGCGAGCCGCCAGGACGTGAACGTGTCGGTCCGGGGCGG
>JAJYLI010000208.1 GCA_021787855.1 bacterium | reverse complement strand
CCCCGCGTTGACCGGCACGTCGAGCGCGGCGCCCAGCCGCGTCCGCGGGAGCCAGCGCCGCAGCGCCACCACCTCGTTCGCGTCGGCGCCGCCGGTCTCGAGGTGCGCCAGCAGGCCGGCCTCAAGCGTGCTGTCGTCCATCTCCCGCCAGCCCGGCAGCCGCGTCACGTTCCACACCGAGGCGGTGTAGCCGTAGCCGTGCATATCGGTCGAGCCGAACACGGGACGGCCCAGCAGCCGCGCCCAGCCGACGATCGTGCGGCGCGCGGCGGGTGAGAGCTGCATCGCGCGCGGCATGGTCGTCCAGATCTCGAAGCCGCCCATCCCCCCGCCCCAGCCGCTGAGCTGCCCCCACTCCCGGCCGGTGTGGTGGCGCCAGTCCTCCGGCAGCGTGGGCACCATGAACACCGAGTCGGCGTGGAGCCGGCGGATCAGGACCCCGGTCGAGTCCCATGACCCGTCGTACGGGTGGTTGGGGATCACCGCGCCGATGCCCAGGGCGAGGACGTGGATGCCCGAAAGCGAGATCTCCTCGCCCTGGAGCAGCGCCGGCCGGCCGTGCGGCGCTTCGAGCCACCAGCTTCGCGCCGCGCAGCAGACGTTGTGGTCGGTGACGAACGCCGCGTCGAAGCCCGCGCGCCGGTGCCAGGCCGCGTTCTGCGCCGGGCCGAAGCCGGGGCGGCCGTCGTGCGAGAGCGCGGTGTGGGAGTGCGGGTCGAAGATCAGGTCGGCCGGGTCCGTCGCCACCAGCCGCGGGATGGGCCGCGGCAGCCAGTAGCCCCACGCGAGGAAGGCCGCCAGCGCCGCCACGAACAGCGCCGCGTACACCGCCTCGCGCGCGGCTCGAGCCCAGCCGCGGTGCCCCTCCTCCTCCCCCCCGGTCGAAGCGGGCCGCCGTACCGCCAGCCGGACCAGCACATACGCCACCGCCGCCCACACGCCGAACCCGATCAGGTCGCGCGTGGACCCGCCGTTCAGCCAGTCGGCCAGCAGGGTGAGCGGGGCGAGGACGACGTGCCAGAAGGGATAGACGAGGCGCGCCGACGCCGGCGGCTTCCAGGTGACGACATCAACGACGGGGCTCAACGGCCAGAGTTGCGCGACGACGACGCAGGCGGACAGCGCCGCGGGCAGGCGCCAGCGCGGGCGCATGGGCGGCTACAAACCTCCGCCGGGCTCTCCCGCCACCTCGCGCACGGTCCGGGCCAGCCGCTCCACCAGACGCTGGCGCTGCGTCGCCGAGCGCGCCGCGGGATGGTCGTGGCGCATCGCCAGCTCGACGCCATCGCCCAGGGGCAGGCGGTACCAGGTGCCCAGGGGTGGGGGGCCGCTCGGGGCCTCGCCGCCGCCGTCCCTGGCGCGCTGGCCCGCCGGGGAAGCACCCGGCTCGCCCCGGCCCACGGCGCGGGCCACCCGCCCGCGCGGCGCCGCGCCTCCCTGGAACGCGATCTGGTCGGGCGCGGGAAGGTCCCCGAGCGAGGCCGCGACACGCTTCTCCAGCACGTCGCCCGGCGAGTCCGCGATGTCCCGGGTGATCGTCGCGAGCGTGGCGCCCTCCATCTGGCGCAGCTTGATCGAGAGCAACTGCAGCAGGTGCCGGTAGCCGTAGGTGGCGGCCGTGCCCCGCCCCTCCGGCGGGCTCATCAGGTGCCGGGTCACGTAGAAGCGGATGGTGCGGTCGGACGGCCGGCTCTGGGCCGCGGCGTTGATCGGCGTCACGCCGGAGGCGGCGAGAATGCCGCCGGAGAGCGCCGCGAGGTCCCGGATGTTCCAGGGCGCGAGCTTGGCGTATTCGCGGAGGGTGAGCAGGGGGTCGCTCATGGCGTGCAAATTTCATATCGCGCCGCCGGGCGCAGCGCAAGGAGGGGCCTGGGCGCGAGGACCTTGACGCCGCGCCACCCGACTCTCCGCCGCTTGTGACGGCGCCGCACGGCCTTACCCCCGGTCGCCGAATCCCGGCGCGCTTCTTGCTGTTTCTCGCGGCCGTACAGCCCCTTCGGAGCGACCCGCATGGCGCAGTATCGTATCGCCTGGCTGCCCGGCGACGGCATCGGGCGGGACGTGATGGACGCGGCCCGCCTCGTTCTCGACGCGCTTGGGCTCGACGCCGAGTACCTGCCGGGCGACATCGGCTGGGAGTTCTGGTGCGCGGAGGGCGACGCCTTCCCCGCCCGCACCATCCAGCTCCTCCAGGGCGTCCACGCCGCGATGTTCGGCGCCATCACGTCGAAGCCGGCCCGGGCGGCGGAGGCGGAGCTGGCGCCCGGCCTGCGCGGCAAGGCGCTGGTGTACCGCTCGCCGATCGTGCGGATGCGGCAGCTGTTCGACCTGTACGTCTGCCTGCGGCCCTGCAAGGCCTACGTGGGCAATCCGCTCAACCACCGCGACGACATTGACCTGGTCATCTTCCGCGAGAACACCGAGGATCTGTACGCGGGCGTGGAGTTCAGCCCGGTGCCCGCCGCCGTGGCCGGCGCGCTGGCCGCGCATTCCCCGCCGTTCGCGCCGTTCAAGGATCTGCCCGCGGACGAGTACGCGGTCTCCTGCAAGGTGAACACCAAGCGCGGCTCCGCCCGGATCGCGCGCGCGGCCTTCGAGTACGCCAAGGCGCACGGCCGCACCCAGGTGACGGTGGTGCACAAGGCCAACGTGGTGCGGGCCACGGACGGGCTGTTCCTGGAGGAGGCGCGGCGCGTCGCGGCCGGCTACCCCGGCATCCGGCTGGACGAAGCCAACGTGGACGCGATGTGCATGTGGCTGCTCAAGAACCCGACGTCCTACCAGGTGCTCCTGGCGCCCAACCTGTACGGCGACATCGTCTCGGACCTGGCGGCGCAGATGGTGGGCGGCCTGGGCTTCGGCTGCTCCGGCAACATCGGCGAGAAGCTCGCGGTCTTCGAGCCGTCGCACGGCTCGGCGCCCAAGTACGCGGGCCAGTACAAGGTGAACCCCACGGCCACCATCCTGGCGGCGAAGATGATGCTCGACTGGCTGGGGGAGAGCGCCAAGGCCGAGCGGGTCGAGCGCGCGGTGGCGGCGGTGATCCGCGAGGGCAAGGTGCGCACCTACGACATGGGCGGGAGCAGCGGCACCCTGGAGATGGGCGAAGCCGTCGCCCGGCGGGTGCGCGGATGAGCGGGCCCGCGCCGGCGGCGGGCGTGGGCGTGAGCCCGGCGGCCGGCGCGCCGGCCGGCGCCTCGCGGCGCGTCGTGCTCCACGAGGTGGGCTTCAGGGACGGGCTCCAGATGGAGCACGACGTCGTCCCGACCGCGAAGAAGCTGGAGTGGATCCGCGCGCTGCTCGAGACCGGCGTGGACGTCGTGCAGGTCGGCTCGTTCGTGCACCCGGCGAAGGTGCCGCAGATGGCGGACACCGACCGGCTGTTCGCGGAGCTGGGCAGGGTCGAGGGCGCGACGCTCTCCGCGCTGGTGCTCAACGAGAGGGGCCTGGAGCGCGCGCAGGCCGCCGGCGTCCCGATGCTGTGCATGGGGGTCTCCGCCAGCGAGACGCACTCGCGCAAGAACACCGGCATGGGCGTCGCGGAGGCGACGGAACGCATCCTCGCGATGGCCCGGCGTGCGCGGGACGCGGGTATGACGGTCCAGGTGTCCGTGCAGTCGGCCTTCGGGTGCGGCTACGAGGGCGTGGTGCCCGAGGAGCGGGTGCTGTTCCTGGTGGGGCGCTTCCT
>JAJYLI010000207.1 GCA_021787855.1 bacterium | reverse complement strand
TGCGGCGCCGGCCGCTCAGCAGGCCGTGCCGCCGGGGCCTCCTCCGGCGAGCCACGTCGTGCAGCAGGGCGAGACGCTGTGGGGGCTGGCGCAGGAGTACCTGGGCGACCCGCTCCTGTGGCCGGCGATCTACCGGTTGAACACCGGCGCGATCGCGGACCCGCACTGGATCTATCCGGGCCAGGACCTGCGTATCGCGGGCGGGGCTCCGGAGGCGGCGAACCAGAACGTGGCCGCGGCTCCGGCGGAGTCGGCCGGCGCGGGCATCACCGTCTCACCCGTGGCGCAGGCCGACACCGCGGCGCCGGCGGTGGCGGCGAAGACCCCCTTCCCGAACACCGTGACGGGCCCCACGATCTTCTCCGAGCAGGCCCACGCGCCGGGGCAGCGCGAGGCCAGGCTGGAGATTCGGGAGCGGCACGCCTACCGGGCGGTGCGCCGGGGCGAGTTCTACTCGGCCGGCTTCCTGATGGCGCCGGGGGAAGCGCTGAACGAGGGGCGGCTGCTGGGCAATCTCCAGACGTCGTCCATCAGCGGGCTGGTGACCACCACGAGCGCGATGCTGTACAGCTACGTGGCGCTGGTGCCGCCGCCGGGCGCGACGCTGAAGGTGGGCGACACGCTGGAATCGTTCGTCCGCGAGGGGCCCGTGCTGGGCTGGGGCGATATCATCCGGCCCACCGCGCTGCTCCGGGTCACCGATCTCGGGCAGGGCGGTGAGGGGGCCGGGGGGAACGTGACGGCGCAGGTCGTCACCGTGTACCAGGAAGTCCAGGCGGGGCAGAGCGTGATGGTCGCGCCGGAGTTCCATCCCTCCCCCGGTGGTGTGCATCCCCTGCCGGTCCCGGCGGACAGCGGCCTCAACGGCGCGGTCGTCGCCATGCGCACGACCCGGGCGCTGGCCGGGCAGCAGGACGAGCTGTTCCTGAACCTCGGCGCCGACGACGGGGTGCGGCCGGGGGACATCTTCCAGTTGAGCAACACCACGGCCTCGACGCTCAAGGGCGGAGGCGGCGCGGAGATCATGCAGCCGCAGGCGCAGGTGATGGTGGTGTACACGCGGCCCAGGACCTCGACCGCGCTGATCATCCAGATGCAGCGGGCGGACATCCGGCCCGGCAGCGTGGCCCGGCAGATCTATCGGATGCCGTCGTGAGATCCGGACCCGCCCGACCGGCGGGTTCGCCATCGTGCTTTCCGGGGCGCGCCGGGCTCTCGCGGGCCGTGGCGTCCCCGGCGGTCTAGCTCGCCTCGCCTCAGGGGTCGCGCGCCCATGACACGACGTGTGCTCGTCACGGGGGGCGCCGGGTTCATCGGCTCCCACGTCGCCGACGGCTTCCTCGCCGCCGGCGCCGCCGTGACGGTGATGGACAACCTCTCCACCGGCCGGCCGCAGAACATCCCCAAGGGCGCGGAGTTCAAGCAGCTCGACGTCGGCTCGGAGGAGGCGCGGCGGCTGGTCCAGAGCGGCGGCTTCGAGATCATCACCCATCTCGCCGCCCAGGTGGACGTCCGGGTATCGGTCACGGACCCGCTGTTCGACGCCGAGGAGAACCTGCTCGCGCTCCTCAACCTGCTGGAGGGCGCCCGCGCCGGCGGGACCCGGCGGATCGTGTTCTCCTCCTCGGGCGGCGTGGTGTACGGCGAGCGCAAGCCGCCGCTGAGCGAATCGGCCCCGAAGCTTCCGGTGTCCCCCTACGGCGTCAGCAAGCTGGCCGCCGAGTATTACCTGGCCTGCTACAGCCAGCTCTACGGCCTCGAGACGGTGGCGCTGCGCTACAGCAACGTGTACGGGCCGCGCCAGAACCCGCACGGCGAGGCGGGGGTGGTGGCGATCTTCGCCAACCGCCTGAAGGCGGGCAAGCCGCTCACGGTGTACGGGGACGGGAACCAGACGCGGGACTACGTGTACGTCGCCGACGTCGCGCGGGCGAACGTGCTGGCGGCCGACGCGCCGCTGCCCCCGCCGGACGGCACGGTGGATGCGCGGGCGTTCAACATCGGGACCGGCGTGGAGACCTCCGTGGTGGCCCTGGCGGCGGCCATGAGCGCCGCGGCCGGCGTGCCGGCCCGCGTCGAGCACGCGCCGGCCCGCGCGGGCGAGCTCAAGGCCAACGCGGTGGACGCGGGCAAGGCGGCGCGGCTGCTGGGCTGGCGGCCCGCGGTGCCGCTCGCGCAGGGCCTCCAGGCGACCTACGAGTGGATCCGGGGTGAGGCGTCGTGATGATGATGATGCAGGTGGGGGGCGCGGTCCCCACGAGCGAGCTGGACCTCATCGCCGCCTCCAGCACCGGCGCGAAGCTGGTGCTCGCGGTCCTCGTCGTCTTCTCGGCGGTGTCGTGGTTCCTGATCTTCGCCAAGCTGTGGCAGTTCCGCCGCGTGCGGCGGGACGCCGACGCCTTCTTCGACGCCACCGAGCACACGGCGCGCCTGGAGGAGGCCCGCGAGGCGGTGGACGCGCTGCGCCCCTCCCCCTTCACCCGCCTGTTCGGCGAGGGGATCAACTTCTTCTCCGAGATCCGGCCGGGCGGGCTCAAGCGCGACCCCGCCGCCGGCGGCGCTTTGTCCCCCACCCAGCTCGAAGCGCTGCGCATGGTGCTCGAGACCCAGGTGGACGCCGAGCACGACCAGCTCGGCCGCTACATCCCCTGGCTCGCCACCTTCGGCTCCGTGAGCCCGCTCATCGGCCTGCTGGGCACGGTGCTGGGCGTCATGGACGCCTTCATCGGCATCTCGGTGGGCGGGTCCGGCAACATCACCGCCGTCGCCCCGGGCGTGGCCGAGGCGCTGGTGACCACGGTGGCGGGCCTGTCCGTCGCCATTCCGGCGGTGATCGCCTACAACATCTTCACCGCGCGCCAGAACTTCGTCGCGGCCGAGCTGGAGGGCTTCGCGCGGGAGTTGATCGTCACCCTCGCCCGGGAGGGGAGGGTGTAAGGTGCCCGCCCGCCGCCGGCCGCGCGCCGCGTTCAACGCCGACATCAACGTCACGTCGCTGGTGGACGTGGCCTTCGTCCTGCTCATCATCTTCATGATCACGGCGCCGATGATGCAGGGCGGCGTGCCGGTGCAGCTGCCCCGCGCCGAGATCCGGCCCCTGGCGCCCGAGAAGGGCGTGGTCGTCTCGGTGGACAAGAGCGGCCGGATCTACGTGGACCAGGCCGCCTTCTCCTACCGGGATTTCAGGATCACCTTCCGCGCCCTGGTGGCCCGCCGCAAGCCGTCCGCCATCTACCTGCGGGCCGACCGCGCGGTGCCCTACGGCGACGTGGTGCGTGTCCTGGCCGTGATCCGCGCCTCCGGGGTCAAGAACATCGGCCTCGTGGCCGAATCGGATTCCGTCCCGTGAGGGGGCTGCGGCATCGCGTCCACGCCCAGACACTCCGGGCCCCGGGGATCGCCGGCTCGGTCGCGCTGCACGCGCTGGTCGTGGCGACGTTCCTGCTGGCCGGAGGGCTCAAGACCCCCGCCGCGCTCCCGCCCGTCTATCGGGTGACGCTGATCGCGCCCCTGGGCAGCCCCGCGCCGCCGGCGGCCGCTCCCGCGCCGGCCCGCGCCCCGGCGGCCACCCCGAAGCCCGCTGCGGCCCACGCCCTGCGACCCGCACCCTCGCGGTCCCGCGCCCCCGCGGTGCCGTTGAAGCCCGTGGCGAAACCGGCGGCGAGTCCTGCGCCCGCGGCCCCGCGGACCGCGCACGCGGCGCCCGCTGC
>JAJYLI010000042.1 GCA_021787855.1 bacterium | reverse complement strand
CCCACGTCCGGGCCCCCGTGCCCGGCGTCCACCGCCACCACGTGCGGCATCCGGAGCCCCGTGGAAGGATCGGGCCGGGGACCCGACGACGCCACGGCCGCGGGGGCGGGAACGGCAGGGCGCGAGGGAAACTCCTCCAGCAGATCGCGCGCCGGCTCGTAGTGGAACCGATCCGACAGCAGGCGCGGCAGCGCCTCCACCACCCACTGGAGCGGCAGGAACAGCGTGTCGCGGACCAGGTACGGCGCCGCGGCGAGCGCGAACACCTGGCCGCCGAAGCGGAAGTAGCCGGTGCCGAGGACGAAGTCGAACCGCCGCCCCGCCACCGTGACCTCCGCCTGCCCGCCCGCGACCGCGGCCACGCGCACGTCCAGCACGCCCGCCAGCGCCGCGGCGGCCACGACCGGCCAGCCGCGCTCCTCGCGCACGGCCACCGTCCGCATCCCGCGGCTCGACGCCAGGGTGAGCGAGTCACGTCCCGCCCCCGGCCCCGTCACCAGGCCGGCCGCCAGCGCAGCCAGGAGCCACCGGGTCACCGGCGCCGCGCCGCCCGCGCCATCTCGAGCTCCGCGTCGCGCCGCCGGAGATCCTCGCGGCGGTCGTACTCCTTCTTCCCCTGCCCCAGCGCGAGCGTCACCTTCGCGTGCGAGCCCTTGAAGTACAGCTCCAGCGGCACCAGCGCGAAGCCCTTGCGCTCCAGCGAGCCCAGCAGGCGGCGAATCTCGCGCCGGTGCATCAGCACCTTGCGGGTGCGCAGCGGATCGTGGTTGTTGCGGTTCCCTTCCTCGTACGGCGGAATGTGCAGCGCCTCCAGCCACACCTCGCCGTTGCGGACCCGCGCGAACGCGCCCACCAGGCTCGCGCGGCCGGCCCTCAGGCTCTTCACCTCGGTGCCGGTCAGCACGAGCCCCGCCTCCCAGGTCTCCACAATCCGGTAGTCGTGCCGCGCGCGCGGGTTCCGGGCGATGCTGCGGGAATGAGAAGACACGACGGGAGCCCGGGGCGGCGAGGGAGGCTGAAGGACGGGGGTCACAAGCGTCGTAACCCCAAGATAGAGCTAGGGTTCCGATGGGTCAAGACAAGGGTTGACGAGGGGGAGGTCGCGGTCTATCTTGCGCCGCCCTGCCGAAGTGGTGGAACTGGTAGACGCGCGGCGTTCAGGGCGCCGTGGGCGCAAGCCCGTGAGGGTTCGAGTCCCTCCTTCGGCATTGAGACTGGCTGCCGGACGCCAGGTTGTCAGTTCCGTCCGCTCGGCTTCCGCGTTCTTCAGTACCGCGTCATGCCCGGATCAATCTCGTCCGCCCACGCGGTGACGCCGCCCTTGAGGCTGCGCACGTCCGCGACGCCGCGGCCCTTGAGGAGCCGCGCGGCCTCGAGCGAGCGCTGGCCCGCGTGACAGACCGTGACGATCGCCGCCTCCCCTGCCCCCTCCGCATCCAGCTCCGCGGCGCGCTCCGGCAGCTCGCCGAGCGGAATATGGACGCTCCCCTCGATCCGGCAGATCTCCCACTCGAACGCCTCGCGCACGTCCACCAGCAGCAGGCGACGCCCGGCCCGCAGCTCGGCCTGGAGCTCGCGCGGCGACACCTCCGGCGCCGCCGGTCCGGCGGTCGCGGCGGCGGCCAGGTTGCAGAACGCTTCGTAGTCCACGAGCCCGAGGATGGTCGGCCGATCTCCGCACAGCGGGCACGCGGGGTCCCGCTCCAGGGTCAGCTCCCGGAACCGCATCTTGAGCGCGTCGAACAGCAGCAGCCGGCCGACCAGCGTCTCGCCGCGGCCCAGGACCAGCTTCAGCGCCTCCAGCGCCTGGATGCTGCCGATGATGCCCGGCAGCACGCCCAGCACGCCGCCCTCCGCGCAGGAGGGCACCAGCTCCGGCGGCGGCGGCTCGCGGTACAGACAGCGGTAGCAGGGGCCGCGCCCTTCGCCGCGACCCGCCCAGAACACCGACGCCTGGCCGTCGAAGCGATAGATGCTTCCGTACACGTACGGCTTGCCCAGCAGGACGCAGGCGTCGTTGACCAGGTAGCGCGTCGGAAAGTTGTCGCTGCCATCCACGATCACGTCGTACCCGCCCAGGATGCCCAGCGCGTTCCCGCTCACCAGCCGCGTCTCGTGCAGCACCAGCTCGACCGCGGGATTGATCCCCCGCAGCCGCGCGGCCGCCGAGGCGAGCTTGCTCGTGCCGACGGCGTCGGTCGCGTGCAGGATCTGGCGCTGGAGATTGCTGAGCTCCACGGCGTCCGAGTCCACCAGGCCCAGCACGCCCACGCCCGCCGCCGCGAGGTAGAGCGCCGCCGGTGAGCCCAGGCCGCCGGCCCCGATGACCAGGATCCGCGCCGCCTTGAGCCGCCGCTGGCCCTCCAGCCCCACTTCCGGAAGGATCAGGTGGCGGGCGTAGCGCTGCATCTCCTCGGGGCTCAGGCCCTGGAGGCCGATGGCCGAAGGCGCAGATGCGGGAGTCATTTTGTCGCGTTTACAGCCAAACCAAGGGCAATGTTCCCAGGCCCTGCGAAGGCATCAGACCGCCGCCAGGCCGCTGCTGACCAGCATGCGGACGTCCACCTCGTCGTGGAGCAGATCGGCGAGGTGAATCGAGCCCAGCGTCTCGTCAATGCGTGACTGGAGCAGTTGCCAGACCGGCCGGATGGGGCAGCTCGAGTCGGTCATGCACCGATCCTGGTCAACCGGATGGCACAGGCAGTTGACCTCGAAGGTGCCGTGCTCCGACGCGTCCAGCACATCCTTGACCGTGACTTCGGCCGGTGGACGGGACAGAAGGTAGCCGCCGCGGGCGCCGCGGACCGACTCGACCAGTCCGGCGCGGCGCAGGCGGAGCAGGATCTGCTCCACGTAGTCAGCGGGGAGCTTTTCCCTTTCGGCCATCTCGCGCGCCGCAACAGGTCCCTGGCCAGTTCGCCGGGCGAGATGGAGGGTTACGATCAGCCCGTATTCGGCCCACGTGGTGACGCGCATATGCCCTCCTTGCCCAGGACAATACGCAAAAAGGAAGCCATCAACTCAAGTTAGATATCACACACATGATACGAATGAGAATCGGTATCATGAATCAAGACAGGAAGATAGCAAAAACTGAGAAGATGAGTCGCATTTCCATCGGACGGTGCTGCCGATGGGTCACGGATTGCGGCAAACCGCGATCAGCGAGAGGCCGCGCCAGGGGAACAGCCGGTCCACCCGGCGCAGGAGCCACACCGACGAGTCGAAGACCTTGAGCTGGAAGCGGGAGAAGCGGGTGCGCCCGAGCCACCCATTCAGCCGCCAGCCCGGCACGCCGGCCCGGTCGAAATCGAGCAGGGCCTCCAGCTCGAAGCCGGCCTGCCGCACGACTTCGGCCAGGCGGGCCCGGGTGTAGCGCAGGCGGTGGCCCAGGGCCCGGTCGAGAGAGTTGTACCGGCGGGGACCCTGGGGAACCAGGATGATGGCCCGCCCCCCGTGCGCCAGCGCGGCGCGGAGGTTGCCGAGCACGTCACGCGGCTCGTCCAGGTGCTCGAGCACGTTGAGGCAGACCACGGTGTCGAACTGGCCCGCCAGCGGGGCGAAGTCCGCCGCGCGCTCGGCGTGCGCCGTGCCCACCTCGAGGTAGGGCCGGCCGACGGCGAAGTTGCGGAGGTAGGCGAGGTAGTCGGGGTTGATGTCGGTGGCGCGGTAGCGCTCGCGCGGCACGAGATGGATCGTGAGGTTGCCGATGCCCGCCCCGATCTCCAGCACCGCGCGCCCCACCCAGGGGCGGATGACGTCGCTCATCCAGCGCGAGAACTTCCGGGCGCGGGCCAGGCTGTGAAGGATGTGCGCGCCGTACGGGTCGTTGAGGTACAGGTCGTCAATCAACGCGCCCCGGATGATCGCCCCCAACGCCAGGAGCCCGTCCCGCCATCCGATCTTCTTGCCCTCGGCGTAGGTCCGCCCGGCGTAGCGGATCGGGACCTCGAAGATGGCCGCGCCGCGCTTGGCCAGCTTGATGGTCAGCTCCGGCTCGATCCGGAAGTCGTTGTACCTCAGGGGCAGCGACTTCAGGAGCGTGGTGCGGACCATCTTGTAGCAGGTCTCCATGTCGCTCAGGTTCAAATTCGTCACCACGTTCACGACGGTGGTGAGGAGGCGGTTTCCGAGGCTGTGGTAGTACAGCAGCACGCGCCGGTAGGGCCCGGGCAGGAAGCGCGAGCCGAACACGGCGTCGGCCTGCTCGTGCAGGAACGGCTGCACCAGCAGCGGCAGGTCCTCCGGACGGTACTCGAGATCCGCGTCGTGGGGCACCGCCACGTCGCCGGTGGCGTGGGCGATGGCGGTCCTGAGGGCCGCCCCCTTGCCCTGATTCCGGTCGTGCTCGATGTAGCGGACGGCCGGATGCTCGCGGGCGAAGGCCCGCAGCACCTCGCGGGTGCCGTCGGTCGAGCCGTCGTCCACGACCACCACCTCCAGCTCCCGGATCGCGGGGTCCCGCACGGCCAGCACCCGGCGGATGGACTCGACCGCCAGGAAACGCTCGTTATAGACCGGGATCAGGACCGAGACCTTGAGGCCGTCCGCCACGTCACCCCCGTCAGTGGGAAGCCGGAGCGCAGGCAAGTATGCGGCGCGGTCGCGCCGCGCCTTGCGGTCTGGCAACTACTCCGATCCCGGTACTCCGATCTCCGTCATCTTGCGGTAGTCGAGGACGTCGTCGAGCTCCTTCCCCTTGAGCACGCCCTTCTCCTCGATGAGCTGCCGCACCGTCAGGTTCCGGGCGAGCGACTCCTTGGCGAGCTTGGCGGCCTCGAGGTAGCCGATCCGGGGCGCGAGGGCGGTCACCAGCGCGGGGCTGCGCTCCAGCCAGTGGGCGCACATCGCCGCGTCCGCGACGATCCCGGCGACGCAGCGCTCGTCGAGGACGCGCACGGCGGCGGCGAGGATCTCCAGGGCGAAGATCACGTTGTGCGCGACCACGGGCATCATCACGTTCAGCTCGAGCTGGCCGGCTTCGGCCGCCAGCGTGACGGTCTGGTCGTTGCCCATCACCTGGTAGCAGACCTGGTTCACCATCTCCGCGATGCTGGGGTTGACCTTGCCGGGCATGATGCTCGAGCCCGGCTGCACCGGCGGGAGCGCGATCTCCGCGAAGCCGGTCCGGGGGCCGGAGGCCAGGAGCCGCAGGTCGTTGGCGATCTTGTTGAGGTCCACGGCCAGGGCCCGCACGGCGCCCGAGAAGGCCGCCACGTCGCCCAGCGACTGCATGAGCTGCACGCGGTCGCTCCCGGCTCGCAGCTCGAATCCGGTCATGGCCGTCAGGTGCTTGACCATCAGCCCGGGGTAGCGGGGCTCCGCGTTGAGCCCGGTCCCCACGGCCGTGCCCCCGATGCCCAGGTCCCGGAGGTCGTCGGCGGCCCGCTCGAGCCGCGCGCGGTTGCGGCGCAGCGTGTGCGCGTAGGCGGTGAACTCCTGGCCCAGCCGGATGGGCGTGGCGTCCTGCAGGTGCGTGCGGCCGCTCTTGACGATCCCGTCGAACTCCCGGCCCTTGGCCTCGAAGGCCGCGGCCAGGCCGTCCAGCGCGGCGAGCAGGGGGCCGAGGCGGGAGAGCGCGGCCAGCCGGATGGCGGTGGGGATCACGTCGTTGGTGGACTGCGCCATGTTGACGTGGTCGTTGGGATGGACGGGCTGGTACTCACCGCGCTTCCCGCCCAGCAGCTCGTTGGCCCGGTTCGCCAGCACCTCGTTGCAGTTCATGTTGTGGGAGGTGCCGGCCCCGGCCTGGTACACGTCCACCACGAAGTGCTCCCGGTGCTGGCCCCCCAGGACCTCGTCGGCCGCGCGCACGATGGCGTCGGCGAGCCGCGCCTCGAGCCGGCCGGTTTCCCGGTGCGTCAGCGCCGCCGCCTTCTTGATCCAGACCACCGCGTCCACGAACGCCGCGAGCGGCTTGAGGCCGGAGATGGGGAAGTTCTGGACCGCGCGCTGGGTCTGGACACCCCAGTAGGCGTCCTGTGGGACCGCGAGTTCGCCCAGGGGGTCCTTCTCGATGCGAGTTGTCATTCTGGTTCCGAGGTCAGAAGTCCGAATACCGGATTTCAGGGGAGTTCCCAGACGGCAAGCAAGCAGTGGTTCCCAGCGGTGAGAGGCTGGAATTCAGGCCAGTTGCCAGCACGTGCAACTGGTCTGCTGCTGCGAGGCTGACAACTGGTAACCACGGTCAACATGCCGTCTGAGAACTTACCCGAAGTCTGCAACCTCGCCACTGCACTCCGGTCTAGTCGGAGCAGTCCCCCCGGGGGTGCTCGTCTCACGCGCCCGCCTCGCCCTCCAGGCGGCCCAGCAGGCGCAGCAGGCCGTCGAGAATCGTATAGGGGTGCGGCGGACAGCCGGGCACGTAGAGGTCCACCTTCAGGTCGCCGGGCACGCCGGCCAGGCCGAAGGCCCCGCCCGCGAACGGGCCGCCGCTGATGGCGCACGCGCCTACCGCGATCACCAGCTTGGGGCCCGGCACCGCCTCCCAGGTCCGCCGCAGCGCCTCCGCCATGTTGGGCGTGACCGGGCCCGTGATCACGATCCCATCCGCGTGGCGCGGCGAGGCCACGAACCCGACGCCGAACCGCGCCAGGTCGAACACGACGTTGCTCAGCGCGTTCAGCTCGGAGGCGCAGCCACCGCAGTCTCCCGCGGCGACGTGACGCAGCCGCAGCGACCGTCCGAACAGCCGGCGGGCCTGCGCGTCCAGCGCCGCGGCGTAGCGCGGCCCGGCGCCGCGCTCGACGAGATCGTCGCGGCTCCGTGCCGCCAGCCGGTGATCGGGGGTGAACGCGATCGCGCCTTCCGGGCACGCCTCCACGCACACCGGACAGAACAGGCACGCGCCGAGGTCGAGCGCGAGCGGGTCCGTGCGGATGGCCGCGGTCGGGCACGCGGCGGCGCACGCGCGGCAGCCGTCGGTGCAGCGCGCGGGATCGAGCCGCGGCCGGCCCCGGAACCGCGCGGGCAGCGTGACGGGCCGGTCCGGGTAGCCGCTGGTGCGGCGACCGCCCCGCAGGCGCTCCCACAGGATCCGGATCATCGCGGGCTCACCGGTCGTGCCCGGCGTAGGACAGGTTGAAGCTCTTGTTGCAGAGCGGGAAGTCCGACACCTGGTTGCCGCGCAGGGCCAGCGCCAGGCCGGCCCAGTTGTGGAACGAGGGATCCACCACGCGGTACGCCGTGAGCGCCCCGTCCGGCCCCGTGGCGGCCAGGTGAGCGATCTCCCCGCGCCACCCCTCGACCAGGGCGGCCACCGCCGTGCCGGGCCGCGCCGCCGGCACAGGCGCCGTCAGCGGCCCCGCCCGGACCTCGGCGAGCTGCTCCCGCACGAACACGAGGGAGCGCTGGACCTCGAGCCACCGCACCATCGCCCGCGCCATCACGTCGCCTTCGTCCCCCGACGAGACGGGGATGATCGCAAACCGGTAGATGCCGTGGGGGTGGTCGCGGCGGGCGTCGCGCGACAGCCCGCTCGCCCGGGCCGCCGGTCCCACCAGGCCGAGCGCGTCCGCGTCGCCGCGGGCGACGACGCCCGTGCCCTCGAACCGCGACAGCACCGACGGCGCGTCGAACAGCACGTCGGCCGCCGCGCGCAGGTCCCGCTCCACCGGCCCGAGTCGCGCGAGCAGCGCGCCGCGCGCGGCCCCGTCGAGGCCGAACCGGACGCCGCCCGGCACGATGAGCCCGCGGCCGTAGCGGCTCCCCGAGAGCTCCAGCAGCAGGTTCAGGACCTCGCCGCGCAGCCGGCCCAGCCACGCCGCGCCCGGCTGGTAGCCCACGTCGCCGGCGAGGGCGCCCAGGTCGCCGACGTGCGCCGCGATCCGCTCCAGCTCGAGGGCGACGCCGCGCAGGATCTGCGCGGGCAGCGGGGCCTCCACGCCCGCCAGCGCTTCCACGGCGAGGCAGTGGGCGAGCGCGTGCCCCACGGCGCCGTCGCCCGCGACCGACTCCGCGATGGCGAGCCGGCGCGCGGGGGCCGCCGCGAGCAGCGCCCGCTCGGCGCCCCGGTGCTGGTAGCCGAGCTGGATCTCGAGGCTCAGCACCTCCTCGCCGCGGCACTGCAGCCGGAAGTGCCCCGGCTCGATGATGCCGGCGTGCACCGGCCCGACCGCCACCTCGTGGATGCCGGCGCCTTCCACCCGGAAGAACGGGTGCCCGGGCGCCCCGGGCTCCAGCTCCGCGTGGCGCCGCAGGGGCTTGAGCCACGGATGCTCGGCCGGCGTGGTGCCGTGGTCCTCCCACAGCTCCCGCTCGAACGCCTGCGCCTCGGGGAGCACGGCCGTGACCGCCGGGTACGGGACCCCGGGCCGGAACACGGCGCGCACCATTCCGACCCGGTTCGCCGCGTCGTTGGCGACCACCACCAGCGCCTCGAGCCCGCCACCCTCGGGCACGCCCGCCAGCGGCGCCATCGCCACCAGCCGCGCGCCCGCCGCCTGCAAACCGGCACAGGCCCCGGCCAGCCCGGCGGCGCCGGCCGCGGGAATCTCCGCCAGCGGAACCGCGACACCGGCGGGCGCCCAGCGCACGTCCGTCGTCACGAGCCCGCCCCGCCGAGGGACGTGGCGACGGACCCGAGGAGCCGCGACAGGGCCGGCGGCACCCACACGCCCAGCACGAGCACGCCCGCCGCGAGCGCCAGCGGGGGCGCCGCGGCGAGGAACCCCTCCCGCACCGCCCCGCCGCGCCGCTCGCCCCGCCCCTGGAGCCCGGGCAGCAGCACGGCCGCCATCGCGAGGAACGCGACAGCGAGCAGGGCCGCGAGCAGCGCGCCCAGCCAGGGGTGCCCGCCCCCGACGGCCGCCTGCACGATCGTGTACTCGCTCATGAACAGGCTGAACGGCGGCAGCCCGCCGATGGCGAGCACCAGCGCGAGCAGCAGCGGCCCGCTCACCGGAAGCCGCCGCAGCGCCCCGCGGATCTCGCCGGCGGCCGTGCTGCCGTAGGCGCGCAGCACGTTCCCCGCGAGGAAGAACAGCCCCGCCTTGGCCAGCGAGTGGCCCACCGCCTGCAGCATGGCCCCGTAGGCGGCGGCGCCGCCCAGGCCGACGCCGACCGCCATGATGCCCATGTTCTCCACGCTCGAGTAGGCGAGCAGCCGCTTCACGTCGCGCTGGCCGAGCAGGAACGCCGTGGCCACCGCGATCGAGACGAACCCGAGCAGCAGGAGCAGGGTGCGCGCGAACCCGGCGTCACCGGACGCGAGGCACACCTGGAAGAAGCGCAGCACGCCGAGGAAGGCGCAGTTGAGCAGCGCGCCCGAGAGCAGGGCCGAGACGGGCGACGGCGCCTGGCTGTGGGCGTCGGGCAGCCAGGTGTGCAGCGGCGCGAGCCCCATCTTGGTCCCGTAGCCCACCAGCGCCAGCACGAACGCCGCGCGCAGCCAGGGGCGCGGCATCGCGGGCGCCGCGCGCATCAGGCCCGACAGGGTCAGCGTCGGCGCCGCCCCCGCGGCTGCCTCCGCCGCCCCGAGAAAGAACGTCCCCAGCAGGGCCAGCGCGATCCCGACAGAGCAGATCATCAGGTACTTCCACGCGGCCTCGAGCGCGGGCCCGCGCCGGTAGAAGTACACCAGCGGGGCGCTGGTGAGGGTGGTCATCTCGATCGCCACCCACAGGACGGCCAGGTGCTGCGTCGCGGTCACCAGGGTCATGGCCGCGAGGAACAGCAGCAGGAAGGGCACGAAGCGGTGCAGCCGGGCCGGCTCGTCGTGCGTCGGCGCGGTGAGGTAGCCCACCGCATACACCGCCACCGCCGCGAACAGCACGCTGGTGATGCTGAGGAACAGCAGACCCACGTCGTCGAGGGCGAGGTAGGCACCGAAGGCCGGCGGCCGGCTCACCCAGGCGGCGGCGGTGAGCACGAGGTGCAACGCCGCGGCACCCAGCAGCGCCGCGAGCTGCACGCGCACCTGGCGCCACACCAGCGCGAGCAGTCCCAGCGCCGCGGGCACGAGGACCAGCAGGGCGAGGACCACGTCTAATCCCTCAGTGTGCTCAAGGCCCGGGTGTCGATGTGGTCGAACTCGCGGCCGATATGGTGCATCGCGATGCCCATCACGAACACCGCGGCCAGCAGGTCCAGCAGGATCCCCAGCTCGACCAGGACCGGGACGGCGCCGACGAGACGCTGGCCGAAGATGAACACGCCGTTGTCCAGCATCAGGTAGCCGACCACCTGGGTCACGGCGTAACGGCGCGCGACCAGCATCAGGAACCCGAGGAGCACCGTGGCAAAACTCGCGGGCACCAGCAGCGCCGCCCGCTCCCCTCCCCCCGCGGCGGGCGCGAGGGCGAGCGCGCGGGCCAGCCACAGGGACAGCATGACCAGCAGCGCGCCCATCAGGACCGACACGTGCAGGCTCACGTAGGGGGCCACCTCGCGACGCGCGCCAGCCTCGCGGGCCGAGCGCAGGAGGCGGCTCGGGATCACGATGGCCTTCACGACCAGGGCGCCCACCCCGATGACGACCACGTGCGCCAGGTTGGCGTCTCCGCGGGGCACCCACAGCGCGAGTGGCAGGGCCGCCAGCAGGACGCCCTGCGCCGCCGTCGCGCGCACGCAGGCCTTCAACCGCCCGCTCGCCACGATGAACAGGTCGGTCACCAGCACCAGCAGCAGCAGCACGTCGGGCGCGCCGGTCACGGGCGGCCCCGCGCGAACAGGACCGCGACGCCCACCGCGGCGAGCGCGGCCGCCCCGATCAGGAATCCGGGCACGCGGGGCAGCCGCAACCGCGCCACGCTGCCCTCCACGACGCCGACCAGACCGGCGACCGCCGCCTCGCCCGCCAGCAGCGCGACGGCCCCCGCCCATCCGCCGGGCGGGACCGGCAGCAGCAGGTGCACCAGCAGGGCCGCGATCACGAACAGCTTCACCGCCTCGCCGTACAGCACGAAGGCCAGGTCCGGGCCGCCGTGGTCGAGCACCATCACCTCGTGCACCATCGTCAGCTCGAGGTGGGTCGCCGGATCGTCGATCGGGATCCGCGCGTTCTCCGCCAGCAGCACGACGAACAGCACCACCGCCGCCAGCAGATAGAGGGGATGCGCCAGCCAGGCCACGCCCGCGGGCCGTGCGGCCCACGCCTGCGCGAGGCCCGCGCTCCGCGCCGGCAGGCAGATCAGGGCGAGCACCAGGAACAGGCCCGGCTCCGTGAACGCGCCGAACGCGGCCTCGCGACTCGCCCCCATGCCCTCGAAGCTCGAGCCGGTGTCCAGCGCCGCCGCCATGGTGAAGAACCGGCCGAGGGACAGCAGCGCCGCGAACGCGATGACGTCACCCGCGAACCCGAGCGGCGCCGCACCGCCCGCCAGCGGCACCAGCAGCCCGGCGACCAGCACGGCCGCCAGCCCCACCAGAGGGCCGGCGGCGAACACCCAGGTCGTGCCCTCGCCGCGCACGGTCCCCTTGCCGAGGAGCTTGCGCAGGTCGTGATACGGCTGCAGCAGCGGCGCCCCGCGGCGGCCCGCCAGCCACGCCTTGACCTTGACGGCGATCCCGAGCACCAGCGGCGGCGCCAGGAGCAGCAGCACCAGGTGGAGGGCGACCGCGGGCGCGCTCATCGCCCCGCCAGGCCGATCTGCCACGTCAGCAGCACCAGCAGCGTGATCAGGACGTACGCGAGGTAGAGCTGGATGCGTCCCTGCTGCAGGATCCGCAGGCGGGCGAAGACGCCCAGCACCCGCCGCGCCGCCGGCGCCAGCAGGCGCTCGCCGGCGACGTCCCCGACGTGCTCCTCGTAAGACGCCGCCGCCGGGAAGAACGTCGCCGGTCGCAGCGCGTGCACGGTGCGGTGCATCAGCGGGCCGAACGGGGCGAGCACCGGCTCCGCGAACGAGGCGGCGGTGTACTGCATGCGCGGCGTCACGCCCACGTAGCCGCACGCCCACACCGGCGCCGCCGGCGCCGGCCGGCGCCGGAGCAGCCCCGCGCGGACCAGGACCAGCAGCGCGACCACCGCCACGAGCGCCGCCCCCACCGCCGTGACCGCGGCGAGCGACCCGCCGAGACCGGCGGGTGCCGCCGCCAGCCCCGCCACCTCCCGCGCCGCGGGGGCCACGACGCCGACCGCCACGACGGGCAGCACGCCCAGGAGCAGGCACAACGCCGCCGCAAGCACCATGGGCACCCGCATCGCCGCGCCGACCTCGCGCGCGCGCCCCGGCGCCCCGGTGCGCGGCGTCCCGAGGAAGACGACGCCGTACACCTTCACGAAGCACGCGACCGCGAGACCGCCGATCAGCGCCAGTGCCGGCACCACCGCCGCGGCGGCCAGTCCCGCGCCGCCGGCCAGCGCGGCCCCCCCGCGGAACGCGCCCGCGAAGATCAGCCACTCGCTCACGAAGCCGTTCAGCGGCGGGAGGCCCGCGATCGCCACCGATCCCGCGAGGAACGCCAGCGCCGTGACCGGCATCCGCCGGGCAAGGCCGCCCAGCGCGTCGAGCGCGCGCACGCCGGTGGCCTGCAGCACCGCCCCCGCCCCCTGGAACAGCAGCCCCTTGAACAGCCCGTGGTTCAGGACGTGGAGCAGCGCGCCCGCATAGCCCAGGAAGGCGACCATCGCGTCGCCGCGGCTCTGGCCCAGCAGCCCGATCCCGACGCCGAGCGCGATGATGCCCACGTTCTCGATGCTGTGGTACGCGAGCAGCCGCTTGAGGTCGTGCTGGGCCAGCGCGTACAGCACCCCGGCCAGCCCCGACACGGCGCCGATCCCCACCACCAGCGCGCCCCACCACACGGGCGGCGGGCCGAGCAGCAGCAGCGTACGCAGCAGCCCGTAGATCCCCATCTTGATCATCACCCCCGACATCAGGGCCGACACGTGGCTGGGAGCGGCCGGGTGGGCGTCCGGCAACCAGACGTGCAGCGGCCAGAACCCGGCCTTCGCGCCGAACCCCACCAGGGCCAGCCCGAAGCACACGGCGGCCAGGCCGGGGGCCGGCGGCCCCGCCGCCGCAAGCTGCGCGAACTCGAAGCCCGGCGCGCCGCGCCTGAGCAGCGCGAACAGCAGGAACAGGGCGACCACGCCGAGCTGCGAGGCGACGAGGTAGATGAGGCCGGCCCGCTGCACGCTCTCGTGCTCGTCCTCGAACGTGACCAGGACCCAGGAGGCGATCGTCATCACCTCCCACGCGGCCAGGAACAGCACCCCGTCGCGGGCGATGACGACACCGGCCATCGCCGCGACGAGCAGATTGAACGCGGCCACCGCCGCCCCGATCCGCCGGCCCCCCGCTTCCAGGTGGGCGCGCAGGTAGCCTGCGCCGTACACCGCGGCCAGCGCCGCGACCAGGAAGACGGCCACGAGGAAGAACGACGACAGCGGGTCCAGGCCCACCGTCAGCGACCCCAGCGGGGGCCTCCAGCCGGCCCGGGCGGCGACAGCTCCTCCCGACGCGAGCTGCGCGCCCGCGGCCACCAGACCCAGCGCGGAGCCGGCCACCGCCCCCGCGGTGCCCAAGGCCAGCGCGAGCCGGCCCCGCCGCCCGGCGACCAGCGCCGCGAAGCCACCGGCCGCGAGCACGCCCAGCGCCACCAGCACCAGCTGCAGGTTCATCCCTCCGGCTCCGCCGGCGCGGGCACGGGACCGGAGACCCGTGCCCGATCCAGCTGGCGCACCCGCGCGAGGATGAGCTCCGCCGGCGCCTGCCGCTGCAGCAGGCGGCGCAGCTCGGCGTCGTGCAGCGAGAACATCAGGCGCGAGATGGTGCGGAGGTGCTCGCGGATGGACGGCGTGAACAGCGTGAAGACCACGCGGACCGGCTCCCCGTCCAGGGCCCCGAAGTCCACCGGCTCCCGCAGGAAGCCGAGCAGCACGGCCGGTCCTTCCACCTGCAGCACCAGGGGGTCCCGCGCGTGCGGCACTGCGATGCCGCCGCCGATCGCCGTGGAGGCGAGCGATTCACGCCCCAGCAGCAGCTGGTAGAGCAGATCCCTGTCCACCGCGCCCGGCACCCCGGGCAGACGGCTCAGGGCGCGCAGCACGTCGGCCTTGGTGCGGCCCGCCACGCCGTGGTGGATGCCCCCGCGCTCCAGCGCGAGCGCCAGAGCGGGCGGCGGCTCCGGCGCGCCCCCGGAGAACAGCTTCGGCGAGACACGTCGCCCCTGCGAGGCGGCCCACTCCTGCAGCTCGACCCGGTTGAACCGGTACTGGTCGTGGAAGCTGTGCGCCGGGATGGTGCCCTGCCTAGCCCACCGGGAAACGGTGCGTTCGGAGACGCTGAGCAGGCGGGCGACATCGCGGACCGAGAGGTCCAACCAGCGCTCCTTCGCGCGAGGCGGAAGGATGCGAAACTAATGGAGGTGCCCCCGCGCTGGTAGGCCCACCGACTCAGTCGGAGCAGTCTCCCAGCGGGTACACGTGCCCGCAGTTGGGGCACGGGTTCTTGCAGCCCCAGGGCTTGCCGCGGACCGGGGCGCCGCACTTGAGGCAGGCGTTGACGCCCCGCACCAGCCGGACGAACGGATTGTCGCGCTTCTCCGCGCCGATGGTGGTGGCGGGCCCGTGGCCGGCGTGCACCACCGTGCCGTCCGGCAGGGCGAACAGGCGCTCCAGGATGCTGGCCAGCAGCGCGTCCGTGTCGCCACCCGGCAGATCGGTGCGCCCGATGGAGCCGGCGAACAGCGTGTCGCCGGCGAACACGAGGCCGTGGCCCACCAGGCTCACCCCGCCGGGGGTGTGGCCCGGCGTGTGGACGACGCGAAACGCGCACCCGCCCACGCGCAGCGTCTCGCCGTCGGCGAGGTCGTGGTCGGGCGGCGGCGGCGGGACGCACGCCAGGCCGAACATCGCGGCCTGCGCCGGCGCCGCGTCGTACAGCGGCCGGTCGGCCGGGTGCAGATAGACCGGCGCCGAGGTGGCCGCCTGGAGGGCGGCGACGCCGGCCACGTGGTCAATGTGGCCGTGGGTGAGCCAGATGGCGCGCGCCGTCCAGCCCTCGCCGCGCAGCCGCGCCAGGAACAGGTCGGTTTCCTCGCCGGGATCCACCACCGCGGCCTCGCCCGTGTCGGGGTCGGCCACCAGGTGGCAGTTCTCGGCGAAGACGCCGTTAGTCAGCGTGACGACCCGCGGTTCCACTCGGGGCGTGCCGCTCCTTCCATTCCGCCAGGTACCGGGTGGCGGCGATCACCGCCGTGGTCGCGTCGCCCACCGCGGTGGTGACCTGGCGGGTGAGCTGCGCCCGCACGTCACCCGCGGCGAACAGGCCCGGCATCGAGCTCATCATCACCTCGTTGGTGAGGATGTAGCCCGCGGCGTCGTGCGTGACGTGGCCGCGCACCACGCCGGTGTTGGGCCGGAAGCCGACGAACACGAACACGCCGCCGACCTCGAGCTGTGACGTCGCGCCGGTCTTCACGTTCCGCAGCGCCAGGTGCGTCACCGCGGTCCCCTTCCCCTCGATCCGCTCCACCACGGTGTCCCACACGACCTCGATCTTGGGGTTCTCGAACAGGCGCCCCTGGGCGATCTTCGAGGCCCGCAGCGTGTCGCGCCGGTGGATCAGGTAGACCTTGCTCGCGTAGCGGGTGAGGAACTCGGCCTCCTCCACGGCGGCGTCGCCGCCGCCCACGACGCCCAGCACCTCGCCCCGGAAGAAGTGCCCGTCGCACACCGCGCAGTACGACACGCCCTTGCCGGCGTACTCCGCCTCGCCCGGCACGCCCAGGCGGCTGGGCGTCCCGCCCGCCGTCAGCAGCACCATGGGCGCGTGGTACCGCTGGCCGGTCTCGGTCGCCACCACGAACCGGTCGTCGCCGTCGCGCTCCACCGACACCACGCCGTCGGTCACCAGCTCGGCGCCGAACTTCATGGCGTGCGCCGCCATCTTCTCCGCCAGCTCGAAGCCCTTCACCGACTCGAACCCCGGGTAGTCCTCGATCAGCTCGGTGTTCAGCAGCTCGCCACCGGGCACCCCCTTCTCGATCACCAGGGTGCGCAGCATGGACCGCCCGGCGTACAGGGCGCCGGTGAGCCCCGCGGGGCCGGCGCCGATGATGATGAGGTCGTGCTCGCTCATGCGTCCTTCGTCTTGGGTGGCGTCCGCGACGGCGCGACGCCGTTGATCAGGGCCATGGGCGGGACCGGCCCGCCCCCATTCACGCAGGCCGTGAGCCCTCGCATAAACTGGACCGTCTCGATCGGGAAGCCCGCCGGCGGCGCGGCCTTGAGCTTCTCAATCGCCGCGCGCCCCAGCACTTGGAGCCCGTGCGCGTTGCCGCGCTCCCGGTGGAGCATCGCGGCGGCGGCCTGGATGAGGCCCTGCCACAGTGGCCGCTCGGGTGGAGCCGCCGGCCGCCACACCGACTCGAGGGCCTCGTGCGCCTGCCAAAACCGACCGGCATTGTACAGCGAGACGGCGCGGCGCACCATGTCCGGAGGATCGCGCCCCGCGCCGGGGGCCCCGGGGTCGGCGCCGCGGCCGGCGGACGGCGGGCCACGCCGCGTCACCGGATGAGCCGGCCTCCGTCCACCACGAGCGTCGTGCCGGTCAGGTAGTCGTTCTCGAGCAGGAACAGCACGGCGCGCACCACATCGTCGGGCGTGCCGAGCCGGCCGAGCGGGGTGGAGGCGACCAGCTTGTCGCGGGCGGCCTGGTCCCAGTCCTCGGGCAGGAGCACGGCGCCGGGCGCGACGGCGTTCACGCGGACGGCCGGCGCGAGGGTCTTGGCCAGCAGCTCGCACAGGGCGACGACGCCCGCCTTGCTGATGCCGTGGACCGGGTACTGGCGCCAGCGCTGGAACGCCGCGAGATCGGCGAGCGCGACCACCGCGCCGGCGGGGAGCGAGCCGCCCGCGGGGGGCCGGCGCGCCGCCATCGCGGCCGCGGCGCCCTTGGCGGCGAAGAAGGTGCCCCGGAGGTTGAGGTTCATCACGCGATCCCAGTCGGCGGGGGTGACCTCCGCCAGCGGCCGGCGCTCCATCACCGCCGCGCTCAGCACCGCGATGTCCAGGCCGCCGCCCCCTCCTCCCCCCCCCAGTGCCTCCGCCGCGCGCGCCGGCAGCGCTTCCGCGGCGGCGGCGTCCGAGAGGTCGGCGCGCAGCATGGCCACGCGCACGCCGGCCACCTCGCCCTCCATCATGGTCGCCTTGGCGCCGTGCTCGGAGCGGTGGTAATGGATCGCGACGTTGACGCCGCGGCGGATCAGCCCGTAGGCGATCGCGCGGCCGATCCGCTGCCCGGCCCCCGTGACCAGCGCGTTGCGGCCGCGGAGGTCCACGTGCGTCAGGCCTCCCCGTGCGAGACGGGGAGCACGTGCGCGGTGATGCCGGCCGCGAGGTCGGACGCGAGGAACAGCACGGCGTTGACGATATCGGGGATGTCCACCCACCGGACGGGCATCGAGCCCATCGTGGCCAGGTTCTCCGGCGTGCGGGCCGTTCCGGGCGCGACCGCGTTCACGCGCACCCCGTGGTCCCGGAGCTCCAGCGCGAGGCTGCGGGTGAGGGCGGCCACGCCGGCCTTGGCGGCGGTGTAGGCCACCATCTCCGCGCGGCCGTGGAACGCGGCGATGGAGGCGAAATTGACGATGGCGCCGCTCTTCTGCCGGACCATGACCCGCGCGGCGGCGCGCGAGACCAGGTAGGTGGTCTTGACGTTGATGGCCATCTCCCGGTCGAACACGTCCGCCTCGGCCTCGATCATGGGCTTCACGCCCGTGAGGCCGCCGGCGACGTTGGCCACGACGTCCAGCCGGCCGTATGTCTGGACCGCCTCGTCCACGGCCCACTGGGCCACGTCGGGCTCGGTGAGGTCGCCGGCCGCCGCCCGGCACTCCATTCCCTGGTCCGTGAACTCCCGGGCCCGGGCCGCGACGTTGACCGCGCTGATGTCGCAGATGACGAGCCTGGCGCCGGCCTTGCCGAAGCCCGCGGCCACCGCGTGGCCGATCTGCCCGACCCGGCTCACGCCCGTGACCAGCGCCACCTTGCCCGTGAAGTCCATGAGGCCAGCCATCACTTGGCTCCCGGCAGGGCCGCGAGCACCTCGCTGGCGCCCGGCGCACCCCGCTTCGCGAACAGCACCGTGCCGTCCCGGCCGATCAGATAGACCGTCCGCGCGATGCCCCGGCCGTCCGACTTGAGGGCCCGGTAGGCGCGCGCCACGTCCCGGCCGGTATCGGCCAGGATGGGGAAGTTGAAGTGGAACTTGGCCACATACTTCTCGTGGTCGGCGACGGACGCGGGGTTGACGCCCAGCGTCTGGACCCCGCGCTCCCGGAAACCGGCCTGCTCATCGCGCACGGCGGAGAGTTGGCGGTTTCAGCCGGGGGTGAAGTCGCCGGGATAGAAATACAGTGCGACGGGGCCGTCGGCGAGCCGCGCCGCGAGATGGAAGGTCAGGCCGCCGGTGCCCGCGAGCTCGAAGTCGGGGGCGGCGGCGCCCACGGCCAGCGGCTCGCCCGCGCTAGCGCCGAACATAGCCGAGCTCCGGCGAGGTCCACTCCTCCTGGCTCTGGCGCCACAGCGCGGCCAGCGCCGCCTCCGAGAGGTCGGCCAGGGCCTGCTCGCGCTCGCGGCTCCCCAGGGGCGAGAACCGCGACAGCCGCCGCAGCCGCGTTCCGTCGGCGGCCCGGTGCTCGAACACCACGGGCACCTCGTCGC
>JAJYLI010000206.1 GCA_021787855.1 bacterium | reverse complement strand
CTTTCCCCCGATCACAAGCTGCTGTTTGCCACCACGAACGAATTCTCGGGGCTCGCCAACGTCGGGGCGCCGCTGCTCTTCGAGGTCCCCGGCCTTCGCCTGCGCTACGCCTTCCCCCCTCGGCCTGGAGCGATCCAGGACGGGGCCGTGTTCCATCCGGATGGGAAACGCGTCTACGTGATCACCGAGTTCCATGTGGAGGTGTACCTGGTGCGGCCCCTGTAGCGCGCGACGGTGGTGCTGCCCTCGCCGCCCTCCGCAACGCTCCTGGGACGGTCGCTCTCTCGGCGCGCGCGCATTGACGCCGGCCCCGCCGCAGCCGAACTTGCCCGCGCCATGACCAGCCCCGCTTCTCCCGACCCGTTCGAGCCCGACGCCGCCGACGTGCGCGCGCTGGGCCACGCCGCCACCGAGTGGATCGCCCGGCACTTCGCCGAGCTGCGCGACCTGCCGGTGATCCCCGACACCACGCCGGCCGCCGTGTTCGCGCGCTTCGCGCAGCCGCTGCCGGAGGAGCCGGCGCCGTGGCCCGCGCTGCTCGAGCGCTTCGAGCGCGAGGTGGCGCCCGCCAGCTTCCACCTGCCGAGCCCGCGGTACTTCGGGCTGATGAACCCGGCCCCGCTCCCCATCGCGGTGTTCGCCGAGGCGCTCGCGGCGGCCCTCAACCAGAACGTCGGCGCCTGGCACCACAGCCCGGCCGCCACCGCCATCGAGCGCACCGTGATCCGCTGGCTGTGCGACCTGGCCGGCCTGCCGGCCGGCGCGTTCGGCAGCCTCACGCCGGGCGGCTCCCTGGCCAACACGACCGGGCTCAAGATCGCCCTCGCGGCGAAGCTGCCGCGCACCATCCGCGAGGGGGTCTGGGGGCTGGAGCGCCGGCCGGTGCTCTACGCCTCCGCCGAGGCGCACTTCTCGATCCCGAAGAGCGCCGGCATCCTCGGGCTCGGCAGCGCCGCGGGAGTCAGGACCGTACCGGTGGATGCGAGCTCGCGCCTCGACGTCGCGGCCCTCCGCCGCATGGTCGCGACCGACCGGGCCGCCGGGCTGGACCCGTTCTGCGTGGTGGGCATCGCGGGGGTCACCAGCAACGGCGTCATAGACCCGCTGGACGCCATCGCGGACGCGGCCCGCGACCTGGCCCTGTGGTTCCACGTGGACGCCGCGTACGCGGCCGGCGGCCTGATGAGCGACGCCCTGCGCCCGCGGTTCCGGGGCATCGAGCGCGCCGACTCCATCACCATGGACCCGCACAAGTGGTGGCACATGCCCTACCCGTGCGGCGCGATCCTCACCAGGGACGGAGAGGCGGGCCGTCGCGCCTTCGCGGCCGACGCCGTCTACATCCCGGCGACCGACGACGCCGTCGAGTTCCGCGACCACGGGCTGGCGGGCTCGCGGCCCTTCAGCGCGCTCAAGCTGTGGATGGCGATGCAGCTGGTGGGCCGGCGGGCGTACGGGCGGCACGCGGAGCTCCAGGTCGAGCTGACCGAACGGTTCGCGCGCGAGCTGACCAAGGACGGTGACTGGGAGGTCGTCACTCCGATAGATACGGCGATCGCGGCGGTGCGCTACCGAGGCAGGTCCGCGGACGCCAAGTCGCGCGGTGGCTCCCAGCTGGACAGCCTGCAGGACCGGATCGTCTCCCGGGTCCTGGCCAGGCGCCGCTGGTGGATCTCGCCCACCACGACCGTCGGCACGCGCGCCATCCGGGTCATGGTGATCAGCTACCTCACGCGGTGGGAGCATCTCCAGGAACTGATCGGCGAGCTGCGAGAGGCCGCCGCGACCCTATAGCACCCGCCACCATGGCGCAGCCAGGATGCCACGACCGAGGATCGTCACCTCCTCGCCGGCGTGGAGCAGCAGGCAGCCGTCCACTGCGGCACCGTACTCGTCCCGGAACAGCGCAAGCTGCCGGGCATCCGAGGATCGCGGGGTCGCAGTCGCTTTGACCTCGACGCCGACAAGGCGGTGTCGCCGCTCGATGACGAAGTCCACCTCCGCGTTTCCTGTCGTCCGCCACCACAGTACCTCCGGCGGCCTGTCGAGCCCGTCCCGCCACGCCATCAGGTCGGCCAGGACCAGGTTCTCGAGATGCGCCCCGGTGGGCTCATCGAGCCCCGCGACGTAGAGAGCCAACGCCGGGTCCGACCAGTACAGTTTCGGCGACTTGATCAGCCTGCGAGTGCGGTTGCGGCTGAAGGGCTCGAGTCGCACGAGTTGATACGACGCCTCGAGCACGTTGAGCCACCGGTGCGCCGTGGTTGGGGGCACATGCGCGTCCCGCGCCAGCTCGGCGACGTTGGCGAGGTTCCCCAACCGGAGGCACGCGGCACGCATCAAGCGCCGGAAGTCCGCCAGCGTGTCAATGGCGGCGTGATCCCGCAGGTCGCGCTCGAGATAGGTCTGCACGTAGCCGCCGAACCACATGGCACGCGCGGCCGGGTCCGCCAGCTCCAGCGCCGGAGTGGGGAACCCGCCGACTCGCACCTCGTCCTGCCACCGCCTCCCCCCACCGCCCGGCTCCCCACCGCGCAGGCACTCCTGCCACTGCGAAAACGGCCGATCCAGCAACTCGGACCAGATGCCGGCACGAGCCTCTCCCGCCCGCTCGCGGCGCGTGAATGGCCAGAGCGGTACGAACACGGCCCGTCCGGCGAGCGACTCAGCCACCCGGTGCATCAGCAACAGATGGGCGGATCCCGTGAGCACGAACCGCCCTCGCCGCCGCGGCCGGTCCGCATCCACGGCGCGCTTGACGGCGAGCAGCAACTCCGGCGTCCGCTGGACCTCATCGAAGATCAGGCGCTCGCCACGCGCCAGCAGCTCCTCGGGGGCCCCCACGGCCAGATCCCGCACATCCAGGTGATCCAGCGAGACATACTGGTGACCGCTCAGCGACGGATGAGTCTGGACGAGGGTGCTCTTCCCCGTCTGCCGGGCCCCCATCACGACGACCACCGGGGCCGCCTCGAGCGCGGCCTGCAGCCGGGCTCCAGCGAGACGAGGCAGAACGTCCATCGTGTGGTGGATTATCCACCACGCCGTGGTAGTCTGTCAAGCGCCCGCGGTTCGCTCGTGGCCATCTCCCTCAGCCTCTCGAGCAGCTTGACCATCGCCCACGTATCCAGCTTGCAGTAAGCCAGCAGGTCGGCGCGCAGGGCCGGCGGCGCGGGCGCCCCGGGCTCGAACAGCTCCAGTTGTCCCGGCGCGGCCGGCGCCCCCGGCGCCGCCGCCGGTCCCGGCAGGCCGCCCAGCATCATCCGCTCGAGCTGCACGCTGGCCGTGTCGCCGTCGGCGATGGCCAGGCCGGCGTAGCTCAGCTCCGGCACCAGGGCCGGCAGCACCGCCTTGAGGCTGAACGAGCCGTGGAACGCCGGATGGTACACGTGGTTGCGGACCACCGGCAGCAGGTCCACCAGCCTGCCCTCCAGCTCCAGCAGCGGCCCGGCCAGCGCGGGCACGGCTTCGGCCAGGCCGCGGACGCACTGCCGCTCGAACCCGGCGTTGTACGCCACGATAGCCACGGCGCCCTCGCACGCCTCGACCAGCCGCTCGGCCAGGAGGGGCCGCGGGTCGCCCGGGCCCGACGCCAGGTGCTCGTGGTGCCGCGGGTCGCCCGCCCCGCGATCCAGGAAGAACGAGAACTGCACGGGCACGGCGTCGTACGGGCGGCAGCCGGGCCAGACCGGGATCGCGGGGCCCACGGTCTCGAAGTCGAGGAAGCCCAGGGGC
>JAJYLI010000041.1 GCA_021787855.1 bacterium | reverse complement strand
GCGAACCAGTCGTGATCCACAGGCTGTCGGGCACGCCCGGCGGCGCCGCCCCGACCGCGTGGCACGCGTCGCAGGTGAGCCCGGCACCCAGGATGTGGGGCGCGTGGGTGGTCATGCGGCCCGTCGAGCTGTCCCGGCCCGCGGGAGCCTCCTCGATGCCATAGTGGCAGGACAGACAGCTGCCGCCCCGCACGGGCGGTCCCAGCGCGGGCGGCGGCGGCGGGCTCAGTTGCGCGAGGCGGTACGCCGCCTCGCCCAGGCCGAGGGCGCGGCGCATGATCTGGTCGGCCGCCGTGAGGTTGTGCACGGGACCGGCGCGCTGGACGAAGGCCAGCAGGCCCCGCGCCTCGGCGAGGTCGGCCAGCGCGGCGGGGGGCGCGCCGTGCGCCTGCACCGCCGTCTCGGCGCCCGTGAGGTAGCCGGTGATCCAGTCGCGGCGCCGATCGTAGCCGCGGTTCCACCGTCCCAGCATGCCGCTCCAGTCCGGGCCGTGGCAGCCCACGCAGGCGTGCGCGTTGGGCTTGAGACTGGTGCCCGGCGCGGGGCGCGGCGCGTCGGGCGTGACGTGGCAGGAGCGGCACGTGACGCCGCCGATGAACATCAGGCTCGGTCGGAGCTGCTCGCCCGGCATCAGCCCCAGCAGCAGCCGCTGCTCTTCGGCGTGCACGCCGGCGTGGCACTCCCCGCAACGCTGCGTCTCGGAACTCCCCGCCGCGAGGGCCGTCAGGGAACTGTCCACGGGGAGAGGGGGGCGGTGGCGGCTGGCGTGGCAATCCAGGCACTGCAACGTGATCGAGCCGCTCATCGCGACCACCCGGTGCCGGACCCGGCTGTGGCAGGTGCGGCACGACATGTCCGGATGGGCGGCGTGCGCGGAGTCGGCCGGCGGCAGCTTCGCCGGCGGCTTGGCCGAGTGGCAGGCGGCACAGCGCCCGACCGCGACGGTCGTGTCGCCCTCGACCAGCCGGTAGTGGCAGCGGGTGCACGGGACCTTGGCCTGCGCCAGCCGCCCGTGCTGCAGCGGCACCCCCTGGCTGGTGAGGGACGTGTGGCTGGGGTGGACGTGACACAACTCGCAGCCGGCGTCGCGCGTGCCGGCGATCTGGGGATAGTGGCACAGCGCGCAGGTCGAGCTGTCCGCCTGCAGCACCGTGCTGCCCGGCGCGTGGGTGTGGCAGCCGGCGCACGGCACGGTGCGCTGCTCGCTCATCGGGTGGGCGCTGTGCTTGAACGTCACCATGGCGATGCGCGCGCTGTCGGGGCCGCCGTTGGGGTGGCAGCCGCGCGCGGCGCACGCCGCGTCCGGCACGCCCGCGCGGCCCGCGACCGTCACGCCGCTCCGGTGGCAGCCCACGCACGCCACCCCCTCGTGCGGGGCCTTCGGCGTCCCGCGGCGGCCGCAGCCGGCGAGGCCGGCCAGCGCGGCCAGGCCCGCCGCGGCCAGGAGGCGCCATGCCGGGCGCGCAGGCCTCAGCACAGCAGGCCCCACAGGATCAGGCCGATCAGCACCAGGCCCACCCCCAGCAGCACCAGCCCGCCGGCCGCGCCCACCACGTTCATCCAGCGCCGCGGCGGCGGGGCCGGGCGATCCGGCACCGCCCGCGCGCTCGGAGCCGCGCCCGCCACCCCGCCCGCGATGCGCTCGGCCACCAGCGGGTGCTCCTCCTCCATGTAGTGCATCGTCGCGCGCCCGGTGAACATCACCGCGTCCACCGGCCACTTGTCCGGCCTCAAGTGCACGTTGAAGAAGTGGATGGTGAAGATGAACGCCGTCGCGATCATCGCCTCGTACGAGTGCACGATGATCGCCACGTTGAAGAGAATCCCCGGGAAGAACCGCCCGAAGAACACCGGCTGCCACAGCATCAGCCCCGTGAAGCCGATGGCGCCGACCCCCCACAGCTCCGCGAAGTAGTCGAACTTCTCCATGTAGCTGTACCGCCCGAACCGGGGCTGCGGCCCGCGGCCGAAGAACCACTTCACCATGGCCACCGCGTCCCGGAGATCCTGCCGCCGGAACACCACGGTGTCCGGGCCCGCGAACCAGTCGCGGATGCGGCCCCGCCGGCGCCAGGCGCGCACCGCCAGGTACGCCACGTACAGGCCGAAGTAGCCGAACACGAACAGGCCCGCGATCCGGTGCGCGCCCCCGGCCCGCGTGGCCCCGCCCAGCAGGTGCATCAGGCCCGGCGCCCACGCGGTGCAGCTGAACCGCAGCGGCAGCCCGGTCACCACCAGCACGAAGAAGGTCGCGACGACCAGCGCGTGGACGACCCGGAACAGCAGGTTGAAGCGCCACACGAACGGCCCGCCGCCCCTCAAGGCCGCGTCCATCGGCACTTCCCGCCGGGGGGTGCCGGGGGCCTGGGCCGCCCGCTCCCCGCCCCGGCGCCGCCGGTCGCGCAGCGTGCGCCGGTACCACAGCAGCGTGTGCGTGCCCCACACCACCATGGTGCCGGTCAGGGCCGTGGTCATGAACGCCCACACGACGAACAGCAGGGGGTAGTGCCGCGGGTCGCGCGGATTGGCGTGCGGCTGGTAGCCGGCGAACTTGCCCCGGGCGGTCGTGTGGCAGTGCCGGCAGGTGTTGAGCTCGTTGGCCGGCGCCACCGACGACCGCGGATCGCCGGCCGGGAGCACGTCGTGCGCGGTGTGGCAGTCGGCGCACTGCGCCGCCCGGCGCGAGCCCACCCGCGAGGCCTGGCCGTGGTAGCTGTCGCGGTAGGTACGCCCGTAGGCCGGATGGCAGTGCGTGCAGGCGTCCTCCACCCGGAAGCGCCAGGTGGGGTCGGTGGCGCGGCGGATCCCGTGCTCGCCGTGGCACGAGACGCAGGTCGCCGCGGTGTCCGGGCCGAGCGCCGAGCGGCTCGCGGCCTGCCGCAGCGCGGTCCGCCCGTGAATGCTCCGCCAGTACTTCGCCGCCACGGCCACGTGGCAGGCGCCGCAGTGCCGCGCCATCCCGACGTCAATGTCGTGCGTGGCCAAATCCGGCACCGGCCGCATGTCGTGGTTGCCGTGACAGCTGGTGCACGGGATGGTGTCGGCGTGCACCCCCACCTCCGCGGTCGCCACCTGCGCGGCGTGACACCGCGCGCACGCCCGGCGCATCGCCGCCCGGCCCGCCGCCGTCGGCAGGAACCCCTTCCGCGCCACGTCGTGCCCGCCGTGGCAGTCCACGCAGGTCGCGCCGGACGGCACCGACGCCACGACGCCCGCGTCCGTCGCGCCGCCCGCACTCCCGCCGACCTGTCCGGGAACCACCGCGCCGGACGGCACCGACGCCACGACGCCCGCGTCCGTCGCGCCGCCCGCGCTCCCGCCGACCTGTCCGGGAACCACCGCCCGCGGCAGGCCCTCCACCCGGTGCGGCCCGTGCACGCCGCGCCGCCACGCCGAGTCCTGCGCCGCGTGGCAGTGCCCGCACACCACCCGCAGCGCCGCCTGCGGCTCGTGCGGGAAGCCCGTCACCCCCGTATGGCAGGCGCTGCAGGCCACCCGCGCGTGCGGCCCCCCCGTCAGCATCGCCCGGGTCACCACCAGGTCCGCCCCGACGTTCTGGTCCCCCGCCGCGTTCAGCAGGAACTCGCGGCTGGCGTGGCAGCGTTCGCAGTCCTCGCGCTGCGCCAGCGCCGGGGACGCGAACACCGTGGCCAGCGCCGCCCCCAGGACGGGGACCAGCAGCAGGCGGCGCACCGGACGCCGCCGGGCCGCGAGCGGCGCTCCGCCGGCGCGCCTCAGCACATCTGCGCCCACATGATCATCCCCACGATCACCAGCCCGACCCCCAGCGCCACCAGGCCCAGCGAGGCGGCGACGATCGTCATCCAGGTGGGCGGCGGTGGCGCCGGCAGGTCCGGGATCGCGCGCCGGCTCACCGGCTGCGCCGCCAGGTCGCCCCACTCGGCCAGCGTCCGCGGGTGCTCCTCCTCCAGCACCTCCGCCGTCGCCCGGCCGGTGAACATCACGCCGTCCATCGGCCACTTCCCCGGCCGCAGGTGGACGTTGAAGAAGTGGATGACGAACATGAACCCGGCCGCCAGCAGCGCTTCCTCGGAATGGAACACGGCGGCCACGTTGAACGCCCAGCCCGGCAGCACCCGGGTGAAGATCCCCGGCAGCCAGCGGATCAGCCCCGAGCCGCCCAGCAGCACGATGCCCCAGAACGCGCCGAAGTAGTGGAACTTCTCGTTGTAGCCGTAGCGCCCGAACCGCGGGAACGGCGCCTTCCCGAAGAACCACTTGAACATCTGGAGGAAGTCGCGGAAGTCCTGCGGCTGGGGCACCATCGAGTCGGGGCCCCAGAAGATGGCCTTCTTGTCCTTCGACCGCGCGATGAACACCGCCAGCCAGGCCAGGTGCGTCGCGAAGTACGCCAGCGTCACCGCGCCCGCCGCCCGGTGCACCAGGCCGGCGGTGTGGGTCCCGCCCAGCAGCCGCATCATGTCCGAGGCCCACAGCGCGCAGCTGAACCGCAGCGGCAGCCCGGTGATCACCAGCGCGAAGAAGCTCACCACCGAGACGCCGTGCAGCAGCCGGTGCACCAGGCGGAACCGCCACACGAACGGCCCGTGCCCGCGCGCCGCCGCGTCAATCGGCGTCGGCTCCCCGGGCTCGTCGTCCAGGCCCAGCTCGCGCCGCCGCCGCCGCTCCAGCCACCTGAGCTGCAGCAGCTTGACCAGCCACAGCACCGTGTGGACGCCGAACACCGTGAACGTGCCGAACAGGATCACGTTCATCAGCGCCCAGGCGAAGAAGACCGGCGCGTTGTCGTGGATGTCGGTCGGCCGCGGATGCGCCCGGTAGGACATGAAGCTCGCCCGCGCCGCGCTGCCGTGGCACTTGGCGCAGGTGGCGATCCGGTGCTGCGCCGAGGTGCTGGCCCGGGGATCGCTGGAGGGGAAGATCTGGTGCGACCCGTGGCAGTCGTTGCAGCGCGCCGCCCGGTAGTCCCCCAGGCGCGTGGCCCGCCCGTGGTAGGTGTCGGCGTAGGTCTCGCCCTCGCGCCGGTGGCACGAGGCGCACCGGTCCACCAGCGCCAGCTCCCGGCGCAGCGAGTGCGCCGGCTGGATCCCGTGCCCGCCGTGGCAGCTCACGCAGGTGGGCGCCGTGTCCCCCACCAGCGGGCCCTGCAGCCGCGCCTGCGCCCGCGCGGTCACCCCGTGGATGTCGTGGAACGCCAGCGCCGCCACCGAGTCGTGGCACACCGCGCAGCGCTCCGCCACCCCGATCGCGATCCCGTGGGTCGCGGGGTTGAAGACCGGCTGGATCATGTGCGAGCCGTGGCACGCGGCGCAGCTCACCCGGCCCTTGTGCACGTCGCCGGCCGCGAACGCCCGCGTGGTGTGGCAGCTCACGCACCGCGCCGACAGCAGCGCCGCCCCCGCTCCGCTCTCCAGCGTCTTCGCCGGCTGCACGTCGTGGATGCCGTGGCAGGCGACGCAGCTCGCCGCCTTGAGCCCGTTGCGCCCGCTGTGGGGCCCGGCCTGCCACAGCGAGTCCTCCTGCCGGTGGCAGGTCCCGCACGATACCGTCGCCCGGGCCTCGGCCGGGTGCGGCAGCAGCCCCGGGATCGGGTGACAGCGCACGCACGGGATGTGCGCGTGGACGCTCCCGGCCAGCAGCGCCCGGTTGACGAACAGCGAGTCGGGGTCGTAGCCGGGGGGCGCGCGCCGCGCCAGCTGCTCGTGGTCGGCGTGGCACAGCTCGCACTGCGCGCTCGCCATCCGGTCGGCCGCCGTCTGCGCCCGCGCCGCCGGGGGAAGGGCGGCCACCGCCAGCCCCGCGGCCGCCGCCAGCGCGATCGCCGCGCGCCCTAACACAGCGCGTCCCACAGCCCGAGCACGACCAGCAGCAGCCCCAGCGCCAGGAACAGCAGCCCCAGCGTCGTGCTGGTGACCTCCAGCCACCGGGGCGGCGGCGGCGCGACCCGGTCCTGGACCGCCCGGCTCGAGGGCGCCGCGGCCGCCAGGTCGCCCAGCCGCTCCGCCACCAGCGGGTGCTCCTCCTCCATGTAGCCGAGCGTCGCCCGGCCGGTGAACATCACGCCGTCGAGGGGGAACTTGGTGGCGCGGAGGTGGACGTCGAAGAAGTGGTAGGCGACGATCAGCGCCGCCAGCAGCATCACCTGGTAGGAGTGCACGATGGTCGCGAGGTTGAAGACCACACCGGGCAGGAACCGCCCGAAGAACTCGGGGAACCACAGCAGCAGCCCGGTGAGCGCGATCACCCCCAGGCCGAGAAACACCATCAGGTAGTTGAACCGCTCCCGGTAGCTGTAGCGCCCGTAGCGCGGCTTGGGCCCGCGGCCCACGGCCCAGCGGAGCGTCGCCCAGAACTCCCGGAAGTCGCGCGGCTGGAGCACGATCGAGTCGGGCCCCCACAGCAGCGCCCGCCGGTCCCTGGCGCGGGCCAGCGCCGCCACCGCCATGCCCAGGTAGGCCGCGAAGCAGGCCAGCACCACCCCGCCGGCCCAGCGGTGCACCAGGCCGGCCACCCGCGGCCCGCCCCACAGCGCCATCAGCTTCGGCGCCCACACCACGCAGCTGAACCGCAGCGGCAGCCCGGTGAAGGCGAGCGCGAAGAACGCCACCATCAGCCCCGCGTGCAGCAGTCGCTGGGCGACGGTGAACCGCCACAGATACGGCCCGCGGCCGCGCTCGGCCGCGTCCAGCGCGACCCCGTTGAAATAGACGTTCCGGGCCTTCACGGCGCCCTCCGGCGCTCGAGGCGGGTGCGGCGCGCCACCAGCACCGCGTGAACCACGTACACCAGCGTCACCGCGCCCAGCAGCACCGTCAGCGCCAGCCACGCCGCGAACAGGCCGGGATTGCGGGCCGGGCTGGTGGGATCCGCGTGGGGGCGGTAGTCGGCGAACCGGGCCGTCGCGGCCGGATGGCAGTGGCGGCAGGTCGCCAGCCGCCGGCCGGGCGAGACCGAGGAGCGCGGATCCGCGGCGGGATAGACCGCGTGCGCCGTGTGGCAGTCCGCGCACAGCGCCACGCGCCGCGACCCGACGCGCGACGCCTGGCCGTGGTAGTTCTCGCGGAACGTGGCGCCGTACGCCGGGTGGCAGCGGGTGCAGGTTTCCGCGAACGCGAAGTGCGCGGCGGTGTCGGCCGGATTGCGCACCGCGTGCCCCAGGTGGCAGTCCACGCATCCCGGGGCGGTGCCGGCGCCCGCCGGCGCCGCCTTCCCTCCCGCCGCCTCGGCCAGGGCCAGCGTGCCGTGCGCGTCCGCCCGGTACGTGTCCGCCTCCCGCGCGTGGCACGCGGCGCAGTGCCGCTCCATCGCGACCGGGATCCCGTGGGTGGCCGGGTCCCGCACCGGCCGGATGCCGTGGCCCCCGTGGCAGTCCGCGCACCCGGCCACCGCCGCGTGCACGTCGTGCGGCGCGGGCTGCTGCCCCGGGTGGCAGGCGACGCACGCGCCGGCCAGCCAGGCCCGCCCCGCCGCGCTCTCCAGCCACGCCACCGTGCGCACGCCGTGCGCGCCGTGGCAGGAGGTGCACGACGCCCCGGCACGGTGCACGCTTCCCGCCAGCGCGCCGTCCACCCCCGCGTGGCAGGTGGTGCACGCCACCGGGTTCAAGGCGGCCGTGTCGTGGGGGAAGCTCAGCGCGCCCACGTGGCACGACACGCACGCCAGCGACGCGTGCGCGAAGCCCGCGCCGGTGTCGCTCCGGACCACCAGCACCGGCCGGAACTCGCCCCGCGGCGCCGCCCGCTCCAGGAACTCGCGCGAGCCGTGGCACCTGAGGCACGCCAGCGACGAGCCGTCGGCCGCCGCCTGGCGCCGCGTCGCCGGGCCCGCGGCGGCGCCCCGCGCCCCCGCTTCCCCGCCCCGCTGCCCCCACGCCGGCCCCGCCCCCGCCAGCGCCGCCGCCAGCAGCGCCGCCCCCAGCAGCCCGTAGCGCCGCATCCGCGTGCGCACCTGGTGCCGGCTGAGGCCCAGCAGCTCCGCCGCGCGCGACTGGTTGCCCCGGGCGCGCTCCAGCGCCTCGACCAGCAGCCGCCGCTCCACGTCGCCGAGCTTCACGCCGTCCGGCGCCAGCGCGGTCGCTCCCCCTCCGCCGCCCGCCGGCGCGGGCGGCGCGGTCACCTCCGGCGCCAGCTCCCGCAGGCCGATGACCGGGCCGTCGGCCAGCAGCACCGCGCGCTCGATCACGTTCCGGAGCTCCCGCACGTTGCCGGGCCAGGCGTACGCCGTGAGCTTGGCCTGCGCCTCCGGGGCGACGGCCTGCACCCGCTTGCCGAACTCGCGGTTGAAGTGCGCCGTGAAGTGCTTGACCAGCGGCACGATGTCCTCGCGCCGCTCCCGCAGCGGCGGCAGCGTGACCGGAATGACCCGCAGCCGGTAGAACAGGTCCGCCCGGAACCGGCCGGCCGCCACCTCCCCCGCCAGGTCGCGGTTGGTCGCGGCCACGATGCGGACGTCCACCACCAGGTCCCGCGTCCCGCCCAACCGCCGGAACGTCTTCTCCTCGATGAACCGCAGCAGCTTCGCCTGCACGCCCGGCGTCAGCTCGCCCACCTCGTCCAGGAACAGCGTGCCGCCGTCCGCCAGCTCCACCAGCCCGCGCTTGGCCGTCCGCGCGTCGGTGAACGCCCCCTTCTCGTGGCCGAACAGCTCCGACTCCATCAGCGCCTCGGGCAGCGACGAGCTGGTCACGTTGACGAACGGGCCCCCGCCCCGCCGGCTCAGCCGGTGCAGCGCCTGCGCGATGGCCCCCTTGCCCGTGCCGCTCTCGCCCTCGATCAGCACCGTGGTCGCGTCCACCGCCGCCAGCCGCTCCACCAGCTCGAACACCTTCTTCATCGCGCCGGACTCGCCGATCACGGTCGTCCCCGCCCGCGAGGAGCCGTCCCGGAGCGCCGCCACCTCCCGCCGCAGCGCCGTCAGCTCCAGCGCCTGGCGCACCGTGGCCACCGCGCGGTCCAGGGAAAACGGCTTCTCGAGGTAGTCCTTGGCGCCGAGCTTCAGCGCCTCCACCGCGGAACTGACCGTGGCGTGGGCCGTCATCATCACCCACGCCGCGCCGCGCGGCGCCTGCTCCCCCAACAGCGCGAGGCTCTCGCCGTCCGGGAGCCGCAGGTCGGCCAGCACCACGTCGAAGTCCGCCGCGTCCACCGCCGCGCGGGCCTCCGCCAGGGTCGAGGCCAGCGTCACCTCGAGACCCTCGCGCCGCATCCGCTCCGCCAGCACCGTCAACAGCAGCGGATCGTCCTCGATGACCAGCAGCCGCTCGCCCGCCATCAGGCCTCCACTTCCCGCCGCGCCGCCATTGCCGCGACCGGCAGCTGGATGTGGAACGTCGTGCCGCGACCCACGTCGCTCTCCACCGTCACCCGGCCGCCGTGCGCCGCCACCACCCGCGCCACCAGCGGCAGCCCCAGACCGGTCCCCATGGGCTTGGTCGAAACGAAAGGCTTGAAGACGCGATCGAGGTTCTCCGGCGGGATCCCCACCCCGGTGTCGCTCACGTCCACGCGCACCGTGCCGTCCTCGTGCGCCGTGGCCACCGTGAGCTGCCCGCCCTCGGGCATCGCCTCCGCCGCGTTCACGCACAGGTTCAGCACCGCCTGCTCCAGCCGCGCGGCGTCGCCCTCCATGGCCGGCAGGGCCGGATCGTACCGGCGCGTCACCCGCACCGTCCCGCCCGCGCCGCCCCCCATGGCGGGCAGCCCCGCCAGCCGGGCCAGCGCCCCGTCAATCACGTGGTTGAGGTCCAGCGGCTGCGCGTGCAGCCCGACCGGGCGCGCCAGGCTCAACAGGTCGCGCACCGTCTCGTCCACATGCTCCAGCTCGCCGTCAATGCGGCCCAGCAGCTCGCGCTCGGCGTCGCTCATCGCGTACTCCTGCGCGATCAGCTCCATGGCGCTCTTGATCCCCGCCAGCGGCCGCTTGATCTCGTGCGCCACCTGCGCCGCCAGCGCCCCCACCTCCGCGAACCCCGCCTGCTCGCTCAGGCGCCGCTGCTGCGCCGCCGCCAGCCGCGCCGCCTCATCATCCCGCTCCAGCAGCCGGTCCACCGACGCGCCCAGCCGCCCGATCTCGTCCCTCCGCGTCAGCCCGATCCGCACCCCCGGCTCCCCCGCGCTGGCCCGCGCCAGGCCGCGCCGCAGCTGCCGCATCGGCGTCACCACCTCGCGCTCCAGCATCGTGCCCAGCACCACCGCGTAGCCCAGCGCCAGCAGCCCCGTGAGCGCCAGCCCGAACGCGCGCCCCCGCCGAATCGCGTCCTCGATCCCCTTGACGCTCAGCACCAGCTCCAGCACCGCGCGCCCACCCGGCCCGCCCACCCCGCTCACCGGCACCACCGCGCTCATCGTCGGCCCGCCGCCGCGACCGCCGACCACCGTGCCGCCGGACGGAATGTCCCACGGGCCCGGCAGCGGCGGCCCCGGGCGCTTGCGCCCCTCCTCCCCGTGATCGCTGGAGAGCAGCACCGTCCCATCGGCCGCCACGAGGCGGTAGCCCTGCGCCGGTGGCCGCGCCGTCAGCGCGCGCAGCTCCTCCCGCACCAGCCCCACCTGCCCGTGCACCAGCGCCTCCTCCACCGGCCCCCGCGCCGCCGCCACCGCCATCAACGCCTGCTGCCCCGTCAACGCGTACTGCTCGCTCTGCCAGTACCGCAGCGACAACGTCGTCGCGACGCCCAGCACCACCAGCAGGGCGCCCAGCGCCGTCCACACCAGCTTGGCGCGTATCGAGAGATCGCGCAGACTCATCTGTGGCCCGAAAGGCGCAATCCGCGTGCCGTCTTGCACGCGAACTGCGCCTTCAGGACCAGGAGAGCGTTACAGAGCGAGGAGACCGATCGCCGCACCGGCCGCGGCGTGCGCCGCGACCGCGGTGCCAAGACCGCGCCGCCAGTAGAGATAGCCGAACAGCGCCGCCGGCACCGCCATCCGGGCCACTGCGTACGCCAACACCGTGGTAATGCCCGGCAACCCGAGCTGCTCCATTTCCGGGAAGTGCAGTAGGATATCGGCCACCGTGGCCACCGCGATCGCCAGCGCCACGGCCCATCCGCGCCAGCGCGGGAGGTAGTGCACCGCGATCGAAAGGGCCGCCGTCAGGACGAACAGCCGCAGGAACAACTCGTCGGTCACCGCGTTGGCCAGCGCGAGGCCCAGCGCGGGCAGCAGCCCCAGCCGCTCCACGTCCGTCGGGATCCCCAGCGGGCCCTTGTAGAACGGGGCGGCCAGGAGGGTGACGGCGAGGCCGGACCCCACGGCGATGCCGGTCCGGGACAGGACGCCGCGCCACGTGTGCATCCGGTCCAGAAGCCGCGTGGCGGGAAGCATCGGCCGCACCTTGCGCAGCACGCTCAACGCGATGGTGATGATCGGCCCGTAGAACCAGAAGGTCGCCGCCAGGGCCAGCACGGTGGCGCCCGGGTAGGTCAGGCGCACGTCGCTGAACCAGATCGTCGGCGGCTGGATGGCGAAGCCCACCAGCAGCGCCACCAGCGTGACGCCGACCATGATCGTGCCGGGCACGCGGTCGGGCCAGCGCCGGTACGCCAGCGCCAGCGCGTGCAGCGCGGTGCTGCCGGCGAAATAGACCGTGGCGAGCATCGCCACCCAGGCCAGCGCCGAGATCGCCGCGCCGATGATGTGGTGACCCAGGAGCGCCACGGGCATCGCCGCCACCCAGCCGGCCACCGCCCACGACAGCAGCAGCCCGAACGGGAAGTAGAACAGGCCGTGCAGCATGGCGCCGAAGGCCTGGCGCACCGTCGTGCCCTCCGGCCGTCCCGCCACGCCCAGGATCGCGCCGTGCACCAGGCCCAGCACCGCGCCGATCACGTACAGGGTCGCGCTCCCCAGCAGCAGCAGGTGCGCGCTCATCCGGTCGGTGACGATCATCGCGACGACGGCCGCGCCCCCCAACAGCATGCCGCCCGCGAGCGACCAGGAGATCGCGACCGCGGCCGGCAGCTCGAGGCCCCGCCGCGGAGCCCTCCCGGTAAGAACGGGCGCGCGCTCCTGCCGCCCGGTTGTCGTGTCGTTCATGGCTTTCCCCCGCCAGCGTCGAGTCGTTCGCTTCAGCGTTCCGACTCTTGCTTAAGCAGGAGCGGGGCCATCGGCGCCGCGATGCCGGCTCCGCGGCGCAAGGCGATCAAGGGTCAGGGGTTAGGGGCTACGGATCGGCGAAACGCGACTGCCGGCGACGGCTTTGGAACTGCGCCGCTCGGGCCAGCGACTGTTCCGATCGGAACAACGAGGAGGTGCTGGAGCCGATGCGCGTGATGAGGCGATGACGAGGCGGGCGACTCGAAGCGTCGTTCTCACTCCCCGCACGTCAGGGCAGCCTGATCCCCGGAACACCCCCCGTCAGGCTGCGCAGTCTCTGCTCGAGCTGCGTCTGCACCTCGGCCAGTTGCTGCTGCTCGCCCGTGATCTGCTTGAGGGGGCCGGCATCCAGCGCCGCCAACTTGGCCCGCGCCGCCGCGACCTGCTGCCCGACGAGGCTGTCCACCCTGGCCTTGACCTGCGCCTCGGCGCGTGAGACCTCGCCCTTGAGCGCCTGCTGAAGCGCCCGGGAGATCTCGCCGCCCACATTCGACGACACGTCGAGCCGCGGCGAGCCGAGCGTGCCGGAGATCTCCGCCTGGATCTCCACGTGCCGGAGCGAGGAGACGGCCCGCCACACCAGGGCGCTGAGCCACGCCTGCGTGCCGATGCGCGTGGCCGCGCCCGTGGCGGCCCCCGCCGCGCCCAGCCGCGACCACACCGCGCTGTCGGTCCCGACGCTCCAGCTGCCGCGAACCTGGTCGCCGGTCCGCGCGAGGACCAGGTCCATCGTCCCGCGCGCCAGGTCAATCCGCGCGCCGACGGCGCCGATGTCGGCCGCGGGGAGCCGCAGCCCGGCGAGGTGCGCGAACACCGAGTCGCGCGGCACGGCCCCCGTATGGTCCAGCACGCCCGCCACGCGGATGGCCTGCGGCCCCGCGGTCGCGCCGCTGCGCTGCACGAGGAAGGTCAGCGGCTTCCCGTACACCGCGGGCTCGTCGGTCACGCCCGTCACGCGGCCGACGTAGGAGCCCGCCATCGTCGTCCGGCCCGGCAGCGTGAACGTCCCTTCGCCGAACTCCAGCAGCAGCTTGGGATAGGCGTGCGCCAGCGGGAAGATGAAATCCGTCCCCGCCATCCGCTCGCGCTTGGGCCCCGGTTGCCGCTGCGGGAGCATCCCCGGCGGAACGCGGCGCTCGACCGCCCGCACCATCGCGAGCTGCGGCGCGATCTGGGCCAGCGCAATCCGGCCGAACATCGCCGACGACACGTCCCTCGGGTCGAGGGACGGCAGCTTCACCAGGCTCCGCGCGTAGGCGTAGTCCTCCGCCCGCGCACGGTCGAGCGCGGCCGCCCGGCCCCGCAGCGAGTCCACCTGCGCCTGCACGTCGTGCTGGAGCGCCGCCAGCTTGTCCTTGGAGGCCTTCACGGCGTTCAGCGTCGCGCGCACCGAGTTCGCGGCATCGCGGGCACCCGCCAGGCCCAGCCGCCTCAGGTCCGTGCCCTGAAGCCGGGCGGCCAGCGCTTTGGCCGAATCCACCACCGGGCCGGGGTTCACCGCCGCGATCCGCTGCGCCCACGCTCCCTTCAGGGAGTCGCCCTGCGCCGCCAGCGCGCGCGCCGCCGCGATCGTGCGCAGGCTGTCCGGCCTGATCGCGCCGACGTTCACCGCCCTGCCGAGCCCCCCGAGGTCGAGCGAGGGCAGCGCCGCGCGCCTGGCCCATGCCGCCGCTTCCAGCAGCGAGGAGGCCCCGCTCGACGGGCTCCGCTTCTTCGGGGGCAGCGCGCCCGACGTCTTGCGCGGCGTCCCGAACTCCAGACCCCGCACCGCCACCGTCTCCGCGTCGAACTTCTTCTGCAGCAAGGCGCGCAGGCTGATGTCCGCCACGATCTCGCCGACCTGGAACAGGTTCGTCATCGGCTTGCCCGGGTTCGTGACCTGGAGCCCGCGCAGCCGGAGCTGCCCCTGGAACAGCTTCAAGCTCGCGCTGGCCAGGTCCACCCGCGCCCCCACCGCCGCCGTCCCCCCCGCTTCGATCCCCAGCCGGATCAGCCGGTCCACCAGCAGCGTCCACGCCAGCACGACCACCGCCACGAACAGCGCCAGCGGGATGAGCGCCTTCCACCGGAAGAGCTTCATGGGCGCCACCCCGAGAGCTTCTTGTACGTGCCGTACCACCCCGACGCCGCCACCGCCTGGAAGAACCGCACCTTCCTCAGCCGCTCGAGCACCTTCGCCCGGTAGCGGTCCACCCCCCAGCGCGCCAGGAAGAACAGCGGCACGAACGCCAGGACCCAGACGACGAAGCTCCCGAGCACGACGGTGTTGTTGAAGTTGGTGAACGGCAGCCCCGGCACGTTGTACGCCCAGGTCCACAGCGGCCGCAGCGCGGCCGAGCCCAGGAGCCAGGCGCCCAGCGCGTTGAACAGCGGGTCCAGGGCGAAGCCCACGGGCACGCACACCATCCACCCGAGGAACACGCCCGCCATCGAGACGTTGAGGATCAGCGCCAGGCCGAACAGCACCAGGTTGTGCAGGTTCAGGAGCGGCGTCAGGCCGAAGACCGCCCCGAGCGCGATCCCCGCCGCCACCTGCCCCGGCGTCCCGTCCGAATTGAGCGCCTTGACGAGCTGCTGGATCAGCTTGAGGAGGAGCATATTGCCAGCATACGGGCCCCGGGGCGCGCTGTCAAACGCCCCCGGCACCCGGCGGCCTCGGCTCATTTCATCACCCCAGTGCCACCCCATCCCCCCGCCACTTCATCGCCTCCCCGCGGGGTTGGGAACCCCGCGGGGCACGGCTCGTATTACCTTCATCAGGAATCCACCGAATCCCATGCTGGAGTGGCACCGTGCTCATCCGCCGGCCGCCTGACATTCCGTCGTCGGAGATCACGCCGGAGCGGGGCTACCTCGACCGCCGGGCGTTCATCGCGATGGCGGGGGCCGCCGCGGCCGTCGCGGCCGTCCCCGTCCTGGGACGCGACCTGCTGGCCCGCGCGGCCGGAGGCGGGAGCGCGCGTGCGGGGGGGAGCGGCGCCGACAAGCCCACGCCGTACGACGACATCACGCACTACAACAACTACTACGAGTTCGGCACCGGCAAGACGGATCCGGCGCGTTATGCGGGCCAGCTCGTCACCAGCCCGTGGACCGTCGAGGTCGCCGGCGAGGTCCGCAAGCCCGCCACGTACCATCTCGAGGACCTGCTCAGGGGCCAGACGATCGAGGAGCGGATCTACCGCCACCGCTGCGTCGAGGGCTGGTCCATGGTGATCCCGTGGAACGGCTTCTCCCTGCGGAACCTGATCACCCGGTTCGAGCCGACGTCGCGGGCGAAGTTCGTGGAGTTCACCACGCTGTACCGGCCGAGCCAGATGCCGGGCCAGCGCACCGACGTCCTGCCCTGGCCCTACGTCGAGGGTCTGCGCATGGACGAGGCCATGCACCCGCTGACGATGGTGGTGACGGGGCTGTACGGCCGCCCGCTGCCCAACCAGGACGGCGCGCCCATCCGGATCCACGTCCCCTGGAAGTACGGCTTCAAGAGCGGCAAGTCCATCGTCCGGATCCGCCTCATGGAGACGCAGCCGGCGACGACCTGGAACACCTACGCGCCGAGCTGGTACGGCTTCTACGCCAACGTGAACCCGGACGTGGACACGGTGCGCTGGAGCCAGGCCACCGAGCGGCGCATCGGCGAGTTCTTCCGCCGGCCGACGCTGCTGTTCAACGGCTACGGCGACCAGGTCGCCTCGCTGTACGAGGGCATGGACCTGCGGAAGGACTATTGAGCCCTCCCGCCCGGCCGTTCGGCGCCCGGCGCCTGGTCAGGGCCACGGTGTTCCTGGCTTGCCTGGCGCCGCTCGCCGTGCTCGTCGCCGACGCCCTGACCGGCCGCCTCGGCGCCAACCCCATCAACGCCGCCGAGCTCCGGACCGGCATCTGGAGCCTGACGTTCCTCACCGCCACGCTCGCGGTCACCCCGCTGCGCCGCCTGACGGGCTGGAACGCCCTGGCCGGCTACCGCCGCATGCTGGGGCTGTTCACGTTCGCCTACGTCACGCTGCACTTCCTGACGTGGTTCGGCATAGACGAGTTCTTCTCCCTCGGGGAGATCGGGCGGGACATCACCCGGCGGCCCTATATCACCGTGGGGTTCGCCAGCTTCCTGCTGCTGATCCCGCTGGCCGCGACGTCCAGCGCCGCGATGGTGCGCCGCCTGGGGAAGCGCTGGAAGACCCTGCACGGCCTGATCTACGTGGCCGCGCTGGGGGGCATCGTCCACTTCGTGTGGGAGGTCAAGGCCGGCATGGCCACCCCGGCGCGCTACGCGCTGGTGCTGGCGGGCCTGCTGCTGCTGCGGTTCGCGCCCCGGCCGCTACGGCTCCGCCGCGCCGCGCCCCGGCCTCAGAAGCAGAAGCAGCTCATCGAGCCGCCTCCGCTCGAGCCGAACCGCGGATTGACCACGTTGTTGAAGATCGAGCCGAACGTGTAGGTGACGCCGTAGCTGACGAAATAGGTGTACTGCGTCGCGAGCTGGCGCTGCCGCACCAGGATCTGCTGCTGCGTCGCGCCGGCCGCCGGCAGGTAGAGCTGGTCGTGCACCGCGCTGTAGTCGCCCGACACGCCGATCGAGAGCCCGCGCACCAGCTGCACGCTGACCCCGCCGAACAGCCCGGCGTCGTACTTCCGGAGATCGTGGAGGTACTGGGAGCCGTTGAGCGAGACGTTCACCGTCCCCCAGCGCTCCCGCAGCGCCAGCGCCACCGTCACCGTCTGGGTGGCGAGCGTCTGCGCCGTCTTCCCGAAGAGCGTGACCTGGTCGTAGCGGTCCCGCTCCAGGTTGACGCCGTACAGGAAGCGCAGCTGTCGCCGGGTGGACTGGTCGTACGGGAACAGATCGTACTCCACGGCCGGCCCGACGACGTAGTTGTAGTCGCGGTTCTCGTAGGTGGACGACTGGGCGCTCGCCTGCACGCCCGCCGACCAGTGCCGGCCCAGGCTCCGCACCACCAGGCCGCTGAAGCTGAAGCTGTGCGTCGGGCTCACGTACCAGTACGGGTTGCCGAGGCTGTCGCTGAGCTGGTAGGACGTCCGGGTCCAGCTCCCGTACGCGCTCAGCTGCGTCTTCCACCGCTCGGTGATCCGGTTCGCCGACAGGTTGCCCGAGAAGTAGCCGTACCGGTACGTGGCCTCGCCGTTGAGATTCCCCGAGGTCCCCACGCTGAACACCCAGGAGTTCCAGGGATCGTGCCGCTGGCGCTGCGGCCCCACGCCCGGCGGCGCCGCCGCCCGCGTCACCTCCAGGTCCTTCGCCAGGGCCGTGTGCGCCGCATACCGCACCAGCCCCAGGGACATCACGTGCGCGAGGCCCCGCCGCACCGCGTCGTCCGTCTCCGCCGGCGGCGCGTCGTACACCAGCGTGTCGGCGCGGCCCTCGAACCCCTGCTGCCCGATGAACGTGACCGTGTACTCCGTGCCGCCGGCCGCGGTGCCCTGCGTGCTCACCAGCACGTCCACCTGGGCGTCGTGGCGGTCCCGGACCCAGCTCACGAACGTGATGTGCGTACGCACGAAGTCGAAATCGCAGGTGAGAGTGCTGCAATCCAGGTACACCCGCAGCGCTTCCGGGCCCGGCGGGGTCGAGGGCGCCGCCGGGAGCGGGGCGGGCTGCTGGGGCAGCATCAATACGGCGGCGAGAGCCAGGCCAAGCATGGGCGGTCCCGGTCGGAGGCGCCCCAAGTATGGGGCGGGCGTCAGCCGGGCGTCAGCCCCCCGTCACGCGCGGCGCGCGGGGCCGCGCTCACCCGCCGTGCTCGAAGCTGGGGTAGTCCGTCATGCCGCCGTCCACGAACACCGTGGTGCCCGTGACGTAGCTCGCCGCGTCACTCAGCAGCACCACCGCCATCCGTCCGATCTCGTCCGTCGTGCCGATCCGGCCCAGCGGGATCTTCTCCACCAGGTCCGCGTAGCTCTTCGGGTCGCTCCATACGCTCCGGTTGATCGGCGTCTTGATCGCCCCCGGCGCCAGCGCCACCACCCGGACGCCGAACGGCGCCGCCTCCTGCGCCAGCGTCTGCGTGAGCAGGCTCAGCCCCGCCTTGCTCGCCGTGTAGGCGCTGTAGCCCGACCACGCGATGCGCTCGTGCACGCTCGTGAGGTTCAGCACCACGCCGGACTTCCGCGCCGTCATCCGTTGCAGCGCCTCCCGCGCGCACAGGAACGCGCCGTACAGATTCACCTGCAGCACCCGCAGCCACTGGGCGGGATCGGCCTCCCAGGCCACGGCGCGCGGGCCGTCCACGCCGGCGTTGTTGACCAGCAGGTCCACCCCGCCCCAGGTCCGGTCGAGCTGCGCGAACATCGCCGCCACCTGGCCCGGATCCGCGATGTCGGCCGCGACCGCCAGCGCGTCACCTCCCGTGGCGCGGATCCTGGCCACCACGGCCTCGGCGGCCTCCGGGTGCACGACGTAGTTGACGGCGACTTTGGCGCCGGCCGCGGCGACGGCCACGGCGACGGCTTCACCGATGCCGGAGTTGGCGCCGGTCACGAGGGCGCGGCGGCCCGCGAGCGAAAGGGTCATGGGCATGGCGACCACTCAGTACCGCGCAGCGGCGGAGAAGTTTCGAGCGGCGGCGTCCGGCGCGCGACGGCGGCCCGCTACCGGCCGCGCCGGTGCAGGCGGTGGAGCCGCGAGACGGGGTTGGCCGGCGCGGGATGCTCCGGCGCCGGGTGCGGCGGCTGCCGCGGCCTGGCTGGCG
>JAJYLI010000205.1 GCA_021787855.1 bacterium | reverse complement strand
GAGGTCGCGCTTGCGCGACCTCGGGACGAGCCCGTCGCCGCCCGCGCCCGCCGGCACGGCTCCGGACGCCGGCGCCGCGCCCGCGGCTCCCGAGATGGAGCGGCTGCGGCAGGAGCTGGAGCAGGAGCGCGAGCTGGTGGAGCGGCTGCGGCAGGCCAAGCTCAAGCTCGAGCACCGGGTCAGTGACGCCGAGGCCGCGCTGGATACCCGGCGCGACCGGGGCCGGCGCGGCTCGGTGCTGAGCCGGATCCTGGGCCCGGGCCAGGAGCGGTGAAGGCCGGGCCGGACCGGGATCGCGCGGGCGGCGTGGCGCCAAGGCAGCGGCGGGCGCCGGATCCCGGCGCCGCGCCCCTGGTGACCCGCGCCCAGATCCTGGCCGCGCTCCGGGGGCGGCGCGAGCGCCGCGGCCGGATGATGGTGGAGATCGGCGGCACGCTGGCGGCGCTGACCCGGGCGGTGGACCGCCACGTCGGGCAGGTGGAGGAGCTGCGCCGCGCGATCGAGGCGCAGGGAGGCGACCTCGAGCCGCTGCGCTTCTACGACACGCTGATGGCCCGCTTCCGCTCGGAGCTCAGGAGCGCCGAGCGGACGCTGGCGAACGTGTTCCGCGAGGCGGCGGAGGACGCGGCGACGCGCGTCTAGGTGGCGGGCGTGAAGGCGATCGCGATGCGGTCGTCGCCGGCCCCCTTCGCCTTGGCCAGCGTCGCGTCGGCCAGCGCCAGGAGATCCTCGGGCCGGAGCGCTTCCGGATGCGGGTACGGCACGACCCCTGCGGAGAAGCTGGGGTGCTCGCCCCCCAGATCGGGGAACGCGTGCTTGCCCACGACCGCGTCGAGCCGCTGGACGAACTTCCGCGCGCCCCGCGCGTCGGTCTCCGGCAGCACCAGCGCGAACTCGTCCCCCCCGTAGCGCGCGACGAAGTCGGGCGAGCGCAGCTCGCGCTGCAGCAGCTGCCCCAGGTCCGCCAGGATGCGGTCGCCGGCCTGCGCCCCCAGGCGGTCGTTCATGGTCCGGAACTGATCCACGTCCAGCAGCACCAGGCAGAAGCGCAGCCGGTAGCGCCGGGCCCGCTCGTACTCCTCGCGCAGCCGCCGGTCCAGCGCGTCCAGGCTGGCGCAGCCGGTCAGCACGTCCAGCGCGCCGGCATTGAGCTGGCGCCGGAAGATCGCCGCCCGCCGTTCCTCGTTCTCCAGTACCTTCGCCGCGGCGCGCGCGATGGTGTCGGCCAGCGCGATATCGCGGCTCGACAGGTCGGGATCGCCCTCCCGCGTCCTCAGGAAGAACACGCCGGCCGGCGTGCCCTGCACGAACACCGGCAGCGCGACGGCCGCGCGGATGTGGACCTCCACCGCCTGCGCGTCCCACTTGTCCCGGAGCCCCGCGAACAGCGGGTGCCCCTGCACGTCCGGGATGACGACCGGGCGCTCGGTGCGGAGCGCCTCCTGGATCTCGGGATAGCGCGACAGCTCCACCCGCATGTCGCGGACCGAGGGGTTCTCGTACACCGCGACCACCCGCCCGTGGTCGGCCCCCGGCGAGGTCAGCACGAAGGAGCAGTGCGACAGCGACAGCGCCTGGCCCACGCGCTGCACCAGGGTCTGGAAGATCTCCTCGGCGCGGAGCGCGGCCGAGACTTCCTGGAAGATGTCGAACAGCAGCTCCCGGGAGCGCAGCGTCTCGCGCAGCTCGCGCACCTCCGCGCGCCGGCCCAGCAGCCGCTCGAGCCGCGCCCGGAGCTCCCCGGCGTCCACGGGGGCGCCGACGGCGTCGTCGGCCCCGCCCGCCAGGAGGTCCCGCCGCGCGTCCGGCCCGTCGGTGCTCACCGCCACCAGGGGCAGCTCGGACCACTGCTGCACGCTCTCGCGCAGCTGCCGGACCCTGGCCAGGTCGGCCTGCCCCGCCCCCGCGACACACAGCAGCACCACGTCGGGGGTGGACGCCTCCGCCGCGGCCTGGATGTCCGTTTCGGGCGGCGCCTCGTCCACCACGAGCCCGGCCTGCGCGAGCGCTCGCGACAGCCCGGCGGGCCGCGCCGCGGCGTCCCCGGCCAGAAGCACGCGGATGTGGCTGGTCTCGGTCATGTCTCCCCGGAAGCGGCTTCTCCCCGGCGCGAACGTACGCACGGCCTGGGCGCCCCGCAAGCGATCGGCCGCCACGGGCGGGCCCCCCATGCGGTGTGACGAGCGGCGCGCCGAGCGGCGCCGCATGGTGGCCCGGCAGATCGCCGGCCGGGGGGTGAGCGACCGCCGCGTCCTCGCGGCCCTGGCCGCCATTCCGCGCCACCGCTTCGTGCCCCCGTCGCTCGCGGACGTGGCCTACGACGACGCGCCGCTCCCGGTGGGCAGCGGCCAGACCATCTCCCAGCCCTACATGGTCGCGCTGATGACGGCGGCGCTGCGCCTGCGCCGCGGCGACCGGGTGCTCGAGATCGGCACCGGCTCCGGGTACCAGACCGCCATCCTCGCGCACCTCGCCGGGTGTGTCTTCACCATCGAGCGGCTGGCCGAGCTGGCCGCGGGCGCCGAGCGCCGGGTCGCCGCCCTCGGCCTGGCGAACGTGCGGTACCGGGTGGCCGACGGCACGCTGGGCTGGCCCGAGGCCGCGCCGTTCGACGCGGTCCTGGTCACGGCGGCCACGCCCGACCTCCCGGCGCCGCTGCTGGCCCAGCTCGCCCCCCTGGGGCGCATCGCCGCCCCCGTCGGGGACCTCGCCCTCCAGGAGTTGATCGTGGGGGTGCGCGAACCCCGGGGCCTGGTGACCCGCGCCGCCGGCGGATGCCGCTTCGTGCCGCTGGTGGGCCGGCACGGCTTTCCCGACGCGTTCTGAGCCGCCTCCCCGGCCGGAGGATCACCGGACGGCGTCCGGCGTGTTATCGTTCCCGGGCCGGCTCATGCACCCGCGCTCCCCGCACCGCCCCGTCCCGGCGCCCCGCGCGCCCGTCTCCTCCCGCCGCCGCCTCGCCGGCGCGGCCGCGCTCGCCGTGACGGCCCTGGGCCTCGCGGCGGCCTGCCACGATAACGTGGGCCCCGGCGCGTGCTTCGACTCCGGCGCGCAGGCGTATTCCTTCTACCTCAACGGGGATACGTCGCTGACCTTCCACTGGCCGTCGTCGTACATGCCGGTGCGGGTCTATGCGGAGCCCACCGGCGAGCTCCCGGCCGACGTCCTGAACGCGATGACGCTGTGGACCGGCGCGTTCCGGTGCGGGGAGCTGTCGCTCGCCGTGGCCTCCGATTCCATCCACGCCGACATCATCGTCCGGAATCCGTCCTTCCTGCCGGTGGCGCGGGCCGCAGTACGCGCCGTGCACTCCGACTCCATCGGCGCCTGCACGGGGGTCACGCAGTTCGCGCTCGACTCGGCCGGCACCGCCCTCGTCGGCCCCATGCGCGCCTACGTGTCGCCGTACGCGGGGTTCGACAGCGCGTCGGTCGCCGCCTGTTACCGCATCGCCACGGCCCACGAGCTGGGGCACGCGCTCGGCCTGCTGGCGCACAGCGCCGACACCGCGGACCTGATGTACCCGGTGCCACGCCACGCGACGTTGAGCTCCGCCGACCGCTACACGATCCAGCTGCTCTACCACACGCCCGCGACCATCGGGCCGCCCCCGCGCCGGTGAGCCCCCGGCGCGCGATCACCGAAGCGGACGTCCGCGCCGCCGCCCGCCGCGGGCGCCGGCTCGCCCTGCCCCCCGGCGCCGTGGTGACGCCAGCCGCGCGGGATCTGGCGCGCGCCTTGGGACTGGCGCTGACGCCGGACGCCGCCGGCGC
>JAJYLI010000204.1 GCA_021787855.1 bacterium | reverse complement strand
TCGGCCGCCGCCGCCGCGGCGCGCGCGGACGGGCCGGCGCCCGGGGCGGCGCCCGCGGCGTCGTGGCTGACGCACCCGCTCACGCTGACCATGATCGCCTTCGTGTTCACGGCCATCCCGTCGCTGCTGCTGATCAAGGTGATCGGGAAGCATCTCGAGAGCCTGACGGTGATGGGCTGGTCGCTGGTGATCGGCGGCGTGATCATGTGGGTGGTGGACGCGCTGTACGCGCGGGGCCGGATCAAGGTCACCACGCCGAAGATGGAGCAGATGGGGCTGGGGCAGGCGGTGTGGATCGGGGTGTGCCAGATCGCGTCGGCCGTCTTTCCGGGCACCTCGCGCTCCATGTCCACCATCGCGGCGGGGCAGATCGTGGGGATGACGCGCGAATCGGCCCTGGAGTTCTCCTTCTTCCTCTCGATGCCGACGATGGTGGCGGCGACGGGCTACGACCTGTTCAAGACGCTGTGGCATGCGGCGTCGAGCCCGCTGGGCGCCGTGCACGTGATCCCGCACGGCTGGCTGCTGCTGGCGATCGGGTTCGTGATCTCGTTCGTGGTGGCGTACGTGGTGGTGGCGTGGTTCATGGCCTGGGTGCGGCACCGCGGCTTCGTGCCCTTCGCGGTGTGGCGGCTGGTGGTCGGGGCGGCGGTGCTGTGGTGGCTTCCGGTCCTGGCGCGCTGACGTACGACGGGCTCGACGCCGAGGCGTTGCGGCGGCTGGCGGGGGCCGCGCGGCTCGAGCTGCGGGGCAGCGTGGGCTCGGTGCTCGACGTGGCGCACGAGCTGGCCGCGGCGGGCGCGCCGTCGGGTCTGCTGGTCCTCGCCGACGAGCAGACGGCGGGGCGGGGGCGGCAGGGGCGGGTGTGGCACTCGCCGCCGGGCGCGGGGCTGTGGGTGGCGGCGCTCTTGAGGCCGGCGGTGCGGCCGTTCAGCGGGGCGCTGGCGATCCGCGCGGGGCTCGCGGCGGTGGAGGCGGTGGAGCAGGTGGCGCCCGGCGCGCGGCCGCGGCTCAAGTGGCCCAACGACGTGATCGTGGCGGGGCGCAAGGCGGGCGGCGTGCTGTGCGAGGCGCGCTGGGCCGGCGCGCAGCAGGGCTGGATCGCGGTGGGGGTGGGCATCAACGTGCGCGGGCCCGTGGCGCCGGCGGTGCGGGCGACCGCGGTGGCGCTGGACGACGCGGCGGGGGCGCGCGGCGGGTCCGCCCTGGCGGGGGGGCCGGAGGGATCGGCGTCGCCGGAGGCTCGAGGCCGGGACGGTGTGACGCGGACCGCGCTGCTGGCGGCCCTGGCGCCGCGGCTCGTGGCCCTGGCGGAGCGGCCGCCGGAGCTGGACGACGGCGAGCGCGAGGCGTTCCGCCGCCGCCAGTACCTGGCCGCGCTCGACGGCGCGGACGACGAGGACGACGGCGGCGCCGCGCGCGAGGGTGGCCTGCCCGTGTCGCTGGGCGTGGATGGCGACGGGGCCCTGCTGCTGGCCCGGCCGGACGGTGTGCTTGACCGGCGGGTGATACCGGTCTAGGCTATCCCGTCGCCTCACCTCTAACTTGCGGCTGACCCATGCTGCTCGCGCTGGACATCGGCAACTCCGAGATCACGGTCGGCCTGTTCGCGGCCGACGAGCTGGAGCGGAGCTGGCGGCTCACGACCCGCGCCGAGCAGACGCCCGACGAGTGGGCGGTGGTGATCCGCGCGCTGTTCGCGCAAGCGGGGCTGGACATCACCCGGGTGACGGGGACCATCCTCGCGTCGGTGGTGCCCGGCGCGACCGAGGCGGTGGCGGACGCGCTGCTGATCGCCACCGGGACCACGCCGGTGGTGGTGACGCCGGACTCGCCGCTGCCGGTGGTCCTGGAGGTGGACGAGCCGGGCACGGTGGGCGCGGACCGGATCGTGAACACGGTGGCGGCGCGGCAGCTCTTCGGCGTGGACGTGATCGTCGTGGATTTCGGCACCGCGACCACGCTGGACTGCATCACGGCGGAGGGGCATTTCCTGGGCGGCGTGATCGCGCCGGGCATCCGCGCGAGCGGCGAGAACCTCATCAAGCGGGCGGCCAAGCTGCGGGCGACCGAGCTGGTGCCGCCGGCGCGGGCGATGGGCAAGCGCACCGAGGAGTGCATCCGCGCCGGCCTGATCATGGGCGCGGCCGACGCGGTGGACGGGCTGGTGCGGCGGCTCAAGGCCGAGTGGCCGGGCGGGACGGTGCCGCGGGTGGTGGCCACGGGGGGCTTCGCGCCGCTGGTGGCGAAGTACTCCTCGGAGATCGAGGAAGTGCATCCCGACCTCACGCTGCGGGGGCTCCAGATCGCGCACCGCCATCTCGCCGGGCAGACGTCGCTGTGATCGCGGCGCCGGACGCGCGCGGCCGCGTTCCGGCCCGCACCCCGTCCGTGGACCTGTGAGCCTGGCCGTGGACGCGCGCAGCCGGAACCTGTTCCGGCGGACGGGCTACCGGCTGCTGCCGGGCGACGCCTTCTCCTACGTGCTGCATCTGCGGCCGGCCGAGTGGCCGATCATGGCCGCGCACACGCTGCTCGGCTTCATCCTGTCGGTGGGGCTGATCCCCTTCCTGCACGGGGCGGAGGTGGGGCGTGCGGTGTGGGCGCTGGTGTTGTGGGTCGTGGGTCTGAACGGCGGGACGCTGGCGCTGAACAGCGTGTTCGACCAGGACGAGGGGGACATCGGGTACCTGCGGGCGCCGCCGCCCGCGCCGCGGAACCTGGCCTGGTTCTCCGTCGGCCTGATGGGGCTCGGGCAGCTGCTCGCCTTCACGCTGCCGCTGGGCTACGTGGTGGCCTACGCGGCCTGTTTCGCGATGAGCCTGGCCTACTCGGTGCCGCCGCTGCGGTTCAAGGCGGTGGCGGGGGTGGACTGGGTGATCAACATGTGGGGCTTCGGCTTCTTCACGCCGTACGCCGGCTGGGCGGCGACCGGGCGGCCGCTGGACCTGATGCACGGCCTGGTCATGCTGGCCTTCTGTCCGCTGTTCGCGTCGCTCTACCCGTTGACCCAGATCTACCAGTTCGAGGAGGACGAGGCGCGGGGCGACCGCACGCTGGCGTTGATCCTGGGGCTCCGGTGGAGTCTGGTCGTGGCGATCGGGGCGGCGGCGGCGGCGTTCGGCCTGTTCGCGGTGGGGGCGGTGCTGCGGTACGCGGGCCTGCTGCCGTGGCTGGCGCTGGCGGTCGCGTTCGGCGGGTGGATGTGGGTGTTGCTGCCGTGGTATCGGCGGCGGGAGACGATGACGCCGGCGCAGCACCAGGCGCGTTTCTACCTCGCGCTGGGGGCCTGGGCGGTCACCGATCTCGCCGTGCTGTACGCCTTCGCGCTGTGAGGTGGGGTTGGGGCAGGGGGTGAGAGGTCGGTGACTGGCGGAGGTGCCAGCCGCACGGGCGGCCCCGGGACGTCGGCGCGGTCCCGGGGCCGTCGTGTGTCCGGTCGAGGGCCGGGCGAACGTCCCGCGCGATGGCTCTGCTGGCCCGGCGCGCGATGGAATGGCCCGGCGCGCATGATTTCGGTGAGGGCGTTCGTTGCGGGCCTTGCAGCGTTGGCGCGTGAGCGATCCCGGGGACGACGGGGTACTTTCCGAGCGCGCGTTGCGCTACCTGCGGCACCGCCCGCGTGCCGGCCCGGAATCCATGGAGGGTCAAGGGTCGGGGCGGCCGCGGACGGCGGCGTCCGGCGCGGGGCCCGGATCGCCGGCGGGATCCGCGAAGCCGAAGCTGCTGGCGCGGCTGCGGCGGGCCCTCCGGGTGCGCCACTTCTCCATCAGAACCGAGCAGGCGTACGTGAGCTGGGCGCGGCGGTTCGTCCGGTTCCACG
>JAJYLI010000040.1 GCA_021787855.1 bacterium | reverse complement strand
TCCCCGCGGACGGCGGAGCCGCCCGGGAGTCCGCGGTGCGCGGGGCGCTCCGCCGCGCCGCGGCCATCGCCGCCCGCCGCGCCCGCGCGCTCGGCACCGGGGTCGTCGCGTTCGCCGCTCCGCCGGAGCTGCGGGGCGGCGCGACCGCCGCCGACCTGGCCCAGGTGGCCGTGGAAGGGCTGGCGCAGGGCGCGTGGCAGTTCGACGACCTCAAGACCCCGCCCAAGGAGCGCAAGGCGCCCGTGGCCGAGGCCGCCGTGGTGGTCGCTCCCGCGGAAGAGGCGGCCGCGCGGCGCGGCTTCGAGATCGGCTGCGCCGTCGCCGAAGGCCAGGCTCTGGCCCGCCGGCTGCAGTTCCTCCCCCCCAACGAGTGCACCCCCGAGTACCTGGCGGAGACGGCGCGGCGAGTGGCGGCCGCCCACGCCATGGCCGTCACCGTCCTGGATCGCGAGGCGATGCGGCGGGAGGGCATGGGCGCGCTGCTCGCGGTCGCCCAGGGCTCGGCCACCGAGCCGCGGTTCATCGTGCTGGAATACCGGGGGGGCGGCGACGGCGACGCGCCGGTGGCGCTGCTGGGGAAGGGCGTCACCTTCGACACCGGCGGCATCTCGATCAAGCCCGCGGCGCAGATGGACGAGATGAAGTACGACATGTCGGGCGCGGCGGCGGTGCTGGGCGCCCTGGACGCCGTCGGGCGCCTCAAGCCGAAGCTCAACGTCGTCGGCGTGGTGCCCTCCGCGGACAACATGCCCGGCGGCAGGGCCGTCCGGCCGTCGGACGTGGTGAAGGCGCACTCGGGCAAGATGGTCGAGATCGTCAACACCGACGCGGAGGGACGGCTGCTCCTGGCCGACGCCCTGTCCTACGTGAAGCGCTTCAAGCCCGCCGCGGTCCTGGACGCCGCCACCCTGACCGGCGCGGCGGTGATCGCCCTCGGGCACGCCGCCAGCGCGGTGATGGGCACCGACGCAGCCCTCCTCGAGGAAGTGCGGCGCGCGGGCGACCGCGCCGGGGAGCGCGTCTGGCCGCTGCCGATGTTCGACGAGTACCGGGAGCAGAACAAGTCGGACATCGCCGACGTCAAGAACAGCGGCGGCCGGCCCGCGGGCACCATCACCGCCGGCTGGTTCCTGCGGGAGTTCGCCGAAGGGTACCCCTGGGTCCACATTGACGTCGCGGGAACCGCCTACACCGAGGCCGACACGCCGCCGCTCCCGAAGGGGCCGGCGGGCGTGCCGACGCGCCTGTTCGTGGAGTTCCTGCTCGGCCGCGCGCGCTGACGTGACCCGGCGCGGCCCCGGCGTGCTGCTCGCGGCCGCGCTGTCGTGCGCCTCCCCCCTCGTTCCGGCCGCCCGCGGGCAGAACCCGCCCGCCCGGCCGGCGCCCGGTGCGCCCGCCGGCCGAGCGGGCGCGGCCGCCGCCGATACCACGCCGCCGGCCGCGCGCGCGCCCCGGGACACGATCGCGCCGCCCGACTCCCTGTCGCCCGACAGCTTCCTGCCCGACCTGCCCCGCCTCGGCTCGCCGCCGGGGCCGCTGCCGGCCTCCGGCCGCGTGGTGTGGACCCGCGAGGAGCTGTGGCACTCGGGGGCGCTCACCCTGGGCGAGCTCCTGGAGCGGATCCCGGGCGTCTTCCTGGTGCGCGGCGGCTGGCTCGGCCAGCCGGAGACGGTGTCCTACGCGGGGCAGGGCGCCGCCTCGGTGGAGCTGTTCTGGGACGGCTTCGCCCTGGACCCCCTGGGCGCCGACAGCACGGGCTTCGATCTGAGCCGCATCAGCCTGGGGCTGCTCAAGCGGGTGGAGGTCGAGGTCCTGCCGACGGTGCTGCGGGTGTATCTGTACTCGGACGACCAGACCACGCGGCGGCCGCGCACCGAGACCTCGTTCGGGACCGGCGACGCCAGCAGCAACACCTACCGGATCCGCTACCTCAACCGCTGGAGCGGGGGCACGGGCCTGGGCGTCGGCGTCGAGTCCTTCGCCACCGGCGGGGGCGTCACGGGGGCGTCCGGCTCCAACCGGCTCACGCTGTGGGGGAAGGGCTCGTGGATTCCCTCGCCGCGCTTCGGCGTGGAGTACCAGGCGCTGAGCGTGTCGCTGAACCGCAACCCCTTCACCGAGGCGGGGCTCGGGGGCTCGGCGGGCAGCCGGAACCACCGGACCGACGTGTTCGTGCGGGGCTACGCCGCGTCGCGGGCGGACGGGATGGGCATGAGGCTGGACGTGCTGGCCGGGAGCAGCGCCTCCTCGGATTCGAGCGCCGGGCTGAGCCGCACGGAAGTGCAGGGCGCGGCCATCCTGGGCTATCGCGCCCAGCACTGGTCCACCGAGGCCACGGCGCGGGTCCGCGACACCGGCACGCCGTTCGAGCTGCAGCTCCGGGCGGCCGCCAACCCCATCGGCCCGCTCACGGTGGCGGGGACGCTGGACGAGCGCGCGCTGCTCGGCCATCGCCACTCGACGGAGGCGTCGCTCGAGGCCGAGTTGCGCCCCTGGGGGGGGGAGAGGGGACCGCTGGCGCTGTACGGCGCGGTGCGCGCGCGCCGGGCCGTCGCGGCACCGGCGATCCTGAGCGACACGGTGCAGCGGGTGACGGACTACGACGCCGGCCTCTCGCTGACCACCCGGCGGCTCGCCGTGGACGTCTCCTACGGGCGGCACGGGGCCTTCGCCGCCCCGGTGGACGGGAGCTTCGGACCGCTGGCCCTGACGTACCCGGACAGCGCCGTGCGCACGGCGACGGTGGCCTTCACGCTCCGCCCCACGCTGTTCCTGACGCTGGCCGGCTGGTACCGGCGTCCGCTGGGCCAGACGTACGCGGCCTACGAGCCGCCGGACCGCTCGCGCCTGACGGCGACCTTCCGCACCCGCCTGCTGCCGGTCCTCACGCGCAACGCGTTCGACTTCACGGCGGAGGTCGCCATGGAGGCGTGGGGCCGGGGGGTGATCGGGGATTCGGCCGGGACGCCGATCCCGCTCACCGGCGCCGCCGTCCTCGACTACCGGCTGGAGTTGCGCCTGGTGGGCGCCACCCTGTACTGGACGCTGCGCAACGCGCTGGGGGAGCGCTACGCCCCGGTGCCCGGGATCCAGGTGCCGGGCGCGGCCCAGGTCTACGGAGTGAAGTGGGAGTTCACGAACTGAGGGTGGGGTGCTAACTTACTTGGCTCGATCGAAATGAGTGCCACGTGAGCGTCCGGAGCATGACGGGGTTCGGGGCCGCCGACGGGCCGGTCGCCGGCGGGCGGCTCCGGCTGGAGATCCGCTCGGTCAACCACCGCCACCTGAGCGTGCAGCTCCGGGTGCCGGAGGAGCTGGCCGACCTGGAGGGCGCGCTGCGCGAGCGGCTGGGCGCGCGGTTCGAGCGCGGGCACGTCACGGTGTCGGGGCGATGGCTCGAGGCGCCGGCCCGCGCGAGCGCGGTGAGCGTGGACGGGGAGCAGGCCCGCGCGCTGGTGGCGGCGCTGCGGCGCCTGGCGGACGAGCTGGGCGTGCCCGCCACGCTGGACCTCGCGACGATCGCCCGGCTGCCCGACGTGGTGCGGGTGCGCGAGGACGGCGCGGCCGCGCCCCCGGAGGCGGCGGGAGCGCTCGCGGTGCTGGACCGCGCCGCGGCCGCCTGCGTGGCGGCGCGCGAGCGGGAAGGGGCGGCCCTCGCGGCGGACCTGCGGGGCCGACTGGACACGCTGGTCGCGCTGGCGGGCCGGGTGGCGCACGCGGCGCCCGCGCGCCTGACGCGGGAGCGGGACCGGCTGGCCGCCGCCGTCCGGGAGCTCACCGGCGGGCTGGCGCTGGACCCGGACCGGGTGGCCAAGGAGATCGCGCTGCTGGCCGACCGGCTGGACGTGACGGAGGAGCTGGTGCGCTTCGAGACCCACGCCGCGGCCATGCGCGAGACGCTGGCCGGGGACGCCCCCGCGGTGGGCCGGCGCCTCGGCTTCCTGCTGCAGGAGGCGGGCCGGGAGGCCAACACCATCGGCTCCAAGGCCAACGACGCCACGATCGCGGAGACCGTGATCGCGATGAAGACCGAGCTGGAAAAGTTGCGGGAGCAGGTCGAGAACCTCGAGTGAAAGCGTTCCCGCTGGTGCTCTCCGCCCCGTCGGGGGGAGGCAAGACCACCATCGCCAACGCGCTGGTGGCGGCGCGCGACGACATCGGCTACTCGGTCTCGGCGACCACGCGGCCGCCGCGGCCCGGCGAGCGCGACGGCACCGACTACCACTTCGTGAGCGCCGCCGAGTTCGAGCGCCGCGTCCAGGCGGGCGAGTTCCTGGAGTGCGCCGAGTACGGCGGCGCGCGCTACGGGACGCTCCAGGCGGAAGTCGAGCGCGTGCTGGCCTCGGGACGCCACGTCGTGCTGGACATCGAGATCGAGGGGGCGCGGGCGATCCGGCGGCGCTATCCCGACGCCGTGCTGGTGTTCATCGTCCCGCCGTCGGCCGAGGAGCTGCTCCAGCGGCTGGGCGGGCCCGACGGCACGCGCGCCGCGTCGCTGGTGAGCCGGCTGCGCCGCGCGGTGGAAGAGCTCCGCGTCGCGCCGGAGTACGACTACGTCGTGGTCAACGCCGACCGCACCGAGGCGGTCGCGGAAGTCGCGGCGATTCTGGACGCGGAGGGCCGCCGGCCGCGCCGCAACCCCGAGCTGGCGGACGTCGTGGCGGAGCTGGGCCGCGACCTGGGGAGCCTGGCTGACCGGCTGCAGGGCCGGCAAGGAGGAGTCTGATGCGGGTGTTCACGCCCACGGAGATCGCGCACCGCGCGGGCAACAAGTACATCGGCGTGCTGGTCGCCGCGAAGTTCGCCCGCTACGTGAACGAATTCCCCAAGGACCGGGCGGTGGAGCGGGAGAAGAAGCTCACCACGACGTCGCTCGAGGAGCTGGCGATCGGGGACCTCAAGTACAAGATCACCCGGCGGCGCAGGCAGGAGGCGTGAGCCGCCTGGCCGGCCGACGCGTCGTCCTCGGCGTGTCGGGCGGGATCGCCAGCTACAAGTCGTGCGTGGTGGCCCGGCGGCTGACCGAGGCCGGCGCCCAGGTGGACGTGGTCCTGAGCGCGGCGGCCGCCGAGTTCGTCGGGCCGGTGACCTTCGAGGCCCTCACGGGCCGGCCCGTCGTCACCTCGCTGTGGCAACCCGGCCGCGCCCTGGACCACGTGCGGCTCGGCCGCGAGAGCGAGCTGATCGTGGTCGCGCCCGCCACGGCGCACCTGCTGGCCCGGGTCGCCCAGGGGCTGGCCGACGACTTCCTCACCACCCTCCTGGTGGCGCGCCGGGCGCCGCTGCTCCTCTGCCCGGCGATGAACGACCAGATGTACGCGCACCCCGAAACCCGGGCCAACCTGGCGCTGCTGGCCTCCCGCGGCGTCCGGCTCCTGGGCCCCGACGCCGGCCCGCTCGCCTTGGGCGAGGGCGAAGGCCCGGGACGCATGGTGGAGCCCGAGGTCATCGTCGCGCACGCCGAGCGGCTGTTGCGCAGCGCCGCGCCGTGGGAGGGGCGCCGGGTACTCGTCACCGCGGGCCCGACCCGGGAGCCGCTCGACCCCGTCCGCGTGGTGAGCAACCGCTCCAGCGGGCGCATGGGGTTTGCGCTGGCCCGGGCCGCTTGGCTCAGGGGCGCGGAGGTCACGCTGGTGAGCGGGCCCACGGCGCTCGAGCCGCCGCCCGGACCGGACGTGGTGCGGGTCGAATCCACCGCCGACATGGCCGCCGCCGTGGCCGCCGCCCTGCCGCTCGCCGACGTCCTCCTGATGGCGGCCGCCCCCGCCGACTATCGCCCCGCCGCGCCGCTGGCGCGGAAGGCCCGCCGGGGCGAGGGCGCGCTCACGCTCGCGCTCGAGCCCACCGCCGACATCCTGGCCGACACCCGCGCCCGCCGCAAGCAGGACGCGATCGCCGTCGGCTTCGCCCTGGAGTCGCACGACCTCCTCGCGTCCGCCACCGCGAAGCTCAAGGCCAAGCGGCTCGACCTGGTGGTCGCCAACGACGCCGGCGCGCCGGGCTCCGGGCCCGAGGCCGTGACCAACCGGGTCACGCTGGTCTCCGCGGCGGGCGCCGAAGCGCTGCCGCTCCAGTCCAAGGACGACGCGGCCGAAGCCATCCTGGATCGCGTCCAGGTGCTACTTTCCAGGCGTGGATGATCTCAAGCGGCGCTACCTGACGCAGCTCGTCGAGCTCGGGGAGCGCGACCTGGTGCTGCCTCCGAGGGAGCCGGGTCCGGACAGCGGGTCACAGACGGGTTCCCCGGCGGCCACCGCGGCCGTGGTTCCGGGTCGTCAGCCGGCGGACTCCAGGCCGGCTGGACCGCGTCCGGATCGCGCCGCGTCGCAGCCACCGGCCACCGGGGAGGCCGAGCTCCCGCCGCTCCAGCCCGGCATCGTGGCGGAAGCGCCGGCGCCGGGCGGCGACCTGTTCAGCGCCGATCCGCTGCGGGCGCTGGCCACGCTCGAAGCCCTGGTGCCGGTGATCGAGGCCTGCCGCAAGTGCCCCCTGGGGCACAGCCGCGCCCACAGCGTGCCGGGCGAGGGCGACGCCACGGCCGGCCTGGTGGTGGTGGGCGAGGCGCCCGGCGCCACCGAGGACGAGACCGGGCGGCCGTTCGTGGGCCGCGCGGGCAAGCTCCTGGACGAGATCCTCGCCGCCATCGGCTTGCGCCGCGAGCAGGTGTTCATCTGCAACGTGCTGAAGTGCCGCCCGCCGGGCAACCGCACGCCCGAACCGCTTGAAGTCGCGGCCTGTTCGCCGTATCTCCATCGGCAGCTGGAGCTGATCGGTCCGCGGGTGATCCTGGCGATGGGGCTGCCGGCGGCACACGCCCTGCTGGGCGGGCACGCCGCGCTCGGCGAGCTGCGGCTGAAGCTGCACCGCTACCGGGGCATTCCCCTCATCGTCACGTACCACCCGGCGGCGCTGCTGAGAAACCCCCACTGGAAGCGTCCGACCTGGGATGACGTCCGCCACGCGCGCCGCATCTACGATGGCGCAAGCGCCTGATCCGTTCGCGGGGCGCCAGCCGCCCTACAGCGCCGAAGCCGAGCAGGCCGTGCTGGGCGCGATGCTGCTGGACAACGACGCCGCGCTGCGCGCCGCCGAGCTCCTGGACGACGCGATGTTCTACCGCGAGGGCCACCGCCGCCTGTTCCGCGCCATGGTGGGCATCATGGAGCGGGGCGGCGTCATTGACCCCGTCACGCTGCGCGACGAGGTGGAGCGCCGCGGCGAGCTGGAGGGGGTCGGCGGGATCGAGTACCTCTCCTACCTGCTGGACGTGGTGCCCACCGCGGCCAACCTCGACTACCACGCCAAGATCGTCCGCGACAAGGCCCTGCTGCGGCGCCTCATCGAGGCGGCGACCGGGATCGTCCAGGAGTCCTTCGAGGGCACCCGCCTGGCCGACGAGGTCCTGGACAGCGCGGAACAGCGCATCTTCCTCGTCTCCCAGACGCGCAAGACCGAGGGGTTCATCCGCCTCAAGGAGCTGCTCTGGCCGACGATGGAGCGCATCGAATCGCTCCACGCCGGCGGACAATCGATTACCGGCGTGCCGTCGGGCTTCGCAGACTTGGACGACAAGACGGCGGGGTTCCAGAACGCGGACCTGGTGATCGTCGCCGCCCGGCCGTCCATGGGCAAGACCGCGCTGTGCCTGAACGTCGCCCAGTACGCCGCGATCGAGAAGGGCGTGCCCGTGGCCATCTTCAGCCTGGAGATGTCGAAGGCCCAGCTCGTCCAGCGGCTCCTGACCAGCGAGGCGCGGGTGGACGCGCACCGCCTGCGGCAGGGCATGCTGCGCGACGCGGACTACACGCTGCTGGCGCGGGCGGCGGGCATCCTGTCGTCGGCTCCGCTGTGGATTGACGACAGCGCGGCCCTGACGCCGCTGGAGCTGCGGGCCAAGGCGCGGCGCATCAAGGCCGAGCACAACATCGGGCTGATCATGGTGGACTACCTGCAGCTGATGCGCTCGCCCGAGCAGGCGGACAACCGGGTGCAGGAGATCAGCGCCATCTCGCGGTCGCTGAAGGCGCTGGCGAAGGAGCTGGACGTCCCGGTGCTGGCGCTGTCGCAGCTGTCGCGGGCCCCGGAGCAGCGGGGCGGCGAGCACCGCCGGCCGCAGCTCTCCGACCTCCGGGAGTCGGGCGCCATCGAGCAGGACGCGGACGTGGTGCTGTTCATCTACCGCGAGGAGATGTACTCGGGCACCGAGGATCCCAAGACCGGCGAGAACATCGAGGGCCAGGCGGAGATCATCATCGGCAAGCAGCGCAACGGGCCGGTGGGCACCATCAAGCTGCATTTCCACAAGGCCTACACCCGCTTCGACAACTACTCGCCGCGGGAGAGCGCGGAGGGGGCGAGGGGCGGAGGGGGAGGCGGAGGGGGAGGGGGAGGGACCGGCAATGGCCGCTAAGGCCCGCTCGGTGTTCCGCTGCACCGAGTGCGGCGCGGAGCAGCCGAAGTGGAGCGGCCGGTGCGACGCGTGCCAGGCGTGGAACGCCCTCGTCGAGGAGGCACCGGCGCGGCCGCGCGCCCGGCGCGGCGCGGCGGGCGGGGGAGCGCGGGGCGGGCCCGGGCCGGGGCCCGAGCCGGTGCGGCTGGACGGCATCGCCGCCGACCGGGCGCCGCGTCACCGGACGGGACTGGCGGAGTTCGACTACGTGCTGGGGGGCGGGATCGTGCCCGGCTCGCTGGTCCTGGTGGGTGGCGAGCCCGGCATCGGCAAGTCCACGCTGCTGCTGCAGGTGGCCGCGCGGCTCGAGGCGGCCGGCGTGCCCACGCTGTACGCCAGCGGCGAGGAATCGCCGGAGCAGGTGCGCCTGCGGGCCGACCGGCTCACCGAGCCTGCCGGCGCGGTGCATGTCCTGGCCGAGACCGCGATCGAGCGGGTGATCGAGCACGCGGAGCGGCTGGGCGCGCGGGCCGTGGTCGTGGACTCGATCCAGACCGCCTATACCGCCGAGCTGGAGGGCGCGCCGGGCAACGTGGGCCAGGTGCGCGAGTGCGCCGCCCGGCTGATGCGCTTCGCCAAGGAGGAGGGCCCCGCCGTGCTGCTGGTCGGGCACGTGACCAAGGGCGGCGGGATCGCGGGCCCCAAGACGCTCGAGCACATCGTGGACACGGTGCTGTACTTCGAGGGCGAGAGCACTCTGGATCACCGGATCCTGCGCGCCACCAAGAACCGCTTCGGCGGCGTGGACGAGATCGGCGTGTTCGAGATGACCGCCGCCGGGCTGCTGCCGGTGGCCAACCCGTCGGCCGCGTTCCTCGCGGCGCGGCACGAGGGTCTCTCCGGGAGCGCCGTCACCGCGCTGATGGAGGGGACGCGCCCGGTGCTGGTCGAGATCCAGGCTCTGGCCGCCCGGGCGGGCTTCGGCACGCCGCAGCGGGTGAGCGCGGGCGTGGATCACCGCCGCCTCGCGGTCCTCCTCGCCGTGCTGGAGCGCCGCGCCGGCCTGCCGTTCGGGGACCTGGACGTGTTCGTCAACGTGGTGGGGGGCATGCGGCTGAGCGAGCCGTCCAGCGACCTGGCCGTGGTGGCCGCGCTGATCTCCAGCGTGCGCGACCGCGCGCTGCCGGCCGAGGCGCTGTTCGTGGGCGAAGTGGGCCTCGGGGGCGAGGTCCGCGCGGTGCCCGGCGTGGAGCGCCGGCTGGCCGAAGCCGCGCACCACGGGTTCCGGCGCGCCTTCGTGGGGACGCGGACCGGCGGGCGCCAGGCGCTGCCGCCGGGCTTCGAGCTGGTCCGCGTCGAAGACCTGGGAGACCTCGCCCATCGGCTCGCCGCCTGACGTCGGGGTCGTGATCGTGGCCGCCGGGCGCGGGGTCCGGGCCCAGCGGGCGGGGGCGGGAGGGGCCGCGCGCCAGCCCGCCAAGCAGTTCCGCCTGGTCGGGGGCCAGCCCCTGCTGCTGCGAGCCCTGCGGCCCTTCGCCCGGCACCCGCGGGTCGGCCCCATCGTGCTGGTCCTGCCGGCCGCGGAGGCCGCCGCGCCGCCCGAGTGGCTGAAGCCGCTGCTCTCCGACCGCCTGCTGATCACCGCCGGAGGCGCGGCGCGCCAGCAGTCCGTGGCCAACGGCCTGGCGTGCCTGCCTCCCGGACCCGCGCTGGTGCTGGTGCACGACGCGGCCCGCCCGTTCGTGGAACCCGAGCTGATTGACCGCGTGCTCGCGGTGGCGGAGCAGGGCGCCGCCGCCGTCCCCGCGCTCCCGCTGGCCGACACGGTCAAGGAGACGGACACCGCCGGCCTGGTGGTGCGCACCGTGCCGCGCGATCGCCTGGTGGCCGTGCAGACGCCGCAGGCCTTCCCCCGCGCGATGCTCGAGACCGCGCACCAGCACGCCCGCGCCGGGGCGGACGAGGCGGGCGCCGCCGCCACCGACGACGCCGCGCTGTGCGAGCGGCTCGGGCTCCCGGTCCGCATCGTGCCGGGCAGCGCGAGGAACATCAAGCTGACCACCGCCGACGACTTCGCCCTCGCCGACGCGCTGGTCGCCCGGAGCGCGCCGTGATTCCGTTCCGCACCCCGGAGGAGGTGGCGGCCGCGCTCCCGCGGGTGGTGACGCACCTCGCCCGCAAGGGCCTCATCGCCTATCCCACGGAGACGGTGTACGGCTTCGGCACGGCCATCTCCGCCGCGGCGGTGGACCGCCTGTGCGCCCTCAAGCAGCGCGAGCCGGGCAAGCCGTTCCTGGTGCTCGTGGCCGGCCGCGGGATGCTGGCCGGCATGGGGCTGCGGCTCACCGACGCCGCCGAGCGCTTCGCCGCGGCGTTCTGGCCGGGGCCGCTCACCCTGGTGCTGCCGGGCGGGGAAGGGCGGGTGCCCGACGCGCTCCGGGGGCCGGAGGGCGGGGTGGCGGTGCGCTGGACGTCGCACCCGGGCGCGGCCCGGATCATCACGACGCTGGGCTCGCCGATCACCTCGACGAGCGCGAACCGCACCGGCGAGCCGTCGCTGATGGCCGCCGCCGAGATCGAGCGGCGCTTCGGCGCCCGGGTGGCCGACGGCAGCCTGGTGGTGCTGGACGCCGGCGAGCTGCACCCCTCGGCGCCGTCTTCCCTGGTGGACTGCACGGGGCCCGCCCCGCGCCTGTTGCGCGAAGGGGCGCTCCCCGCGGCGACGCTCCGCAGCATGGTGCCCTCGCTCGCCGACCGGCCGTGAAACTGCTGCTGGTATGCACCGGGAACATCTGCCGCAGCCCCATGGCGCAGGCCATCGCGCGGCGGTTGCTGGACGCGGGCGGCCGCCGCGACGTGGCGGTCGAATCCGCCGGCACCGCCGCGTACGACGGCGCGCCGGCCTCCGAGGGCGCGTACCTGATCGCGCTGGAGCACGGCCTCGACCTCTCGGCCCACCGCGCGCGGCAGATCACCAGGGACCTGGTGGCCGGCGCGGATCTCGTGCTGGGCATGAGCCCGCACCACGTCGAGCGGGCCGCGGCGCTGGGCGGCGACGGCAGGAGCTTTCTGCTCGGGGCCTACGCCGGCCGCCAGGGCGCCGATGCGCAGGTGGAAGACCCGTTCGGCGGCGACCTCGAGGAGTACCGCGCGACCTTCGGGCGGCTGGAGGCGCTGCTGGCGGACGCGATCGCCAGGCTCCCGGCGGGCCCGCCGCCGTCTTCTCCCCCTCCGCCGTCCGATGCGCCTCCGGGCCACGACTAGGCTCCTGGCCGTCGTCGGCGATCCGGTGGAGCACTCGCTCTCGCCGGCGATGCACAACGCCGCCATCAGGGCGCTCGGGCTGGACGCCGCGTATCTGGCCATCCGGGTCGGCCACGAGGAGTTCGCCGCCACCGCGACCGTTCTCCTGGGCGCCGGCGCCGCGCTCAACGTCACCGTGCCGCACAAGCGCGCGGCGGCGGCGCTCCCCGGCGTGGAGTACTCCGACGCCGCGCGGCGGACCGGCGCGTGCAACACGCTGTGGCGGGACGGCGCGCGCCTTGCAGGCGACAATACCGACGTCGCGGCCGTGGCTTCCGAGGCCGGCGCGCTCCCGGGGGAGGGCGCTCCCCCGGTGCGGCGCGCCGTCGTGATCGGCACCGGGGGATCCGCCCGTGCCGCGGCCGTCGCGGTCGCCGGCCGGTGGCCGGGCGCACAGGTGGAGGTGGTCTCGCGCGACGCCGGGCGCGCGGGCGAGTTCGCGCGCTGGGCGTCAGGCGCGGGAATCGCCTGCCGGGCGTGGAGCGCGGGCGAGAGCGCGCCGGGCGCGCTGGTCGTGAACGCCACGCCGCTCGGCCTCAAGGGAAGCGATCCGCTCCCCATGGACGAGGCCGTGCTGCGGCGCCTGCGGCCGGCGGCGGTGCTGGATCTGGTCTATGCGCGGGGAGGGACGCCGCTGGTCTCGCGGTGCCGCGCGCTGGGCATCGCGGCGGCGGACGGCCGCGGCGTGCTGGTGGCGCAGGGGGCGGCGGCGTTCGTCCGGTTCTTCGGCGTGGCGGCGCCGGTCGAGGTCATGCGCGCGGCGGTGGAGGATGCTCTGCGCCCGTAGTATGTTGGCGATGGTCGGGGCCCGCGTGCGCGAGCTCGAGGCGCTGCTCCTGCCGCGCGCGTGCCTGGGGTGCGAGCGGCGGATGCCGGCGGCCGACCCCTCGGCCTGCTGCGCGCTGTGCCGGCACCGGATGCGGGCGATCACGCCCCCGGTGTGCGCGCGGTGCGGGCAGCCGCTCGACCGCTGGAGCCTGCTGCTGGAGCGCGGGCCCGGGGCGCCGGCGGGGCGCGGCGCCGGGACGGACGCCGCCCGCTGCGCGTTCTGCCGCGAGTGGCCGGACGCGCTGGCCTGGGCCGCTTCGGCGGTGTGGCTGGACGACGGGCCCGCCCGGAACCTGGTCCACGCGCTCAAGTACGGCGGCTGGCGCGTGGCGGCGGACCCGATGGCCGCGCGGCTGGTGAGCGCGGCGGGGGCGCGGCTCCGCGCGTGCGATGTGCTGGTACCGGTGCCGCTGGGCCGGACGCGGCTGCGGGCGCGGGGCCACAACCAGGCGGCGCTGCTCGCGCGGGCGCTGTCCCGCCGCTGCGGCGCGCGCGTCGTGGAGGCGCTGCAGCGGGTGCGCGAGACGGGGACCCAGACGCGACTGGGGCCCGCGGCGCGGCGGCACAACGTGCAGGGCGCGTTCGCCGCCACGGGGCCGCGGCTGGACGGGGCGCGGGTGGCGCTGGTGGACGACGTGCTCACCACCGGCGCGACGCTGGGAGCGGCGGCCGGCGCGCTTGCCGCCCTCGCGCCGGCGAGGATCGGCGCGGTGACCTTCGCCCGCGCGCTGGTGCCGGCGTAGTTCTCTCTTCACGTGCACGGGAGGTTCGCAGACATGGCAGTCCGGGTAGGCATCAACGGGTTCGGACGGATCGGGCGTCTGATGCTCCGCGCGGCGCTCAAGCAGCCGCGGAGCAACCTGGAGTTCGTCGCCGTCAACGACATCACCGACACCAAGACCCTCGCGCATCTGTTCAAGTACGACTCGGTGCACCGCACCTTCGACGGCGAAGTCACCGCCGGCCCCGACCACCTGGTGATCAACGGGAAGAAGATCATGGTCACCGCGGAGAGGGATCCGGCCAGGCTGCCGTGGAAGGACCTCGGCGCCACGGTGGTGCTCGAGTCCACCGGCAAGTTCACCGACAAGGAGAAGTGCGCGGGCCACTTCGCCGCCGGCGCCAGGAAGGTGGTCATCTCGGCCCCGGCCAAGGGCGAGGACATCACCATCGTGATGGGGGTCAACCACCAGAAGTACGACCCCGCGAAGCACCACCTGATCTCCAACGCCTCGTGCACGACCAACTGCCTGGTACCGGTGGTCAAGGTGATCCGCGACGCGTTCGGCTGGGTGCGCGGCTACATGATCACGGTGCACTCCTACACCAACGACCAGCACACCCTCGATCTCCCGCACAAGGACCTGCGGCGGGCGCGGGCGGCGGCCGTGAGCATCATCCCGACGACCACCGGCGCGGCCAAGGCGACGGCGCTGGTGATCCCCGAGGTGAAGGGCAGGATTGACGGCGTGTCGCTGCGCGTGCCGACCGCCGACGTCTCGTCGGTGAACCTCATCGTGCAGGTCGAGAAGGCCACCACGCCCGCCGAAGTCAACGACGCGTTCCGGAAGGCGGCGGCCGCGGGCCCCCTCAAGGGCATCCTGGACGTGTCCGACCTGCCGCTGGTGTCCAGCGACTACATCGGCAATCCGTACTCCTCCATCGTGGACGCCCTCAGCACGGCGGTGGTGGACGGCACCATGCTGCAGGTGTCGTCGTGGTACGACAACGAGTGGGGCTACGCGACGCGCTGCGTGGACCTGCTCGAGCTGGTCGCGGCGCAGCTATGATCGCGAAACGCACCATCGAGAACCTGGACGCGGCGGCCGTGCTGGGCCGCCGCGCCCTGGTGCGGGTGGACTTCAACGTCCCCATCAAGGACGGGAAGGTCACCGACGACACCCGCCTCCGGGCGGCGATCCCCACCATCGAGGACCTCAAGGACCGCGGCGCCCGGATCGTGCTCCTGTCCCACCTGGGGCGCCCCAAGGGCGGCCCCGACCCCAAGTACTCGCTCAAGCCCGTCGTGGCCGCGCTCGAGCGACTGCTCGGCATGCCGGTCGCGTTCATCGCGGACCCCGCGGCGCCGGCGGCGGTCGAGCTGACCAAGCAGCTGCCGCGCGGCGCCGTCGCCCTGGTCGAGAACACCAGGTTCCTTCCTGGCGAGGAGCGGAACGACGTCGCCACCGCGCGGATGCTCGCGACCCTCGGGGACTTCTACGTCAACGACGCGTTCGGCTCCGCGCACCGGGCCCACGCCTCGACCGAGGCGGTGGCGCACCTGCTGAAGCCGGCCGTGGCCGGCCTGCTGATGGAGAAGGAGCTGGAGTACCTGGGCGGCGCGCTCACCTCGCCCCGGCGGCCGTTCGTCGCCGTGCTGGGCGGTGCCAAGATCTCGGGGAAGATTGACGTCATCCGGAACCTGCTGCCCAAGGTGGACCGGATCCTGATCGGCGGCGCGATGGCCAACACCTTCTTCCGGGCGAAGGGCGCGGCGACCGGCGCCAGCCTCGTGGAGGAGGACCGGATCGCCATGGCGAAGGAGCTGCTGGAGCGCGCCGGAGCGAAGCTGGCGCTGCCCACGGGCGGCGTCATCGCGCCCTCGCTCGAGCGGGCGGGGGAGAACAGGGAAGCGGCCTGGAACGCCGTCCCCGACGGCTGGGCGATGTACGACATTGACGCCGCGACCGAGCGCGCGTTCGCCGGGATCGTGGCGGGCGCGAAGACGGTGGTGTGGAACGGCCCCATGGGCGTGTTCGAGACCCCGCCGTTCGATCACGGGACCGTCGCCGTCGCGAAGGCCCTGGCGGCGGCGACCGCGGCCGGAGCCACGACCGTCGTGGGCGGCGGCGATTCCGCCGCGGCGATCGAGCAGGCGGGCCTGGCCGGCAAGGTGAGCCACGTCTCCACGGGGGGCGGAGCGTCCCTGGAGTTTCTCGAGGGCAAGGTGCTGCCGGGCGTGGCGGCCCTGGACGACCGCACGCCATGACCCGCGCGATCTTCGCCGCCAACTGGAAGCTCAACCACGGCCCGGCCGCCGCGGGCGCCCTGGTGCGCGAAGTGCTGGCGCGCTTCCAGCCGCGGGCGGACCGCGAGCAGATCTTCTTCCCGCCCGCGCTCTCCCTGGGCGCGGTGGTGGAGGCCCTCGCCGGGCGCCGCGACGCCGCGGCCGGCGTGCAACACGTGTACTGGGAGCCCAAGGGCGCGTTCACCGGCGAGATCTCGGCCCCGCTGGCCGCCGAGGCCGGGGCCACCTGGGCGCTGGTGGGCCACTCCGAGCGCCGCCACAAGTTCGGCGAGACCGACGAGGAGACCGGGCGAAAAGTGCGCGCCGTCCTCGCCGCCGGCCTGGCTCCGATGCTGTGCGTGGGCGAGCTGCTCGAGGAGCGCAGGGCCGGCCGCACCGAGGAGGTCGTGCTGCGGCAGCTGACCGGCGGGCTGGCCGGACTCGACGCCGCGGCTACGGCGCGCGTCGTGGTCGCCTACGAGCCGGTGTGGGCCATCGGCACCGGCGTCAACGCCACGCCCGCCGACGCGGCGGCGGTCCATCGCACCATCCGCCGCTGGCTGGCCGACCACACCCCGCCGGGGAGCCGCGCCCGCATCCTGTACGGCGGCTCGGTCAGCCCCGAGAACGCCGCCGCCCTGCTGGCCGAAGAAGAGCTGGATGGCGTGCTGGTGGGAGGGGCATCGCTCAAGGCCGAGAGCTGGCTCAGGATCATCGAGACTGCGAGACCGGGCAGGTAAGCCCTCCGGGGAGCATCACGCGATCGCTTCATCACCTCCCCGTTGTTGACCATGCCGGCCTCCACCCGGTAAATTGGCATCCACATGTACACTTTCGTTCTCGTCCTGCTGGTGATTGACGCCCTGGTCCTCTCGGCGGCCGTGCTGCTCCAGGCCGGCTCGGGGGGCGGCCTGTCGGCCGAGTTCGGCGGCGCCTCCTCGACCGACTCCTTCGTCGGGAACCGCCAGGCGGCCACGCTGCTCACCAAGACGAGCTGGTGGGGCGGCGGCATCTTCCTCGGCCTGTGCTTCGTGCTCTCGCTCATGTCCATCCACACCGGCACGCCGCGCTCCGTGTTCGAGACGCAGCAACAGCAGCAGGCCGCCCCGCAGCCGCTGGCCCCGCTGCCGCTGGGCGGGGGCGCGGGCGCCACCGCCGCGCCATCGTCGGGCCCCGCGCTGCCGCTGGGCGGCCAGCAGGCTCCCCAGTCCAAGGCCGCGACGCCCGCCCCGGCCGGGACCAAGGCGCCGGCCAAGTCCCCCGCGCCGTCGCACTGAGGTCGTGAGCGAGCGGCAGCTCCCGGCCTACGTCCTCCTGGAAGACGGCACGTGGTATCGGGGCGCGACGAGCGCCCCGTTCGACGTCACCACCGCGGAAGTCGTCTTCACCACCAACCTGAGCGGCTACCAGGAGGTCTTCACCGACCCGTCCTACGCGGGCCAGGCCGTGGTGCTCACCGCGCCGATGATCGGCAACTACGGGATCAACCCGGAGGACATGGAAGCGCCCCGACCCATGGTGGCGGGCGTGGTGGTGCGCGAGTTGTCGCGGGAGGCCTCGTCCTGGCGGGCCACCGGGCGGCTGGGCCCGTGGCTCGGCGGGTTCGGCATCCCCGTCATCAGCGAGGTGGACACCCGGCGGCTCACCCGCCAGATCCGCCAGCGCGGCGCGATGCAGGGCGTGCTCGCGATCGGGGACGAGCCCTCCGAGGAGGCGCGCCGCGTCCTCGCGGCGGCGCCCCGGATGGAGGGGCTCGATCTCGCCTCGCGCGTCACCTGCCGGACCTGGGAGACGGTGGGTCCCGGCGACGCCAGCTTCAAGGTCGTCGCCTACGACTTCGGCATGAAGCGCAACATCGTCCGCCTGCTCGTGGCGAACGGCTGCCAGGTGACCGTCGTGCCCAGCGACACGCCCGCGGCCGCGGTCCTGGAGCGGCATCCCGACGGCGTGTTCCTCTCCAACGGCCCCGGGGACCCGGCCGCCATCGCCTACGCCCCGGCCATGCTGCGCGAGCTGGCCTCGAGCGGCACGCCCATCTTCGGTATCTGCCTGGGGCATCAGCTCTTGGGGCTCGCCTTCGGCGCCGCCACGGTCAAGATGCCCTATGGGCACCGGGGAGGAAACCACCCCGTCCGGGACCTCCGCACCGGCCGGGTCCTGATCACCTCGCAGAACCACGGCTTCGCCATCCAGGCGGAGCCGGGCTCGACCGCCGTGCCGGGAGCCCCCGCGTTGGAGGTGACGCACCGTAACCTCAATGACCACACCGTCGAAGGGGTCCGGCACCTGGAGCTGCCCGTCTTCGCCGTGCAGTACCATCCGGAAGCCAGCCCGGGACCCCACGATGCGAGGCATCACTTCGCGGAGTTTGTACGCCTGATGTCCTCAACCCCTTGACATTAAACGAGTAAGCTTCCACATTAGCCCTCCCGTTCCCCGTTGGCGGGGCCACCAGGAGATCCGGGAGGATCTGATGACCAAGGCCGACCTGGTCGAGAGGGTCACTGCGCAGATCGCGCGCACGGCCGGCCCGATGATCAGCAAGAAGGATTGCGCCCGCGTGGTGGACAGCTTCCTCGATGCGGTGAAGGACGCCTTGGCGGAGCAGAAGAACATCGAGATCCGGGGCTTCGGCACCTTCAAGATCCGGAGCCGCAAGACGCGCATGGCCAGAAACCCGCGAACCGGCGATCCGGTCGAAGTGGCGGCGCGGCCCGTGCCGGTCTTCAAGCCCAGCAAGGAGTTGCGCGCGATGGTGGCCGAGCGGGACGAGCAGATGGTGCCCAAGGTGTGACGCCGGCGTTCCGGATGGGCGAGAATCGGGGCCGGAGGCAGCGTCTCCGGCCCTTTGCTTTGTGGGGCAAGGGGTTACGGGATGGCGAAGCGAGATTAGGAGACTCCCCGTAACTCTTCCGCGTCAGGGTACTTATCCCGGATCCGGCGCATGACCTCGTCGGCCTTCGCGGCGTCCTCCCGGCTGAACCGGTACAGCTCGGCAAGTCGCAGCGCCGCCTGGATCTGCACGTGGCGGGGTGCGTCGGCGGACACGAGGTGATGCTCGAGCAGACGGATGGTGTCGTCGGTGCTGAGGGCGGGCGGCTCCTCCGCCGCCTCCGGCGCGCCCGCGCTGCCGCCGGCCAGCATCGCGCCCAGCGGGGCGAACACGTTGACCCAGACCAGGTCCCAGCCCCACCACACGATGCCCAGCGCGCCGGACGCGGCGAACCAGCGCGCGTCACCCAGCAGGCCCACGAGCGCGCACGCGACGGTCGCGACGCCCAGGAACCAGCGGCCCACCCCGGCCGGCGACGGCCCCAGATCGGTATCCGACATCACATCTCCCCTCGCGCCGCGCGACGATTATATTGGGTTCTTCCGGGAATATCGGGACTGGGGGCGTGACAGGGGCGGCGCGGGGTGGCATGCTATCGCGTCCGGAGGTGCGCGATGGCGTACGAGGAGATCACGGCGCTGCTCGGCGGGTGGCCCGGGTTC